>NZ_JASATW010000004.1:42457-165278 GCF_030405905.1 Sphaerothrix gracilis Ecp01
GCGGTGAGTGCTTTTGTCCATCCCCAATTTCGTCGGTTAGACGATAAATGTCACGTAGCTGCATCGAAATCACTGGCGCTAATTTACGGTCGCATTATGCCATTTTGGTATGCCTTGACATTAGCGCTCACGATCGGAGTGGCTTTTACACTGCGCCAGAATCAACCGTCCTTCTTTTTTGCTGTGGTCGCAGCAATCCTGTGGTTTTCATTGATCCTTTTTTCCATCGTTAGATTAGTGCCGATCAACAATCAGATTGGTCAACTGAGATTAGAATCATTGCCCGATGATTGGAAAAATCTCAGACGGCGATGGGATCGACTTCACGCTATCCGAGTCGGTTTTCTCGTGATTGCACTTATTTGCCTAACGGTTGCTTGCCAACTTCCAGCACATTGTTAGCTCCAATATTTTATTTAGTGTCTTTCACCAACACGCATTCAATGGAGATAGTTTTCTTATGCGCCGCTTACAACTGATTCGGACTACGGGCATTTTATTGATCCTGCTGATCATCCTGTCAAATATCCCATACATGCTGCTGATTCAAACCTTCGGGTATGACGATATTCTGCGCGAGCCTGTTGATGTAGTGTTGACGAGGTTCCAAAGAGGGGGGACCGGGCTAATCCTCACCTGGTTCGGCTTTGGACTGTCAGCATTGCTGCTGATTCCGACCAGTTTTCTGCTGCATGTGGTGATGAAGCTGCCGACAAACCGCAATCCGTCGCCTTTTCTGCTGGTAACAATGCTAGCAGGGGCTTTGTCGGGTCTTTTGCAAGCGATCGGGTTGATGCGATGGGTGTTTGTAGTGCCGATGTTAGCCCATCTTTATACCGATCCCAATACTACTGTGATGACTCGCGAAGCCGTGGGCGTTGTTTATCAGGCCGTGCATCAGTACGGTGGAGTGGTAATTGGTGAGCATTTGGGGCAAACCCTACTCATAGGCTGGACGTTGGGGTTAGGGTGGGCGATGCGATCGTCGGTGCTATTTAAGTCCTGGGTTGCCTGGTGGGGCCTGTTCACCGTACCGCTGTTATTGATTGGACAAAGCGAACTGTTCGCCACTGTTATACCTGCAATGCCTGTGCTAGAAGCGACCCCCGTTGGCTTTATCCTGTGGGAAGTCTGGTTACTCATCGTTGGTGTTTCGCTACTGCGTGTACCGCAAAATAGGATTCTAGTTACATCAGTAGTTGAAAACCGTTAGATTCACTGGCAGAACCTTAGTCTAATCATTCAGCATTGAGTGTCAATTTGAGGGAGAGAAGTGCGATCGCGGATTTTGTAGGGTGCGTTGCTGAACAGCAAACGCACCATTTTGTCGAGCATCTTGGCAATTTTCAAGTGTGCATCGATTGATTATTGAAGGGATTTATTCGCCAAATTGGGGTGAATGCCCAGTTGAGTTTGGGCTGAATGGGCGATGGGAGTAATGGTGCGTTTGCTTGTCGCAACGCACCCTACAAAGTCCTGGTTCGCACCAAAAGTGATCGCGCCGATGCGAAGTTGATTGCTCAATTTTGCCGAGACCTCAAGCCTACGCTGTGGCAACCGTCAGAGGCTGAAGTTGTCACTTTACAAGCCTATACCCGTCGGCTCGATGCGCTGGAGCAAATGCTCACGCAAGAGAAAAACCGACTCAAGATTACTCCGGTGGAATTGAAGGCCGATATCGACGAGCACATTGCCTTTCTTAAGGAGCAAGTGACATCGGTAAAAAAGCGATGCTCGAACATATTGAGACCCATGACAGCTTGCAACATCAGCATCAGTTGCTCACCTCGATTGTGGGCATTGGCGATAGCAGTGCTGCTCGTGTCTTGGCTGAAATTGGTGCCATCCAACACTTCAGTTCGGCTCGGCAGTTGGCAGCCTTTGCCGGGTTGACTCCGCAAGAGCATGAATCGGGCACTTCTGTTCGAGGCAAAACTCGCTTGTGCAAGATTGGTAATCGACGCTTGCGTAAAACGCTCTACTTCCCGGCGTTGCATCTCATGCGACGTTGCCCACAGATGCAGCCGTTTTGTCAGCGCTTGCTGGCGGCAGGTAAGCCGAAGATGCAGGTCGTTGGCGCAGTCATGCATAAGCTGATTCGCATTATTTACGGCATTCTCAAATCGGGTCAGCCCTTTGACCCTGACAAATTACTTCCCTCTGCTTGACATGACTGTCTCAAAACAGTATCTACAAGATCCGCGATCGCACTGTCTCAAAACAGTATCTACAAAATCCGTGATCGCACTTACCTTTTCTCTTACCATTCTTACGGATGTGAGTGGCTCCACACTCTGGACATTGCATTGCAGATTACCTCTAATTCATCTTTTAATCATGCAACGCCAAAGAATCAATAAGTACTTATCTATTTTCACATCATTAATAAATGAATTCTCTAGAAAAGCTGATAGATCTTCTTCCGAACTGAACAAGGTTCCTAGAGTTGATACAGTACTCAAAAGTGCAAGTAGAATAGAAGCCTTCGCTCTTAGCACTGACAGTCCGCTTAAGTAAATGTTAAGGGGGGCAGAAATCTGAAGAGGATTCGGCATTGAAAAGCCCTTAAGCCACTCTATCAAGACTGATTCACTAAGCATAAACTGAAAAATTATCAGAGAAAACAGAAATACCAAAATAGGCAAAATAAAAATAAATAAAATTGATGAGAAAATAATCTTTCTGGAAATAACTTCAATATCGTTCTTCGTCAGTTTTTGTGAATTTAAATAAGTTAGATCTAGGTACTGATTAGTTGAGTCAGATATAACTAAAGGCTTCCAAAAGCTTGACTTTAGTGTTCTCATTTGAGATAAAAGCTCTTCCTTATTTACTTCAGTATCTAAATTCATCTCTGTTCGAAATCTTTCAAGTATTAGATTTTTACGAGAAAAAATGAACAGGAAAATTGGAAAGAAATAAATTATAAAAGCAACAAGAAGCATGTTTACAGGTCTTATCCCATTGACCATTTGCCAGCTATCAGAATTTAGAAAGGGTATTATGGCTGCCAAAAAAGTTAGCCCAAGAACATTAGATCTAATTTTGATGAAATTAGATCCCAGTATAGTTATACTAAGCATGCTTGAAAGAAAGAAGACACAAATTCTTTTTATTGGTCTGTTCAGCAACGCAACAACAAAAGCATAGTATATTCCTATCAAAATTAATAAAAGTCCTATCAAAGGATAGAACCTACAAATAATTATTCCTAGTGTCGTTAAAACGTATCCACGAATAGACCATATTAAAACCAAGTGAAAGTAGAAGACGATCCCCTTTAAAAAATCTTTTTTAAAGAAGAATATCTTTTCTGATTCTGTCTCAAAATCGTTTAACGAGTCGTCCCCTGTTTTCGTATAATCGATTAATAATATAGGTGTATAAGTCAAGATATAAGCCAAAAATATTATAGGTAAATATCTGCTGAATATTTCATGAAAATTTATTTCTACTAGCGAAGAGTTAAGTATGTCGCTCAGGCGACTTATATCGTATGTAAAGACTGTTTCGTCTAGTATATGTGTGTTTAGCCTAATCCAGCCCCACAAAAATGCTAGATCTAAAGAACTCCAAAAAAGTGATGGGATACTAAAAATACTCTTAGAGAATTCAAAAATTCTAAGAAGTTTAAAAGAAAGTATTTTTCTAAATATAGCAGATAAGTATCTGCTTGCTCTCTGTATAATTTTCCATACTTCGTTGATATATGAAGAGGCGAGGATATTTCTTGAAAAATTGCAAGAAATACGTTCAAGCAAGAAGTAGATAGCCGTATAGATTACCTTGCACGAATTTTGAAATAGTTGGACAACTATAATTTGAATTTTCTCATCTGCTAATCTCATTTTATCCTTAAACGAATCCATTGGATTCCTAAAATATCTCCGAACTATCTCGTCCATGAATATATCTTGAATGAACAGAGAAATTATAAGAGTAAAAGATAGAATTATAGAGGTGTCTAAATCTAATCTAATTAGCAAGTACAATATTGCTGCTATTAAACAAAAGTCAATTATGTATGAAAGCCATGTACTTCTGACTTTATCTTGATTAGCACTGACTAGAGTATTAAAGTTTCGCCAGTCCGGAAGCTTCAATGCCCTAACAGACATTAAATAATCAAGTTTCTCTCTAATTTCATCTTTTTTGGCTCTGTTCTTGTTCTCTGCTGAGTGAAGCTTATTCATTAATGATAAACCTGTATATATTTTCCATGCTTCTGCTGAATGGCAATCTGTGCTAATTGAGTTTTAAAGTTGTCAAAAATTCTTCAAGAAATTACTGACAACTGACAGATGATTCTCTTACGTCAGATACACTCAAGGCGCTGGTGCTAAGAACGGTAACAAGCATGAGAAACCATTAATAAAGACTTTTGAGTCAAACAAGCTATACGATGAAGGACGATCGCGCTACTGCAATGCTCTCTAACTATTATTAGAGGGAAAGTTTCCACCTAAGATCCCCATACGGGTAAATAGGTGGAATTATGTCTACCTAAAATTCCCATACGGGTAGATAGGTGGAATGATTCAGTATAATCATTCCTTTAGTTTCAGGTTAAATTTGCTTAGAGTTTATTCATCAGCTCTTTTCAGGCAGTCTACTCATGCAAGGAGAACCTCGTCCTAAGAAGCTACTCGACTAGGTTAAAAAGGCTATTCGTTTGAAGCATTATTCCTACCGCACGGAACAAACCTATGTGCAATAGATTCGCTGCTACATCTTGTTTCATGACAAGCGTCATCCCCAAGAGATGGATGTTCCTGTAAATAGAAGCCTTTCTCACCCATCTAGCGGTGCAAGAGCAGGTTGCAGCCTCTACTCAAAACCAGGCTTTTATACTCGCGTACTCAACCGAGGGGGACGCGGTCGAGAAGTCCTTTAGATGCATAGCTTCATGCCACTGTTGACGCCGATCGCCCAATGTCGTACACTCACCCATTAAGCTGTGGCAGTCCAAACGTTACAGCTTATTCACACAGACTCAAAAACTTAGCGCTCCCTAGAGGTGCTGGAAACACCGTCTAGAGAGCTAACCCCCAAACTGAAGGAGCAGTCTGGCGGCTAGTGGTGCAGTGTACCACCAGCCACCTCGATTTGCGTTGCAAGTTGTCGGGGTGGCTATGTTTTTGGTTCTGGGGATTAGGGAAAGGCAGAAGGAAAAAGGTAGAGGGCAGAAGGAAAAAGGCAGAAATTACAGAGTGAGGTGATAGAAGTTAAAAGCCTTTCACTTCATCGTTCTGCCTTCATCCTTCACCCTTTACTTCCGCCTTCCCCTCCCAGGCTCAAATTCACTCAAGGAGTACACTCATGTTTCAAGAAAATCATGGCAGCGATCGCCCTTCCCCCGCGATCGCCGTTCCCACCCGCGACCAAGCCAGCAGCGGCGATCACGTACGGCTGATGATGTTTGGCTCCCTGCCCTGCGTACGGCTAGAAATCCACCGGCTGCACGTACTGGGCTACGCCGAAGCCACGGCCTGGAGCCAGCCCATGCCCACCGATCGGCCTAACGAAGTGATGGTAATTCTGACCAAGCGCTGCTCCCTCTGCTAAGCCCGCCGTGGCTTGAAGCAGGCCGCCCAAGAATTCTCGCTCTTTCACTCGACCAGGGAGCGAGAAATAAGTAGGAGGATCAAATCAGGTCCAATTTGGTTTGCTGGGTCTTGACTTCGCTCAACCCTCTGCCTAATAACGGATCGAGCATTGAGCGGAATCGAAATGCGTCTAAACAATTAGACTGATTGACTTAACACCTCACTGCTGCCTGGGTTTAGCTGCGCCGTGGCTCGTTTTTTCTAAAACATAAAGCCTCAGTCGCCAAGCTGCGAGGATGCGTCATGATGAAACAATATAGCGATCGCCCTCTTTGTCAGGACACAGGTGGGTATTGCTAAACCGCTGAGGTTGCTGGGTTTTCTCCCTTCGGGAGACACTTCGTGAACGACTTCGCTCAACCCTCTGCCTAATAACGGATCGAGCATTGAGCGGAGTCGAAATGCGTCTCATAGATAATCAGACTTAACTTATGTCCCCTCGCCTGATCATTATTGGCCTCGACTGCATGGAACCGTCCCTGGTGTTTGACCGCTGGCGGTCAGACCTGCCCAACCTGTCGCGGCTGATGGCCCAGGGCAGCTACGGGCAGTTAGAGAGCAGCATTCCCGCCATTACCGTACCCGCTTGGAGCTGCATGACCGGCGGCCGAGATCCGGGTGAGCTGGGAATTTACGGCTTTCGCAACCGTCAGAACCGGGGCTATGACTCAATGGCAATCTCGGATGGTCGGGCAGTGCGGGTGCCGCGCCTGTGGGACATTTTGGGCGAAGCGGGTTGGAAGGTGGCGGTGCTGGGGGTTCCGGGGACCTCTCCCCCCTATCCGGTCAACGGTTCACTGGTGTCGTGCTTTTTGACTCCCAACACCGAAGCCACTTTTACCCATCCGCCGGAGCTAGCCGGACAAATCCTCGACTGGATGCCCGACTTTCTGCTAGATGTACCCCACTTCCGCTCCGAAGACAAACAGCGCATTCTCGACAATATCTACACCCTCTGCGACCAGCGATTTCTGTTAGCCCAAAAGCTGATTGCCCAAGACAACCCCGACTTTTTGATGCTGGTAGACATGGGCGTCGATCGCATTCATCACTCTTTCTGGAAGCCGATGGACGCCAACCATCCCCAGCACGAGCCAGGTTCCCCCTTTGCCAACGCCATTCACGACTACTACTGCCATGTGGATCAGCAGGTGGGGCAGCTTTTGGCCCAGTGCGGCCCAGAGACGGCTGTTCTGGTCGTCTCTGACCACGGAGCCCAGCCGCTGATGGGAGGAATTTGCCTGAATGAGTGGCTGATTGCCGAGGGCTATCTAGTGCTAAAAGAAACGCCAACAGCGCTTCAGCCCTTAGATCAAGTTGAAGTGGACTGGAGCCAGACGAAGGCTTGGGGCGCAGGTGGCTATTACGGACGGATTTTTCTCAACGTCAAGGGGCGGGAGCCGCAGGGCACCGTGCCGATGGCCGAGTATGAAAGCACCCGCCATGAAATTATCGAAAAGCTCTCTGTCCTGCCTGGCCCGGCAGGAGAATCTTTGAACATTGAGATCTTTCGACCGCAGCAGATTTATCAAAAAGTGCGCGGCCTGGCCCCGGATCTAATTGCCTACTTTGACAGGCTGGCTTGGCGCTCAGTGGGCAGCGTGGGCAGCGGCGCTTTCTACACCACTGACAACGACACTGGCCCGGACGATGCCAATCACGCCCAGTACGGCCTGATGATTTTCCACGATCCGCAGCAGCCCCAGGACGGTCAGGTACTCTCAGAGGCGCAGATTTATGACATTTTGCCGACGCTGCTGGGCCGCTATCACCTCGCAGCCCCGGCAGGACTGCGGGGGAAAGTCCTGCCAGTATAGTTGGCGCCGCGCAGAGCGGCTCAGCCCACCACGTCTAAAGCTGCTCAGGCTGCCAGATCCGCAGCGTTGGCCCGTAGGTCACCAGAAACTGGTTGTCGGGCGTGAAGCTGAAGCTAGATACGCCTGGAACAGCCGTCACCACTTCACCGCTGGAGATATCCCACAGCTTCAGCCCTGCGGTGGGAGCCTCCTGCCCGGTCGGGGGCAGAATGGCGCTGGTTGCCAGCGATCGCCCGTCTGGACTCACCGCCAGCTCTCCTAGGCTGAGCGAACTGGCTTGGGGCTGAGCCACAAAGTTGACCGTCTCAAAAACGCGGGTGAGCTGAGGCGACTGCAGATTCCACAGGCGTACCGTATTGTCTGCGCTATTGCTAGCCAGCGTCTGCCCGTCCGGCAAAAACGCCAGCGATCGCACGGGGGCCTGATGGCCCCGCAGGGTCAGCATTCGTGCCCCGTTGACCGCATTCCAGAGCTTGACGCTGTTATCGGCATCGCTAGTGGCTAGAATCAGGCCGTTGGGGCTAAACGCTACCGGCATGGGCTGAGCGACCGGGCTGCCAGCGTCCATGAATGTGCGAATAAGCTGCCCGGTGGCCGGACTCCAGAGCTGCACTTTGTTGGCCCAGGTGACGCTGACTAAACGGCGGCTATCGGGGCTAAACTGCAGCCTTTGGGGAATGGCCTGAGACGGCTCTAGGCTGAGGCTGTGCAAGAGCTGGCCGGTCTGCAGGTTCCACAGCCGGATGGTTTGGTCGGAGCTGGCGCTGGCCAGGGTGCGACCGTCTGGGCTGATAGCGATCGCGTGCACCGCGTACTGATGACCCGATAAGGTGCGCAGCGCAGCGCCCGTTTGGGCATTCCACAGCTTCACCGTCCCGTCAGACAGGCCCGCTGCCACCAGCCGGGCATCGGGCGTGAAGGCGATCGCGTTAGCCACGTCTCCCACCATATTGACTGGCTCAGTCGATGGCTCCTGGGGCGTTCCCGTGTAGGAAAAAGCTTCAGTTGCCTGACCTGCTACCAGGCGAGCAATCATCTCACCCGTAGCCAGGTTCCACAGCGTCAGCGTACTGTTGTTTTCCAAGCTGCAGGAGCGCTCATAGCTGTAGCTGCTAATGGCTAGGAGCTGGCTGTCAGGGCTGACGGCCTGCGCCTGGGTATGGACCGGGCAGACGGTGCCGGGATATAGGGTGGTGAGATCAATTTCCTGGTGGAGCTGGGGCGTTTGCCAGTCGCTGTAGCTGATGGGTGCTGCCACGGTCAGGGCCAGCTTAACCTGATGGTACAGGCCGGGCAGGTAGCGGTTGAAGCGCTCCCCCTGCAGGTACATGGCATCAATGGTGCAGCTGCCGCAGCCCGAACCGTGACCGCTGGCAATATCAGATACCGTTTGCCAGTCGATGCCTGTCCAGGGTAGGTGGCCGACTGGGGCCTGTAGGCTAAAGGTCAGCTCTGGCTCGACTAACCAGTCCGGGGCAATAAAGCCATAGTCGCTGCCTGTAGTGCGGGTCCAGCCGACGCGATCGCCAAAGGTTTTGACCGCCCCATTTGGGTTGCCCATCTGCTGCGCGGCAATCTCCTGCCAAAGGCGCTGCTGCGCGCTGAAGCCAAAGCGACCGCCGCTGGCCTCTGACCAGAGCTGATCTAGCTGGCGAATCACCTCAGCGGGAATGGCGCTGGACTGGGGCGCGCCGTATAAGTCGCCGTCGGCGTGAACCCACTGCTGCAGAATTCGGCGGGTTTCAGCGTCCGCGCCCTGCCAATCTTGAATCGTCAGGTAGCTCTGAAGCTGGTCGTAGCTGCCGCCAAACTCGCCAATCGGTTCTAGCCTAGCGGGTACAGACGGACTTTGCTCGGTGTGAGGGGATGTTTGGGCGATCGCCGCAGGCGAGAGGGCAGCGACGGACAGACCCAAACCAATCAAGCCAAGCCAAGAAATTTGATTGATACGCATAGTGACTCCGAGGCAGAGCCTCACAAAAAGAGACCAGTGCTGAGCACTGGTGCGGGGGGATGAGAGCGAATAGTTTAATTTTGCGGGCAGCTCAGACAGCAAAAGTTTGGGTTGCGAAAACGGATACGTTTGCTGCTGGGGGCCTCTCCTCTGGGGCGAATAAACCTGAGACGATTGGCGATCGCGCCGCATAATTACCCACCTAGCTACACTGGCCTTGTTGGCAATTCCGGCAGCTTTGGCATCAATTTCTAGCCGCCCGGTTCGGAAGTGGGTCGGTGTTTGACCAAAAAGCGATCGAGCTGGTTGGCAAAGGCTTCGCGATCGCGCTGGCTGAAGGCTGGCGGCCCGCCCGTTTCCACGCCGCTGCTGCGCAGATCCTCCATGAAGTTGCGCAGCGACAGCCGCTCGCGGATATTTCCCTGATCGAAGAGGACGCCGCGTGGACTGAGGGCATAGGCTCCCTGAGCGATCGCCTCTGCCGCCAGCGGAATATCAGCCGTAATCACCAAGTCTCCCGGCTCAAGCTGGGCCACAATGTAGCTATCGGCCCGGTTAAAGCCAGCACGAACCAGCACCGTCTCGATATAGGCCGAAGCGGGCACCTGTAGGGGCTGATTGGCCACCAGCGTTGTCAACACCTGTACCCGCTTAGCCGCCCGAAACAGAATCTCCTTAATCACATTGGGGCAGGCATCGGCATCAACCCAAATTTGCATAGTCCGTTAGCCAAAAACTAAGACAAAAACTGGCGGAGCTGGCTTAAATCCAGCAGCTCAAATTTTTGAAAGAAATCTAAAAGCCGCGCTGCTATCAAAGCCACGCCTTCTTCGACATTAGATTCCACATTCAGCGGCAATACCGGGTCGTGGAGGGAAAGCCGCAGCAGAAACCAGCCGTCCTCAGCCGCAGACTGACAGGAAATGCGAATGCCTTCGTAATTGTTGGGCACCACTTGCCAGTCAGGTTGCTTAGCCGCATAGGCTTCTAGCTGCTCAATCACTTGCTGACCGTAAGTTTTGAAGTCCTCAGCCGCCATCTTCAGCCGAAATTCTTCGCTTTCGGCAGGCTCCTGCAGCTTGGCAATCAGGTCAGTCAGCGACTTGCCCGCTAGCTGCGCCTTCGCCAGTTCTGCCAGCAGCTTGCTCACCAAATAAGCGCCGTCATCGAGAAAATAGTTCTCCTTCATCGCCCCGTGACCCGAAGTTTCGATCGCCAGCCAGGATTCCTGCCCCGTCTGGTTCAGCCGCACTGACTCGTTGATCACGTTTTTATAGCCCCGCTTGAAGCGGTGATGGACGCCCCCTAGCTCAGCCTCGATAAACTGGGTGAGGCCGTCAGCGGTAATCGAATCGGTGACGATGGTAGAGCCGGGATGCTCCTGCAAAACTACGGCTGAAATTAGGGCAATCAGGCGGTTGCGATTGAGTTCTCGGCCTGAGGCGTCTACAGCCGCGCCGCGATCGACATCGGTGTCAAAAATAATGCCGAAATCCGCCTGATTATCTGTCACGGCCTGACAGATGGCCGCCATAGCCGCCTTGTCTTCGGGATTGGGGACGTGGTTGGGGAAGGTGCCATCCGGCTCTAAAAACTGGCTGCCGGTGGTATCGGCTCCCAACGGTACTAAAACCTGGCTGGCATAGAAGCCGCCCGCGCCGTTGCCCGCGTCTAGGACAATTTTGAGTCCCTGTAGCGGCTGCTCAAAATTGTCGGGATGGTTCACCGTTTGGCGAATTTTAGTAACGAGCTGATCGGCATAGACGGAGATAAAGTCACGCGGCTCGATGGGGCCTTTGGCCGAGGCTGTGACCGGCTCGCCCTGCTCCGCCAGCGCCAAGATCTCGCTGATGTCGGGCTTGCCTAAGCCTCCCTGAGCGGTGAAAAACTTCAGTCCGTTGCGGTTGAATGGCAGGTGGCTAGCGGTGAGCATAATCGCCCCGTCGCAGTCAAAGCCGGAGGTGACGGTGCTCATGAACATGGCGGGCGTCGAGGCCAGGCCAAAGTCATAGACCTGACTCCCCGCGATCGCCATGCCGTCCATCACCGCCTGCATCAGGGCTGGCCCCGACAGGCGACTGTCTCGCCCCACCGAGATGGTCAGCTCTGAAGCCGCTTTGTCCAGCTTTGACGATAACCAGGCGACAAAAGCCTGACCGAGCTGCTGGGCGATCGCGGGGGTGAGGTTAACCGCTTCGTCCGCTACGCCCTCCAGCGCCACGCCGCGAATATCAGATCCGTTTTGCAGCTTCTTCCAGTCAAAGCTTTGCATATCAGCTCCCTTGCCTCTGCTGAAGGATGGTCCCTACTCCGGTTTATCATAAGCCCCGCCGCCCTCGCCCCGGCAGTAATTAAGGCTACCAAGCCCCAAATCTGTGGGGCCGATGCCAGGTGGGAGCAACCGTCCCCTAGGCGCGGGGTTTCTACACTCGTTGTTTAAAAGAATAACCCCCATAATAAAAATGAAAGAAATATGAAACACAGGTACCCCTGATGCAAAATTTGGTTGAGGCTTTTTATAAGTGGTATCGCAACACCCTGCGCAATACCCGCTATCGCTGGCTGATTGTCTTCGGCACGCTGCTCTATCTGATCAGCCCCATTGATATCTCACCCGACTTCATTCCGGTGATTGGCTGGATCGACGACGGCATTTTGATTACGCTGCTGGTGTCTGAGGTGTCTCAGATAGCGATGGAGTTTCTCAATCAGCGTAACCAGCGAGTCTCCAACCAGACGAGCAGTCAGTTTGAAAAGCCTGTGATCGAGGTGGTGGATTAGCCAGAAATTAGGAGCATGACACCTCAATTAGACAAGCTGAGCGATCGCTTTTTACAGGCGATCGCTTTTTTCTATGTCCGAAAACTTCCGCAGATCCGCTGTAGACAATTGCATACCTCTCTGGCCGCCAGCAGTACAACTCGGCAGAGGCTTAAAGCCTAACAGCGTTTCAACGGTGTGATTATGACACTCACTCGGACTCCTATTCGCCTAAGTCGCCTTCTCTGGGCCATCCTGATTACCTTCGTCATTGCCGATACATACCCCCACCCAAAGCTTTCCAGCGGCGCGATTGAGTCGGCTGTAGGCGCTTTACAAACGGCTCTGCATCAGGATTCTGATTGAGTCTCGGAGGTTTCGGTTTCTGCCGGTGTGGCTGGCGGCTGCGAGCGTCGCCAGCGGGCAATATCCCAGGTGCTGGTGTCCCAAGGGGTAGGGCTAAGTCCGGTGAGGGTCTGGCTGACACCATTGGCGATCGCCCGCCGCACCACCGGAATCACGGCTACGTCCTGAGCCAGTAGCTCATCCATTTGCCGAAATAGGTCTGCCCGCTTCTGCGGATCGAGTTCCTGGCTGGCCGCTTCCCAGAGGGCGTCATATTCGGGGTTGCAGTAGCGGGCGTTGTTAGGTTCCTGCCAGTTATTTTCCTGGGTGGCGATCGCGTCGCAAGTCCACCAGCCCATGTAAATTCCCGGATCGGGGCTATCGTTGCCGATGTTGTAGGCTTGCAAATCAGCGTAGAAATGGTTAATGCTGTCGGTCTGGGCCGGATCGGCAGAGAAGAAGTCGTCCACCCGGACTCGCTTGATATCGACGCCGATGCCAATGGCTTCTAGGTTGGCTTTGACAATCGCCTGAGTTTTCTGGCGGACTGGATTCACCGATGTTTGAAACACCACGTTCATTTCAACCCCGTCTTTGTCGCGGGTGCCGTTGTCGTTGGTGTCTGTCCAGCCCGCCTCTTCAAGCAGGGCCGCCGCCCGGTTGAGATTGTAGGTGGCGTTAATTTGCTCAGACACGTAGGGATCGGGGGCTACGAGTAGCTGTGTGGTCGGCTGTCCGGTTTTGCCGTAGAGTTCCTCGGCAATCATCTGGCGATCGATGGCATAGTTGATCGCCTGTCTCACCTGGCGATCGCTAAGGAAAGGGTGGGGATTCTCAACGCTCGATCGCTCGCCGCTGCTGGTTTCCTGGTTGGGGTCAGTCAGGTTGAGCATGATGCGCTCCACCGAGGAGCCAAAGGTGGTCAGCACCTCACCGCTGCCCTCAGCTTCTAGCTCCGTCAGGGTCTCCGCTTCCACCTGCAGATTATGGGCAAAGTCGGCCTCCCCTGTTTTCAATACCGCCCGCGCCGCCGCATAGGGAGCGATGCCGCCAAAAATATCCACCGTCTCAAAGTAGGGCTGCTCTCCCCAATACTGAGGATTGCGCTTGAAGACCAAATGCCCCGCTTCAAAAGATTCAACCTGGTAGGGGCCAGTGCCCACAGGCTCAAAGTTGGCGGGCGCTTCCCTGGCATTCAAACCGTTATAGTCCGCAAAGACGTGCTGGGGCAAAATCACGCCGTTCTGCCCGGTAAACGGAATTGACCAGGCAGGGGTAGGCTGAGCAAAGGTAATTTTGACGGTGTGATCGTCGATCGCTTCTACCGCCTCCACCCCTTCATAGTACTGGGCCGTGGCCGCCGCCACTTCTGGATTTTTAATCAGCTCATAGGTAAACGCCACGTCTGCTGCCGTCAGCGGTTCGCCGTCCGCCCAGTTGACATCCTGCCGCAGCTTCCAGGTGACGGAGCGGCCATCTTCAGCCACGCCGCCGTTTTCCAGGCTAGGTACTTCAGCCGCCAAAATCGGTGTGAGCTGTCCGGCTGCGTCATAGCTGGCCAGCGGCTCGTAGACAATTCGCGCTACCTCAAAGTCCTGAAACCCTGTCGCCAAATGAGGATTCAGCGAGGCGGGAATGCGGGTATACAGCAGCCGCAGCGTCTTGCTATTGGCAGTATCGCTCACCGGTACTGCCGGGGTGGAAGCGGTGGGGGTTGATTCTGTCGCTGTCTGGGTGCTACAGCTTGTCACCAGTAGGCCAGCGGCGATCGCCCCCCATAGCCGTCTGCCAAATGCCTTGTTATTCCGTCGTTGCAAGCTTTTTTGTCTATCCCACATATCCATGACTGACACCCATTCTGTAGCGCCGTTACTACGTTAGCTTGTTTAGAAGTCGACTGGGCAAACAGCATGTTCCCAGAAAAAACCGAGATTTCTTCCGGATTCGGTACCTATTGGGCGCAATAAAGAAGTGGTAGATGCACCCTGAGATGAATCCCCGGCACTGGCTGGGGATTTTTTTTGGCCACATTTCTAGCTGGCCGCATCAAGCGGCACCGATTCAGTATCAGGACTATCAGACTCACCGGGCACAGTTGGCTCCAGCGGCGCTAGCTCATCGAGGGCCGGGCTTTCTCCCAGTTCGCGTAAAATTGGCGGAGCGCTGGGCTGTCCGGCATTGGCTCCAAACACCGCGCCCAACGATTCTTCTAAAGTTTCGGCCATCGCAATCCGGTTCTGATAGACCACAATGACGCGGGCTAGGGTTGGCAGGCGGTTCTGTTCTGCCTCCAGGTACAGTGGCTCGACATACAGCAGCGACTGCTCAATGGGAATCACCAGCAGATTCCCCTGATTGGCCCGCGACCCCTGGGTATTCCAGAGGGAGATGCGCTGGGAGATTTCTGGGTCTTGGTTAATGCGGGCCTCAATCTGCTCAGGCCCAAAGACCAGCTCCTGTTTGGGGAAGCGGTAGAGCAGCATGCGCCCGTAGCGATCGCCGTCTGAGCTCGCCGCTAGCCAGGCCACTAGGTTGTTGCGTTGGGCCGGGGTAAAGGGGCGCAGCAGAATGAACTCTACCGTCTCCTGAGCCGGTAGCCGCATAATCAGATAGTAAGGATCTACGGTTTGTGGTTCGTTGGCGTAGATTTCGTTGGGAGCACGCCACTGATCTTCACGGTTGTAGAACACCTGCGGATCGGTCATGTGGTAGGTCATGAGCTGATCCGACTGCACCTGGTAAAAATCTTGGGGATAGCGAATATGCTGCCGTAGGGCAGGGGGCATATCGTCTAAAGCCTGAAACATATCGGGGAAAATTTTGTTCCAGGTTTGAATAATCGGATCGCGGGCATCGGCTACATAGAAATTGACCGAGCCGTGATAGGCATCGATGACGACTTTGACTGAGTTGCGGATATAGTCAAAGTCGTAGCTGCCGGGGTCAGAGTAGGGATAGCGATCGCTGGTGGTGTAGGCATCAATCACCCAGTAGAGATAGTTGGGATCGCTGGAGACATTGTCAGCCTGGGGCACTTTTTCCAAGTCCGTCTGCTCCACGTCAGCAATTACCAGATAGGGGTCGGTGTCATAGCGCAAGAAGGGCGCAATGGTCCTGACGCGCTCATTGATGTTGCGGCGAAAGAGCAGCTGTGTTTCTGGGGTGAAGTTAGCCGTAAACAGCATTTGCCAATCGCTGAGATGCTTGGCAAACAGGAGGCGTCGCCAGCGATCGCCTAAATTGATCCCGGCCCGACCGTCATAGGTGTTATAAACATTGTCGCTGCCGCTGGGATAGTCCAGCTCCTCCACGCGGGTGCGGGTCATAACGTAGTTGTCAGTCAGTTCGCCAAAATACAGGCGCGGTTCCCCTACCGGAATGCTGCGGCGGATGACTTCGCTGCTGGGCACATGGGCAATGTCTTTGATGAAGTAGTCGGGCAGGCCGCTGGGGGCGGCGGTATTGACCGGACTCATGGTGAAGCCGTAGCCGTGGGTGTAGATCAAATGCTGGTTGACCCAGGTTTGGGCTTCAGCGGGAACCTGCTCATAGTTGAGTTCCCTGGCCGAAATCAGCACCTGACGCAGATCGGTAGTGCCGTCGTCTTGAATCAGGGCATAGCGATCGACATCGGCATCTAAAAACTCGTAGTAGAGACGAATCTGCTGCAGTTGGCGGTTGGTTTCCAGCAGCGGGCGAGTGTCCCAAACGCGAATATTATTGATGGTCTGACTATTTTGCTGCAGGTCGGCTAGCGTCAGAGCATAGTCGGGATTAAACGGCTCTACCTGGATAGTGTCTAAGTCAAAAGCTGAGCGGGTTAGCGCGATCGATCGCTCAATGTAAGGCCGCTCCCGCACCAGCTCGTTGGGCTGCACCACCAAGCGCTGCACCACCATTGGCGCCACCATGCCTCCCAGCACCACCAGCAGCCCGTAGAAGCCCAGTCCCCAAAACAGCAGCCGCAGCGTAGGCGGACGCTTGGAGAGCTTGGGTAAGGTTGCCTGAGAGCGGTGTCCTAAATCCCCCAGCCACTTCACTAAGCTATTGGCCCGCACCGACCAGAACGCTGTGCGCCACAGCATCACCCAGGCCAGACAAAAGGCGACGAGACTCAGGCCGGTGTTGACGGGCAGGTTGACGTGAACATCGGTGTAGCCAGCCCCGTAAATGATGCCCTGATCTGAGTAGAGGAGCTGATAGCGGCTGAGCCAGTGCCCAAAGCTGGTGGCTAAAAGGAGACTCCCGGCTAGGCCGTAGAGATGGCGCTGCTGGACGGGTAAAAACCGATAAAATCGCCCTTGGCTGAGACTTTCACCGGAGAGCAGATAGATCAGCGTGACTGAAATTAAAGCAAAAAACAAAACGCCAGCCAGCCAAAACTCTAGCAGCTCGGCTACAGGCAGGCGAAAAATATAAAAGCCAATATCGCGGCCAAACAGCGGCTCGCTTTGTCCAAAGGCTGTCGGCTGCAGGGCAGGCAGCACCTTCAGCCACTGGCCTGATAAGACCAAAGCAAACCCTAGGCTCATCAAAACGGCGGCGATCGCGCTTAGAACCTGCGGCAAAATCACAAAGCCCACCGCCACCAGAGCGATCAGGATTGCCTGCCAAGGTGCGGCTATTAGCTGATTTCCGAGGGTCTGCACTGCTTCCGGTTTAATCCACAGGGGGACAGGCAGGCTGCGGTTATAGACCGTGTTGCTCGGCTGCCAGTAGCTCGTCACAACCTGAGCATGGTAGAGAAGCTGCACTGCCATCAGCAAGCCCAGTCCAAAAGTAATCAGCAGCAGCCAGCGCAGCCCAATTCCCTGACGGGAGCGGCGATCGCCTTCAACTTTGACATAGGCCCAACGCTGAGTCAGCCACAGGTTGCCGCCCAATATGCCCAGGCTGCTGAGGAAAAAGAAGAGTCCCAGACTAACCTGAGTTCTCAGCCGCAGCCAAAACACAGAGAGATAGTCAACTTCTTGAAACCACAGCCCCTCAGCCCCGAAAAAGGTGGCGATATCGAAGACTAGCAGCGTTGCCACAATCAGCGTGGCCCATTTGAGATAAGACGCCTGACGCTTAGGCAATTTGCGATCGCGCACCATAGGGACTTCACAGCAAAGGGAATGCCTGTATTCTATCGAGCCATCCAGCGCTCAAGAGCGTGTTTGCTCTCTTATTCGGCGGGTGGGGTGCAGGCTGCCGCGTCGTACTGCACCTGGACTTCTAGAGAATAGGCTTTGACTGCGTCTCCGGTTGGAAACGATCGCTCTTTGGCTTCTGCTAAAGCTTTTTGATTGAGAATGTCATAGCCCGTACTTTTGAGCAGAGTCGGTTCCTCTGCCAGTTCCCCAGTCGGCTTAATCACGACGCCAACTGAAGCCAGGACAGGTTCTGGGGTCAGGCAAGTTTCTAGCGCGTAGGGAAAGATCAGCGGTTCAGAGAGGCGATCGGGCCAGGGTTGAATAGCACTATACCGACTGATGAGATCTTCTATCCAAATTGACAGGACATTGACTGCTTCTGAATCTGTTGTTACCGCCTCGCTGTAGTTGTAGAAATCTGCGTCCTGAAGCTTGTCTTCTAGAGACAAGTCTGCCGTCGTTGCGGCGCTATCGTCAGGGTTGGATGTGTCAGTGGTGGCGTCAGTGTTGTCCGTCGTCTCTTGGGTAACTTCGGGGACTTCAGGTTCTACTCGAGGGGGAACCGGGGGCTCAGTTGGTTTTGGCGCAGTGGCAGCAGGTGGCGGCGGTGGAGCCGGTTTGGCCGCGGGCGGCGGTGGCGGCGCCGGCTGGGGAGAGGGCGCAGGGGAGTCTGCAAGGGAACTGGCCGCAGGCAGCCGGGTCACGCTGATGGTTTCTGGATCGGGTTCAGGAACTGGAATCTCAGCTTTTTCAGCCGGCATAGGCAGCGCTAGCAGCAGGCCATGCAGCCCCAGCGAAAGCAATAACATGGGGCGCAGAAACAAAGATAGAGACTGCCAGCGACGCTGTTTTGCCAAAGCAAGGGTTAGAAATACAAGAAAAGAATGGGTCTGAGTTTTCCTAAAGTCAATTTTAGATGGCCCGGTTTAGGGGTAGCTTAGGCAATAGACACTTTAGCGGCTGGCTGCGGCAATGAGTAAGCGAGAAGACACAACTTTAATTGTGGCGGGCATTTTGCTGATCTTAGCCACGGGTTTGTTTATTACATTAGATTCGGGAATCTCAAATTTATTGCAGCGGCAAAGACCTATTTCCGGAGGTACTCCCTTGCTGAGCGATCCGTTTTTGCAATATCCAACTGCCTCCTCAGTGCGGGTCGTCTGGTTCACCGAGTTTGAGGGGATGAACCATATTGTGGCCTACGGGGATACGGCTCAGTCCGTCACCTTTGCTGAGCTTGATGGTTTAGCAACCGACGATTTGGCCAACACCGTCCCGGCCAACACCACTCAGCTAGAGCGCCTGCGAGAAGACGCCGACTCTCAGCTAGCTGATACCGCCGCAGACGAACTTGACCAGCCCGTTGGCCGATCGATTTGGCGGCATGAAGCGGAAATTCCAGGACTGAATCCGGGAAATCGGGTACCCTATCAGGTCTTGAGCGCCGAAGCCGGCGGAGAGCTTCATAAAAGCCGCCTGTTTTCCCTAGCGGCTACGCCCCCCTCTGATCAGCCGCTGCAGATTTTGCTCACTTCAGACCATCAGCTCATGCCCATGACGCCTGCCAACCTGCAAAAGGTGGTCGAAACAGTGGGGCCGGTGGATGCAGTGTTTCACGCAGGAGATCTGGTTAACGTACCCGATCGCGCTTCGGAGTGGTTTGATGATGCGCGGGGCAACGCTTTTTTTCCTAGCCTGCAGGGACGAGCCAGCTATGCCCTAGAGCGAAACGGTACCACGACGGTTTATCAGGGCGGCGAAATTATTCAGCACGCGCCCCTGTTTCCCACGGCGGGCAACCATGAGGTAATGGGCCGCTACTCCAGCTTTGACAGCTTGGACAGTCAGTTTAATGACCCGGTGCCTTGGTCAGTTGCCAATCAGCTTTACAATCAGCACGCCCAGGTGTTTAATCCTGCTGCCGATCCTCAGGTAAAGGCCCGCTGGCTGAAGAACAACTCCTTCAACACCGATACCTACGAAGCCCTCTTTACACTGCCTCAAAGCCCTATTCCTGGAGAAGCTGAAACGACCAGCCGCTACTATGCCACTACCTTTGGCAATGTTCGCTTAGTCACCCTGTTTGTCACCAATATTTGGCGATCGCCCGGCCTAGGCCCCAAAACCCGCGGACGCTACCGCGAAAGCGCCGCTGACCTCTCCACGCCGAATCAGTGGGGCCACGGACAGCACATTTTTATGGGCATCAATCAGGGCAGTCCCCAGTATCAGTGGCTGGCTCAAGAGCTAGCTAGCCCCGCCTTTCAGCAGGCGCAGTACAAAGTGGTCATGCTGCACCACCCGCCCCACAGCTTAGGCGGCAACATTGTGCCGCCCTTTACCGAGCCGGTGCCTGTATACGACACCGCTGCTGACGGCAGCCTCAAGGCCATCCGCTACGAGTATCCCAAAGACCAGGACTATATCATCCGCGATCTGCTGCCGCTGCTGGAGCAGGCAGGGGTACAGCTCGTTTTCTATGGTCACGATCACGTGTGGAATCGCTTTGTTAGTCCTCAGGGAACGCATTTTCTAGAAAGCGCCAACGTGGGCAATACCTATAACGCTCACTGGGGGGACAATCCGAGAGAGGTGCCTCAACGCCAAGAGTCTGACTTGGGAGACTTTCAGGCAGATAATTATGTACCCTTGGGCGATCCCTATGGCCTAGAACCGATTTTGCCCTCTGTTGCCCCGCTGACCCGTGAGGATGGTACCCCTCTGCCCTACATCGCCAGCAATGACATCACGGCCTTTAGCATTCTAGACACGGCTGAGGGGACGGTGACTAGCTACTATTTTGATACCCGCGAACCAGACTCAGACGCGGTGAAATTCGATCAGTTTTCGCTGGCATCTCCGGGTGCCTGAGCCGCAGCGGCGGTTTGAGACTGGCAAATTTCAGCGACTAAGGCTTCTCGCGTTTCGATCAGAACTGCTGACGGATTTTCGACCGAAAAGATTTCCTGCAGCGCATCGGCTAGCAAATCTTCAGCTAGGAAATAACGGGTACGCTCTAGAGCGATCGCTTCGGCATCGGCATCCTGAATTTTCAGAATGGCGGTGAGCGTATCTAATTCTGCACTAATGCGATCGCGTTCTTCTCCGCCCAGCACTTGAAAAGTTCGCCAAAACATTGGTTCTTCTGAACCTGATTGAAAGTAGAACAGCCAGTTGTAAGCCTCACCAGGTTGTAATGCCTCGCCAGTGTAGCTTACCTGAAATAATCCTGGTTCTACGATTTCTGCAGGCTCACGCCAGAGAACAGTTGATTCAGTCACTGAGCGGACACCTGCGACCTTAGCTTGACTAGACCATAAAAGCAACGGATGCAAATTCCAAACAATGGTATGTTCGCGAGCTTGAAGCGTCACAAGACACGAATTAGCAGGTCGAGGTCCACCAGGTCCACCTCGACCAGAATCTTGTGGAGGATTTCTTCGGAAAATGTCTAAGATACCTCGCCATTCAACTTCAGGTTCAGCTTCTATGACTTGAACACTAGCTGCATGAGTGCTGAAACTGATGTTTGACAGGAACCAAAACAAGATGAGCCACAAAGAGGATACTTTAACCATGAGAGTTCTCCAGTTTCGCAAAAGAGATATATGTAAAAACTGTTAGCGTTGGCAGCAGCCACGGCACCACGACAAGTCCTGAGATATAGAGCTGTAGGCTTAACCAGCCATAGGCGATCGCGGTCAAAGCCAAGCCGCTCCACAACCAGGATCGATGACAGCGCGGTAATATCACCAGCACAGTGGCTTTACCAATGACCGCCGCTAGCAATATCAATCCAGCATTAGGAATAGGCGTCACTAGATGATGAGTCAAAAAATGATGAGTCATATAAGCATGAGCTTCTCCGCCCGTAAAGCCACGACTGTATTCCTCTGACTGATTGCGCCAAAAGGCGATCGCTCTAGGTGTTTCAACATTGTCTTCGCCAGCAAGGGTGACGCCAGCCTCGTCATACCCACCTGCAATAACCATCACCACGGTGTTTTCTAGTGAGGCTAAGCCCAACATTCTTAACACCGACTGAGGAGACTCCAAAAGCTGCCAAGCAGGAACTGTCAAATATATTTGTTCGGGTGGAATGGAAAAATCTAAAAGCGGTTGCAGCCATCGCAGTCCCAAGCGATAAGAGAATGCAGTGAGTGGATGTAGCCAAATACGCTCCGAATGGAACCCTGGTAGGTTGGCTCGCAGGTAGTCTCCAACCTGACTTTGCAATTGCTGCTGGCTAACTAAATCAGGCTGCGGAGTCGGAAATCCGCGCTGTAGTTGGCGATTTAGCTGATACGCTGTGGCTAGTAGATGACTGAAAGGCAGCGGTTGATTATCTCTGCGCCAAATGGGTAATACGTGCCAATAGGGCAACCAGATGTTGCCTTGCAAACTCCAACGCATATCAGCTACCTCTGGCCAAACTGTCAGCCATTGGCCTTGGTGATTGCGTTTCGCGCCTAAAACAAACCAGGTTGAGTCTTGCCTAATTGCGTTACGTAAAGCCTGATTGAGCTGTTTATCGTGTAATTCCTGCGGGCGATCCAGCAGGTAGTCAATGCCTACTACTTGAGCGTTCAGCTCTGTTAGCTGAGTTACTAGTTGCGCTAGGTAGTCGCGCCGCATTGGCAGAGGGTTACTAATACGAGCCTTTTGCAGAGAAATATCGTCAATTTGGATCAGTACCAGCTTGGTAGGTGTTGCAACTTCTGCCTGAGCAGTCAAATTTCGGTAAAGGGCTTGGACGTAAACTCGCTGATCTAACAGCCAATCGTGTACAGGGGTAAGTAAGCTGACCGCAACTAAAACCCCAACGCTGATCGCTTCTCTGTGAGTTGGCAGCCAGCGCTTTAACCGCTGTTTCAGGCCAGAGGGGGGGATTTGAAAGAGCTGGGAGTCAGGGTGGCGAAACAGGGACGGAATGAGATAGGCCGAGGGATAGGTGAGGTGCTTCTCCGACTTGAGATAGCGACAGGCTTTTAGCAGAGCCTCATGGGCATCAAAATGCTGGGCTAACCCCTGCAAAAACTGCACCAAAAACGCCACCGCCACTTGGTTATGCACCCGCTCCCGCATGATGGCAACCTGACTTAGACCCAAATTGACCAAAGAATCAGCAATATCCAGACCGCTACAGGAGTTGAACAGGGCAAACTGCAAACCGCGATCGCGGGCCGTCTCTAGATATTGAGTGAGTTCCTTCAGCGATAGGGACACCTGAGGCGCAATCAGAATCTCGCCTCCCACCTGTTTGGCTTCATCGCTGTGACCCACAAAAAACAGCAGATCCCAGCCTTGCGCATCCGCGATCGCCGCTGCTACCTGCTCTTTCAGGACACCCGCTGGTTTACCCGCCTCGCCGCCAGCAAACCTCACCTCAGCCATCGCCTGAAGCGATTTCAGGGCCGCGCGATCGCCCGTTAGATCTATCCCCGTGTCCTCTCCTAAAATCACTAAAATTCGAGCCTTGCCGCGCCGGAACGAATGACGCGGTGGCGTTTCTGCCCGGATATTTGCGGGCGATCGCGTAATCCGCAGCGGTGTAGATGCCCCGAACTCGGCGCCAATTTCCCAGGTTTCCCAGGGCAGGCGAGCAACCTCAATCGGCTCACAGGTCAGAAATAAATCAACTGCTGGCGCAGCAGCTTCGCTTGGTATCAAGGCGCTGCGGAGACTAAACAAGTCCTCCTGTCGCAGCCAGCGATGAAACTCTGAAAGCAGCTTGGCCTCAGCCTGACCGAGCTGGCTGTGCCAGTTGACCGGAGCCGTCAGCCTACCCACCGCCCCCGGACGCCCGCGCAGAGCATGGCGGTAATATCCCAAATAAGCCCGCTGCCACGCCTGATAGAGAGAGCTGAGCTGAGTCGGATAGGGCAGCACCACCGTTAGCCGCTGCCCCCGGCCCCAGGCAAGGTCAAACAGGCAAGACTGCTCAATTTTGCGCACCGTGAGATGATAAGCCATGTTTACTTCTCCCTCATCCTCCTCATTCTCCCTGTCTCCCTCGCCCTGCTGTTTTAAGCCTCAAGCGCCAACCCAAACGGCGGCAGGTGTAGCTGCGGGCCAGACGGCAAAGCCACAGTGGCCTGAAAAGTTTCGTGCCAATGGCCGAAAACCTGGGCATAGAGGTAAAAGCTAGCAGCCTGATCGGATAGAGTTTGCTCTGCCAGGAGTGTCTCCTGGTCGCGGACTTGCAGGACGGTGCCCACAGGCAGGGGATCTTCAGAGGCAGAGCCGAGAAAGAGCATCAGCGACCACTCTGGCTGGCTGGGGTCGTCATAGATTGTCCACGTCAGGGCATAGAGGCGGAGAAGCAGCCCCCCCAACTGTAGATCCGTGAAGGCCGCTCTGGCCCTAGAGGGGACAGCGATATCGTTCGTTTCTAGATCGCTGAGAATTGTTTCAAACTCTTCAGTGGGCGATCGCAGTGCTCGCACTGGCTCCGGCAGCAGCGTCCAGGCAAACTGCTGGGCCAGATCGTCGAGCTGATCTTGTAGCCAGTGCGCCACGTTGAGGAAAGGTTGAGCGGCGCCAGCAGAGGCAGCGACAGGGTAAGAGGCGTCTGGCAGAGACGCAATAGGCTCGGTTGCTGTAGCGGCGGCTGACAGTAAGGAGGCCGGATTTGCGTGGCGCAGGAACAGCAGCAGCGTACTGGAAGACGTGGTGAACCAGCTCAGGGGGAGCTGGTAGCGATCGCCCACTAGCGGCATCGTCGGCTGCGCCTGCAGGCGGGCCATGAGCTGGTCATGACGCAAGATAGCCGCGATCGCCACCTGACGCTGTTCTTCCTGCACTTCAACCAGTACATAGAAATGACTTTTGGCTGCGGTCACGGCGGCCCGTGGCAGCAGCACTACTTCGTCACTGAGGCTACCACTGACCAGCAGCGACAGGTGAAACTCGTGATCAAAATTGCCTAGAGATGGCGCAGGATCGGTGGATGATGCCACCAGCCCAATCTGACAGACCGCCCTTTCATAGGGCGCAGCCAGAGACTCACAATTAGAGCGCAGATCGGTAGCCGTTGTGCCCAGCCATTGCTGCCAGCCAGCAACTGCGAGAGCTAGCAGATAAGCCCGCCAGTGCTGGGCCGCATCCGCAATTGACTCTGTAGCGCTAATAGCCCAGCTCATTTGGTCATCGTTTAAAGAAACCGAGGTGGGGGACAGCGGCTCAAAGTCGGCAAAAGGGGTATCCGTCATGACGTTTGACTCCGGTGGGGTGAAGAGGGTAGAAGCAGTCGAAAGCGGCATAATTCGTACCTGATGGAAAGATGAAGCCATCTACAGCTAAAGGCTGCAGTCCAGATAGTGACAAACTTGCTGATCAAAGCGATTGGTGGGAACGCTGCGCTGAGGATTTTGAGCTTCTGCCTGGGATTGCTCAATGGCAGCGTCAATCTCTTCGGCCAAAAGCTTTTCTAGGACACGATCGAGAGCGCACAGGCGATCGGGTTCTAAATGGGTTTCGGCTAGGGCGAGAGTTTGCTGGCGGAGCTGAGTTAGCCAATAGTGGCGAACATTGGTACGAAAAGCTTTCATTTGAATCAGGCGAGTAACCTGTACCTGGTTTTTATAGCCAATTTGGGGGGCGATCGCTCCCATGCTGATGCCCTGACAGACAAATAGGCGCAGGGCCACAAGAAACACCTGATCTCGGGGCGGTTTTTTGCATTGGAGGCGAGCCACCTCGGTTTCTATTGCCTGGGCGATCGCCTGCTCTAGACAGGTTGCCGACGCTTGCTGATAGCGGGTCAAAAAATCTGCCTGTAGCTGCTCGCTTTCGGAGGTTTCTAGCGCTTGAGGCTCTGCGATCGCGTCAGCATCTAAAGACTCAGTGGGGAAATAGCGATTGCGCACATAGGTGCGATACTGGCGCAGGAGCAGAGCGATTTCCTGCAGTCTTGACAGTACCGTATCGGGCGATATGGTGGCGTCCATGCGAGCCAGCTGATCTAGTGTTGGCGGCAAACAGGACTGACCACGACAGGTACGAAGCTGACGCTGGCGATCGCGGCGGTAGACAGCGTGATAGCGCTCTAGCAGCCGCGCAGCCTGCTGAATCTCGGCGGCTGTCCGCTGATGAAACTCGCTCAAAACGCGCTGAATCTGCTCTGGGCTGGTGTCATTGAGAATGGCCCAGTCGCTGACCCGATAAAGGTTGTGTTCGTGCAGCAGCCGATCTAAGGCCGGATGGTGCTTAACCAACCGCGTCGTCCAGGTTGCCAGTCCGGCCTTGGCCGGATCGTAAGTCTTTAAAATTTCCATTGACAGGGGCTGATAGTCTCCTAGAGAACCGCCTGTGTCATCTAGCACGAGCGGGTAGAGATCTTCTGCCGTGAAGCCGTGAGCCTCACCAAACTGACGCACGAGCTGTAGGCAGGCTTTGCGGATAATCTGAGACACAAAGCAGCGCAGACACAGTAGCGCCGAGTCGGCGGCGGCCTCACCTTGCTGCCAGATTTGCCAAAGCGCTTTTTGCAAAGGGCGATCGCTGATGATAGTTGCTTCTGGCAGATGGGGAAATTGGGCATATAGCCAGTCTTTAGCGGCTGTCTGCTTAACGATGCGGCAGCTACCACTGCTTTGAAGCTGCACCAGTTGCCAGTAATAGGAAGCTGCACTCATGAAATCAAACTCAGCACTCGAACAATCATTAACCGCGTTCCGGCGTTCTGCCCGTTAATAATTCTGAACCTGGGGAACTTATTCACGCCGCCGCTGAAATCTGAGTTAAACGAAGTCATAAGTCTGCCAAGACTATGACGATTTTGGCTAAATGCGGCCTGCGGCCTGCACGCTCAGCATTGGGCTATGCACAAGTTAGTCTGCTGTGCAGTTTTCTACCGCCATAACTGTTCTGAACTTAAAGATGATAGTTTTTTTAGTAAAGAGATACTTGACAGTATGGCTTTTGAACAGGTTTTTTAGTATTTGAGAATCAATTAGTCTGTAACCGTTTTTGATCTTATTCAACAGATTGGTTTAGATTAACGCTGAAACTCGGTTTTTCCATCTAAAATATTTAGAATGTTCTATTCGTAAGATCGCCATGCAAGCTGCTGGAGATTACGTCAAAGCAATTGTAGGTCCGGCGCGTTCTGGAACAACCTGGATTGGCACCGTAATTAATAGTCATCCAGACGTTGTTTATCGCTTTGAACCCTTCAATAGACTTCGGCACTGTGACTCGAAAATATCTGAGCTGAGCTATGCCCTCAAATCAGGAAAAATAACTGAGTCTCAGGCTATAGAAATACATACAGCTTTGCTCAAGGCGCATCCTTTGAGCGACAAACCTCCTTTCTTTAATCAAAAGTCTTATCCTCTTTTCTCGGTAGGCAAAAACAAAGCCTGGGTATTATCTCGTCTGCTTTCTAGCTTTTCAGGCTTGTATAAGGTAGCCTATTCGCCCCGTAAGTTAGTCCCCGTCATCTTTAAAGAAGTTACCTTTGTCGAGCAATTCAATGCCCTGCTGAAAAATACTTCAGTTCCAGTTGTTTACGTCGTTAGACATCCCTGTGCAACGGTTCTTTCCGACTTCAAGGGCCAGATCAAGCAGAAAATGCCTACGGGTAGGCAAACTGTTTTAAAGACTTTACTTAAAAGACACAGCCCTGATTTATTCGAGCAGTATAAAAATCGACTGGAAAAGCTTACTCAAATTGAAAAAACTGCCTTGCTTTGGCGGATTGAAGTAGAAAGCTGCGTTAGTGCTGCAAAACACTCTTCACAAGGTCTCATTATCAGCTATGAGCGCTTTGCCGAAGACGCTTATACCTATGCCAATCAAATTTTTGAACACTTTGGTCTAGATTTTGCTCAGGAAACTGGGCAATTCCTAGATAGAATTTATAGCATTAATTCACCTGCCGATATCCCTCACCGTAGTCGAGAATGGGGCAATAAGTTTTTTACAATCTATCGCAATCCAAAAACGCAAAAGGATGCCTGGAAGGCGGCAATTTCAGCCGAAGATCGCAAAAAGATTGAGGCAATTGTAACCGATAGCGAGGTTTTTGACTTTTGCGCTGCCTTAAGCGGTTGGACATAGAGAATGGGTGATGAGAGGCGGTCTATTTTAGCGATTCAGCCACTATGCACCGTCATAAATTACCCGGTTGTGTACTGTAAAATGCTTGATGCCTTCGCCATAGTGAAGAAGCCTAAATGATTTATTGGAGGCTTCTATGGAACCCCGCTGGCAGCATCTTGTTCCAGAACTAGTTGATCGCCACCGCGTCATCGATATTGACCGTTTTACCTGGTTTAAGCGGCCCGCTATTGTCAAAATTGCTATTTATGCTGAAGGCTCAATTCGCTTTGACGGCGGCCCGTTTGACGGTCTGCAGCGAGTAATTGCTGCCCTCAACTCTGACCCCTGGCCCTGGGTCAAGTTTGAAACCACGCTGATTCATCGCGGCCCTGACCCCAGCGCTGATATGCAAAACACGACGCTGGATGACGTAGATTTAGACCAGTATGATGAACTGTGGCTGTTTGGCATTGCCAGCGGCAATTTGCTATCGCCAGCAGAAATCAGCGCTGTGAATGCCTTCATGGATGAGGGCGGTGGGGTACTGCATACTGGCGATCATGCTTCTTTGGGGCAAGGCATTGCTGGCGCTATTAAGCGAGCCGGCGAAATGCGCCAGTATCCTGCCCCTCCTGCTTCTGCTCCCACCTGGAATAGCACTTTGCGTCCGGGGGTTGATGGCGTCTACACCTTTCCTGATCAAAGTGACGATTTTCCACAAGCTATTCGCCTGAAATACTTTTACCAGTGGAGCTATCAGCCCAGCCTGGTGCTGAAAAAGTATCCCCACCCGGTTTTATGCGGTGCAGATGGGCCGATTCGTATTTTTCCGGATCACCAGCATGAGGGAGAGGCGATCGCGCCCACGAGCTATCCCAGCAGCATTTGGCCCTCTAAAAATGGCTTTCAGCCTCAGGTAGAAGTGGTGGCCTGGGGCAGAATTCAAGACCCTTCCGCGGACGTAGGGCGCGAAGTAGGGTTAGTGAGTGCCTATGATGGCCATCGCGCCGATGTCGGACGCATTATTGCTGACAGTACCTGGCACCACTGGTTCGACATCAACCTGAATGGATTTTCAGCCGCTCGCCTTGATTCGATTGAGCGCTACTTCCTCAATGTAGCCGCCTGGCTAGCGCCCAAAGCCAAGCAATCTCAGATGCGCAACGGCGTGGTTATTTTTGCTAGCTGGCGGGCACCTCTGGTGGAACTGGACTTTACCTTGCTGACACCCTGGGTGCTGGGGGGAATTGCCCGCGACGCGCTGGGACAGTATGCGCCTCAGTGTATCGTCAATCAGTGGCTCATTGATCTGATCGTGCCAGAGCTACAGCGGGAAATTGAAATTCCCATTCCCACACCGGGGCCGCTGCAAATGCTAGAGCTGCCGCTGCCGATCGCAGATCTGATTTTAGCCAGCGCTATCACGCCAGTGCTAGAGCGCAATCGCAAGCTGCGATTCCCGGAGGAAGCGACTGACCTAGATTTGGTTGATAAAGCCTTCTTTGAGTCGGTGCCGCGAACGGCTGAAATTGTGGCTCAGCAGACCAAGATGGTTTCGCGGTTAGATCGAATTGTCGAACTGATGAAAAGCCGCCAATAGTCAGTCTGTCGTCGGGGCGCGATCGCGTCCCGACCACGTCCCTACAGCGGAAAGCTCATGCTGTTAGAAAGGCCGTGCCGAGGTTTAGTTGATTCCTTAGCCTTGCGGCGCGATCGCCAACTGCGAATGGCTGCCGCCCGCTTTTGAATTGGGGTGAGGTAGCTATCCATAGGCGTCACTGCCTCCATTTCAAAACTGGAGTTGGCCCGTGGCTGGGTATTGAGACAGTCTGACAAACTGCTGTAATACGGCTCAAGCTGTAAGGCACGCTCCACCTCTTCTACTTGCTGATAGCGATCGCGAACATCTGGCTTCAGCATCTTGGCTAAAACAGAGGCAAAGTGAGGGCCGATATCCACCGATTTTTGCCAGTGCAGTTCACCCGTTTTAGCGTTGCCGTCAAATTCAATTGGGGACTTGCCTGTGAGCAAAAAGAGACAGGTGACACCCAGGGCATAGATGTCACTGGCATAGGTTGGCCGTAGGGCTAGCTGTTCGGGCGGAGCAAAGCCCATCGTGCCGACAAACTGAGTTGTCGGAGCCCGGTAGCCCGACTCATCGGCTTCGGCAATACATTCTCGAACCGCCCCAAAGTCGATTAGTACTAAGCGCTGATAGTCCCGGCAGCGAATAATATTCGGCGGTTTGATGTCGCGGTGAATTACCCGGTGGTGGTGAATGTAGCGCACAACCGGCAGAATCTCCTGTAGAAACTGCTTCACCTTGGGCTCGCTCAGAATCCCCGACCGCCGCACCTCTTTAGCCAGCGTATCCCCCTGCACAAACTCCTGCACCAAAAAAAATTCGCCCTTGATCATGAAATAGTCAAGCAGCATTGGCACCTGGGAGTGGCTGCCTAACTGCGACAGGATACGGGCTTCTCGCTTAAAGCGGACTTTGGCTCGCTCTAGAGATAAAGGGTTTCTGACCTTGGGTGAAAGCTGCTTGATCACGCACAGCGGCGAGCCGGGCAGAGCCGCATCCTGAGCTAAAAAAGTTACCCCAAAGCCACCACGCCCTAGCACTCGCAAGATACGGTAGCGATCGCGAAAAAGCTGACCTGATCGACAAAGATTTCTAAGCTGACTCTTGCGGTTGGCAGAGGATTGAAAGTCGGACAGCTGGGGTGGAGAAGATTTCTGCATTACTACCGAAGCTTAGAAGGCCAGATTAAAATGCCCCCCTTAACTATAACCAAAACAACGGCATTCTTACGATCGCCGCTAGATAGGCTTGGCATTTTTTAGCTTAGGAGCAGTCGGCAACCAAAAGCGAAACTGGCTGCCCTGTCCGAGCTGACTCTCTACCGTAATCTCACCGCCCTGGAGCTGCACCAAGCGCTGACAGATGGCTAGGCCAATGCCTGTACCGCCGGAATGGCGATCGCGGGAGCGATCGGCCCGCCAGAATCGCTCAAACACATGAGGTAAGTCCGCAGCGGCAATCCCTTCCCCAGTATCGCTGACCGCCACCCAAATTCGCTCTGACTCAGCCCAGCCGCTCACCGTGATCGTGCCCTTGGCGGTGTAGCGCAGGGCGTTGCTGAGCAAGTTCACCAAAATTTGCTCCACCCGCTCCGGATCGGCCTTGACGGCGGGCAGCGTCGGCGGACAGTCTAGCCATAGATTGAGTGCCTGTTCATCTGAAATCTGATTGCTGAAGCGCTGCACGAGGTTTTGCAGCAGCGGGGCTAAATCAAACTGCTGTTTGTGAATCGGTAAATAGCCGGCTTCTAACTTAGAGAGTTCCTGCAGATCGTTGACCAGTCGTTGCAGGCGTACGGTTTCTCGCGTCAGGCGCTGATAGATCTCGGTCGAGGGATCTAGGGTGCCATCAGCTAAACCTTCTAGATAGCCGCGCACGATGGTTAAAGGCGTCCGCAGTTCGTGGGTCAGATCGCTGACGAGATCTCGGCGTCGCTGCTCTACCCCCTCAATCTCTGTTGCCATGCGGTTGAAGCTGGCTGCGAGCTGATTCAGCTCTGGAATATCGGAACTAGGCACTCGCTCCTCAAAGTGTCCGGCTGCAAACTTTTCGGTGACGGCTTCAAGCTGCAGCAGGGGACGGACGATCCGGCGCGACATCCAGTAGCTCAGGGCCACCGCCGTCGTACCTCCCATGACAATCGACCAGAACATACCCCGCGTCCAGGCAAACTCAAAGCCCTTGAGCAGCTGCGTTTTCATCTGCTGGATGCGGAAGCCGCGTCCCTCAATCCGCTCTAGGGAAACCACAAACAGCCGAGGCGCGTAGAGCCAGCCCAGTCCGGCTAGGGTTGCAATGCCAATGCCCATCACCAGCAGGTAGGAGAAAAATAGACGACCGCGAAGACTCAGTTTGGGCATGATGGACAGGCCAGTTGAAACAAATCTATGATGACGCAAAATTTTGCGGGCACTCAGAGCTTTTGCCAAGCCCGTCCCCGATAGCCGAAGTCAAACAGGTCGGGGTGAAAAATCTCAGCCAGAATTTCTAAGGAATCTACCAGACGCGGGCCAGGGCGATTGAAATACTGGTTGCCGTCAGTGAGATAAACCCGCTGGGTATTGACGGCCTTGAGGCGTTCCCACTCTGGCTTTTGCGTCAGGGGCAAGATTTCTTGGCGGGTTTTGTCTAGGTCATAGCCGCAGGGCATAACGACGATGATGTCAGGATCGGCGGCGACGAGGTCTGACCATTGCAGCCAGGGGGAGTGCTCCCCCACCGTTCCAAAGAGACAGTCTCCTCCCGCCAGCTCGACTAGCTCAGGTATCCAGTTGCCTGCCGCCATGAGCGGCTGGGGCCATTCGATACAGGCTACAGTGGGACGCTCTGCTATAAAGGTGGCTTTATCCTGACAGCACTGAATCCGGGCCTGTAGGGAGGCGATCGCCTGCTCTGCTTTTTCCTGGGCGGCGTCTCCGCCTAGCGCCTGAGCAACCTGGCGAATATTCTGCCAGAGATCGGCCAGTACCGCTGGCTCTAGGGAAATTACCTGGGGCTGGCCGTGGGTAAGCTGGGCGATCGCCGCTTCCACATCTGACAGACTAACCGCGCAGACCTCACACTGGGCTTGGGTCAAGATATGCGTAGGTTGCAGGGAATCCAGCAGCTCAACCTTGACGTTATAAACACTCAGGGCCGACTGCAGCACCTGCATGACGTTGTCGTGAATTTCCTGACTCGTTCCCACTGGCTCAAACTTGGGTTCGGTGCAGACCGGGCGATCTTGAATCTCTGGCGGATAGTCGCACTCATGGGAGCGGCCTACAATCGCCTGAGACCAGCCCAGCAGGTCAACAATTTCGGTGGCGCTGGGAATTAGGGAAATAATGCGAGGCGTGGCAGACATGGCAGCAGCGGTTTAAGGTGGACTCTTTGCTGCCCAGTAAACCGAAAATTAGGCCCTTTGGCGTCCTGAGATAGTCAGATTTATCTCCCTGTTTTAAGCATCGGCATCGTAGAAGGCGGGCTGTCCACTGCCCGGAACCGGCCAGTCTTCATTTTCGCCGCCAACGATTAGCCGCTCTAGATAGACATAATCCTTGCTGAACTGCTGCAGCGTGTTGATTAACACGTCTAGGGCGATCGCGTCTGTTGTCCCCAGATCGAACCAGCAGCGCGCCCAAACTCCCTGAAACTGCACTTCCCCCATGTTGTGCATCACTGACATCAGGGCTTCGTCTGCCGTATCGTCTTCATATTCTAAATAGCTAATTTCTAGCCCGGTTTCCTGCACCTGTAGGTTCTCAGCGTTAAAGCCGCCCAGCTTGCCGATAAAAAACCAGGAGTTAAACACTTCCTCAATATACTGGCACTCTGTCTGGGAAGGAACGGTGCTGAGTTCGAGCCAAATCCACAGATTAAAAAAGTCACACTCGCGGAACTGCACCTGCATAGTCAATTCAGATCCCAAAACGTAACGGCGGCAATACAGAGGCTTTGCTCAGCGTGATTAGCATAGCACTGTGACTGGATTCCGGCTGAAACTTTGTTGAGCTTGGGCAGTGCTTGTCTAACCGCGCTGTGATTTTTAGGGGTGTTAGACCCCTCCCAACCTGTCCTTGCCAAGGGGAGGTGCCGCAGGCGGTAGGATGCCGATAGGTAGCGCTAGTTCACAAAGCTGGTATGAGTCCGTATTGCTGTTAACTTGTCACCTCTGAGAGTCTGCCTAACCTGAGTCAGGTGTGTTATCGTCTCACCATGTTTTCTCCACCCCTAATCACCCTCAATCAGGTCAGCAAGGTCTATCCCAACGGTACGGTGGCCCTGCAGGATGTCAATTTGCAGGTGCGACAGGGCGAGTTTGTCAGTCTGGTAGGGCCTTCTGGCTGTGGCAAGAGTACGGTGCTGAAACTGATGGCTGGGCTAGGAAAAACTAGCCGTGGCGATATTCATTGGCGGCGAGGAGAGGCAGAGCCGGAGCTAGCCTTTGTCTTTCAGGATGCTGCGCTGATGCCCTGGGCCACGGTGATGGACAACGTGCATCTGCCGCTCAAGCTTAAGGGGCGATCGCTCACCGCCGCCCGCGCCGATATCTATCAGGCACTACACCTGGTCGATTTAGCCGGAATTGACCAGCGCTATCCCCGTCAGCTCTCCGGCGGTATGAAAATGCGCGTATCCATCGCCCGCGCTCTGGTGACCCATCCCAATGTGCTGCTGATGGACGAGCCGTTTGGTGCCTTAGACGAAATGACCCGCAGCAAGCTCAACAGCGATCTGTTGCGCCTGTGGGAGCAGTATCACTGGACAGTTGTTTTTGTTACTCATAATATTTACGAGGCAGTCTATCTGTCTAATCGGGTGGTGGTGATGGCCGCTCAGCCGGGCCGAGTCGTGGCCGACATTGCCATTGATGCGCCCTATCCCCGCGATCAGACATTTCGCACCTCTCACTTGTTTAGTGACTACTGCCGTGAAGTTTTAACCCAGCTTTCCCTAGCCGAAACCGACGCGATCGCCTAGCTGCTCTCAAGCTTAACCCCTATGTCAGACCAGCCTACCCCCCGCCACATTTTAGAAGTGCTGCTGCCCCACCTGCGGGTCGCCGCCGCCTACGCCCAGCAGATTCAAACTCAGATCGCCGCCCATCCCGACAAAGACTACGGCGATAACTTTTTTGCGACAGCCCTTACCGATGCTGACCTGTCGATTCAGACCTTTGTGGAAGTGGCGCTGCTGGGGCTGTTTCCCCAAGTACGTTTTTATGGCGAAGAGTATGAGAAGACTTACAACACTAAGTATTTCCGGGCAATCGACTTAGGGCCGCAGGGAGATTATTTAATCACCCTCGATCCGATTGATGGCACTCGGTTTTACTTAGATGGTCATCCCAACTATCAAATTATTCTCAGTATCCTCAATGCTGATGACTTTGAAGCGGTCTTAGCCATCAATCCGGCCCAAAATACCTACTACTATGCTCTACGGGGAGAAGGAGCCTTTCAGGGAACGCTGCTGGACACGCTGGATCAGTGTCAGCCGCTGCGGCTAGCGGCCAAGCCGGATACGATACTGCTCGGCTGGCAGATGGGAAAGGTGGCAGCTCAGTTGGGCGATCGCTATCGGGTGATCAGCGTCAAAACCGACTACGCCAAAGACGCGCCAATTCCCAATGTTAACGGATTGCTGAGCGGCGATCTTACCGGGGCGATTCTCTCCGCAGGCAAGTTTATTGACGGCGCTGCCCTCGCCTTTATCGCTAGGGAGGCCGGATATTGGGTTACAACTCATGATGGCTCAGCTCTACCCCCCCTGCACGCCTGCCAGGACTACCAGTGGCCGGGACTGGTGATTGCCTCCAGCGAGACAGTGCACCGCGATCTGGTCGCGGCTTTATCGTAAGTTGGTGAATAATAAACAAACAATCCGGTAAGGGGGCTGTCAGGCATAGCCGTAATGTATTGTTCTGCGAAGCTCTGAGGTGGGGCTTGCTGAGAGAATTAAGGTGCTGCCCAGGGCGATCGCCTTAGAGCAGAAGCCAAGCAAATAATTCTGCCACCGTCAGCTTTAAATCGCTTGCAAACGAAGGCACTGGCAGTAAAATCTGAGACTGATCAAAGACCTCAATTTCCTGCTTGGAGCGATAAACCAAAACAGCTTTTTCATCAGGATCGATCAACCATCCCATCTGCGTCCCGTGTTTTAAGCAGTGCAGAATATTCTTAGTTACCTTGGTCTGACTTTGACCTGGAGATAAAATTTCAATTACCCAGTCTGGAGCCAGCAAAAATGAGTTGGCAATTTCTCCCTTTTCATCGCAGGGAATTCGCTGCCAGGTAAAGACAGCAATGTCAGGCACAGTAGACTGACCACCAAAGGTGCAGCGCAGCTCAGGAAAGGCACAGGCAATTTTTGCGGCTTTGACCACACCATTAATAGCTGGAACGAATTCGCCTTGTAGCCTACTGTGTTTTCCTTGAGGCATCGGCTTTTGGCTAATTCGACCATCAATATATTCGCTGGCAGGCTCAGTTTCAGGCAGTTCTAAAAATTTCTCCAGCGTCAGTCTCTGGAATTGTGCTTGTACCACTTTAAAAGTTTCTCCAACCTGGCTGAGTCTGCTCTTATCATACCGAGTCGATTGTCCCAGCAGACAGACAGCTATCTGCGGCCAAAAACTCAAACGTCCCTGATTGAATTTGCCCGCGATCGCATCCCATATCCGGCTGGGTTTGCTGTATCTGCAGAGGGAATTTTTAAGCCGCTGCTGCCTCTAGAATGGGGAGCGGATAAAGACAGGAGCAAGGAAATTAACTGATGGCAACTTGTTTGGTAACGGGCGCGAATCGCGGTATTGGCTATGAGTATTGCCGTCAGCTTAAGGAGCGGGGGGATACGGTAATTGCTGTTTGCCGCTCGGCCTCTGATGAGTTGCAGAATTTGGGTATCCGGGTAGAAGCCGGAATAGACATCACCTCTGAGCAGGCTGTAGCCGAGCTGTCCCAGCGGCTCAAAGGCACCGAGATTGACATTTTGATTAATAATGCTGGCATTCTAGAGCGCGTCACTTTGGACGATTTAGACTTTGAAAGCATTCGCAAACAGTTTGAGGTCAATGCGCTCGGAACGCTACGGCTCACCCAAGCGCTTTTGCCGCACCTGCACTCAGGCTCCAAGGTCGTCATCATGACCAGCCGTATGGGATCGATTGAAGACAATACTTCTGGCGGTTCCTATGGCTATCGCATGTCTAAAGTCGCGGTTTCTATGGCGGGCAAGTCTTTGTCCCATGATCTAAAGCCAGAAGGGATTGCCGTGGGTATTTTGCATCCTGGCTTGGTCAGCACTCGCATGACCGGGCATACCAGCAGCGGTATTTCCCCGGCGGAGTCGGTGCAAAATTTGCTACAGCGCATCGACGAGCTGAGCTTGGAGAATACAGGTACTTTCTGGCACGCCAAAGGTGAGGTGCTGCCTTGGTAGTTCCTTTCGGCTGCGCTCAAGGAACATCTTTGAAGATTATGATTGGGCGATCGCCAAAATCTTTTCCGCCACAGTCTTAGCTACAGGCATCACCGATAGGCGATTGCCTCGCTTTACCACCAGCAGATCTTCCGGGCTGAAAGCTGCTTTGAGCGTCTCTAAGGGAATGTAGGCGGCAAATGTTTCCAGGTAGCCGACCTTCACCGTCTGCCAGCGGGGATTTTCAGGGGTTGACTTGTCATCGTAGTAAGGACTGTCGGCGTCAAACTGGCTGGGATCGTTTATGTTGGCCGTTACGATTTCCATCAGCCCCGCTATCCCGGGCGGTTTGGTATTGGAGTGATAGAAAAAAGCGCGATCGCCCACCTGCATCTCTCGTAAAAAGTTGCGAGCTTGATAGTTACGCACCCCATCCCAAATCTCAGTTTGATCTTGCTGTAAATCGGTGATGCTGTAGACATCCGGTTCAGACTTCATCAGCCAGTAGTTCATGACAGGTTTCTAAAAGGTGAGCTTGGGCTGGCGTGGAGGGCTGGAGTATGGCTTGGCGTCCCTGGTCGGTATAGCCGAGATGGATAGTCAGCGGCTCCTCCGGCTGATAATTTAGCTTTTCTGACCATTCAATCGCCACAATTCCCGGATCCACCTCCACCCCCGTCCAGTAAGTCTCCAAGTAAAGCGAGTCTACCCCGGCTCCATCGAGCCGATAGAGGTCTATGTGGTAAAGCGGTACCCGCCCGGTCAGATACTCATTCACTAGGGTAAACGTGGGACTATCAATCGTTTCGGCAATCCCCAGTCCGGCCCCCAGCCCCTGCACCAAAGTTGTCTTACCGCTGCCTAAGTTACCCCGCAGCAGCAGCACCGTCCCCGCTGGCAGCGATCGCCCCAGCCACTGTCCCAGCCTGCTTGTCGCTTCCGCATCCAACAACTCCAGCCGCACACCTTTCAACCTCATCTTCCCCATCTCCCTCATCTCCCCCAACAAACCCATCCACCCTCTCCCCCATTTCCCCAACAAGCATCTACCCTCTCCCCCATTTTCCCCTTTCGACATACCCTAATGACATGATTATTACGGTTGCCAGCTTTAAGGGAGGCGTTGGCAAAACAACGACTGCAATTCATTTGGCTGCCTTTTTTCAGGGGCAGGCAGAAACGTTGCTGATTGATGCCGATCCCAACCGCTCAGCCCTTAACTGGGCCAGTCGCGGTGAGCTACCCTTTGAAGTGTTAAACGAGTGGCAGGCCGGACAGAGCAGTCGCGCCTATGGACATGTCGTGATTGATACCCCTGCTCGCCCGGTTCCTGAGGACTTAGTCGCCCTAGCCAGTAGCTGTGATCTGCTAATTTTGCCCACCACGCCGGACATTTTAGCCTTAGATGCCTTAGTGCTGACCGTAGAGTGCCTGAATCAAATTCAAATGCGTGGCTACCGCATCCTGCTGACGGCGATTCCCCCCAAGCCCAGCAAAGCAGGGACAGAAGTGAGAACCTTGCTAAAAGAGGTGAGTCTGCCGGTTTTAGAAGCGGGGATTCGGCGGGTGGCGGCGTTTCAGAAGGCGGCTTTAGCGGGAGTGCCCGTCTACGCGATCAAAGATCCAAGGGCCGAGCTGGGCTGGCAAGATTATGAAGCGGTGGGTAAAGAGATTCTGCGGGATTTCAGTCAAACTCTCTCTACAGAGGATGGTGATCTGCCTGGTTTCTAGGTAAGGTCTGTAAAAGTTTGACATCGGGATTGAGCAAGTCCGCTGCCTAGCTCCACTACCCGATGTAGGATTGGTAACAGCAAAGAACTCAGCCGACTTATGGTAGATACTGCTCCTCGCTTTGCCCCGCAAGCGTTTGATCTGACAGACTTCGCGCCAGCTCTCGATCGCGATCGCCTTCTTGCCGCCATTGACGTGGGGACGAACTCTATCCACATGGTAGTGGTCAAAATTCAGCCCGCTATTCCCGCTTTCACAATCATTGATAAAGAAAAAGATACCGTTCGCCTGGGTGACTTCTGCGAAAAGACCGGCAACCTCACGGAAGAAGCGATGCAGCGGGGCATTTCTGCTCTGAAGCGCTGCATGGCGATCGCCCAGAGTTTAAGGGCTGATGACATTGTGGCAGTGGCCACCAGCGCTGTACGGGAAGCGGGCAATGGCCGTGAGTTCCTAGAGCGGGTTGAGAAAGAAGTGGGCCTAGATATTAACCTGATTGCGGGCACTGAAGAAGCCCGCCGGATTTATTTAGGCGTCCTGTCTGGCATGGAGCTGCAGAATCAGCCCCACGCCATTATTGATATTGGCGGCGGCTCAACCGAAATCATTTTAGGCAACGGTCAGCCCCATCGTTTTCTCAGCAGCACCAAGGTGGGCGCAGTCCGTCTCACTGCGCAGTTTGTCCACACTGACCCCATCAGCGATCAGGAGTATACCTATCTGTGTGCCTACATTCGCGGCATGTTAGAGCGTCCGGTAGATGAGCTGAAGACTCATCTCAAACCGGAGGAGACACTTAGATCTATTGGCACTTCCGGCACGATTGAGTGCCTAGCCGCGATCGCGGCGGACGACAAGCTTGGCTTCATCCCCGATCCGCTCAATGGCTATCAGATGACGCTGGCGGAGCTGCGAAAAATTGTCGATCGCCTGCGACAGATGAACTACAAAGAGCGACTGTCGCTGCCGGAGATCTCCGATCGCCGGGCTGAGATCATTGTGGCGGGTGCCATCATTCTGCAAGAGGCGATGGATCTGCTAGGGGTTGAGTCGATTACCATCTGCGAGCGGGCTTTGCGAGAAGGGGTCGTGGTTGACTGGATGCTGACCCACAGTTTAATTGAAGATCGGCTGCAGTATCAGGGGTCGGTGCGGCAGCGCAGCGTGATTAAAATTGCCCACAAATACCACGTAGATATGCCTCACAGCGAACGGGTAGCCCAGTTTGCCTTAGCGCTGTTTGACCACCTGAAAGATAAGCTCCACAGCTGGGGTTTTGCCGAGCGGCAGCTCCTCTGGGCTGCTGCCATTTTGCACAACAGCGGTCACTTTATCAGCCATTCCTCCCACCACAAGCACTCATACTATTTGGTGCGCAATGGGGAACTGCTGGGCTACACCGAAGCCGAAATTGAAATTATCGCCAACCTAGCCCGCTACCATCGCAAAAGCTTTCCTAAAAAGAAGCACGACAATTACCGCAACTTGCCCACCAAACATGCGCGGCAGGTTGTGGAAGAACTCAGCCCAATTCTGCGCCTTGCCGTTGCCCTCGATCGCCGCCGAATTGGCGCGATCGCTGAGATGAACTGCCACTACGACTCAGAGGCCAAGCAGCTCGTGTTAAAGCTGACTCCGGCTAACCCGCATGACAACTGTGAAATTGAGCTGTGGAATCTGGAATATAAGAAGGACAGCTTTGAGGCGGAATTTGGCGTCGAGGTCATGGCTAGCCTGGTTGCAGCTTAAAGGTGCGGCATTGCAGCACTCAGTAGAGGGCATAACAGGCATAACAGGCTATGTTCCCTAACGTTATCCGCTCACTTCGTCGGCAAAGCTCTGCCTGCGCACAAACTGAAATGGCCCCGCGATTGAGCCCCAAACATGTTCATGGGTTTCTGGATCACGGCCTCGATCCCAGCTTCTAAACCAGTCGTTGTTAATTTCAAACTCACTGTCGAGGTAGGTCTTTTTGCCCTTGCGCTCCACAAAGCAGCCCTGGCCGGGTTCAACGGCACCCTTAAAGCTATTGCCTGTCCACTCAACATGCATGTTGCAGCGGGGCATTAGTTCTACGTGATCTGCCGTTAGCTTGGAGAGCCTTTCGCGATCGCGGGAGGCCCCAAAAAACTGCTCCTGATCGCGCACTGTGTAGTTTTCAATCTCAATGCGATCGCCGTTGACTAAAAGCTTCAATACCCTGGCGCGGTACGGACTGCTTAAATCGTAATCATATGCCTGCTCTAGATAGAGGCTATGACCAGAGAGTAAATCCTGCGGCAGTGGCCGCATACAGACGCGAATATGGGCAAACAGAGGCGGATTGTCAAATGCCTGCTGCTGATTACTAAAATCTGCCGCCATCCAGCGGGCCAGCGTAACAATATCTGTGGCGTGAGTCATGATCTTGAAACAACGCTGTTTAAGTTTGCCTATTGTAAATTGCGCCCACGACTTTGCAAATTCTTTGGTAAACCAATGTGTAGAGAATAATTCACTATTTTTTGTAGGCCCCCCTTCATGGATCTTGCTAAATTCCACTACTTTTTTGAGTGCTGTGTGGGTGACTGGAGCATTGAGCGCACCTATCACTATCTGACCCATCAGGAGGTAGAGCGCTCCCACACGGAATTTCAGGTGGCCCCGATTCCGCCCGCCCTGAAGCAGAAGGTCTTAGAAGATAATCAGTACCCCCTCACCGATACTGTGGAGAACCTGCCGGGGTTTCAGCTCGCTTTTCAAACCGTCTCAGAACATGGAGAGGAAGTATCTCAAGAGCTGCGAGCGCTATTTGTACCTAAGCAGCAGCAGGGATCTAGCCTAGAGGGGGACTATTTGCGCGATCGCGCCTATGAGGAAGACAGGCCCATTGTTTCCCACTTTCGCTATGACACGGAAACTCAAGAACTAGTCATGACAACCCATTACACCAAGGTGGTTGCCGTAGACTCTATTACCCTGATCAATCCCGATCTGCGCATCCGCCGCATTTTCAACTACCGCCGCCCCCCGGAAAATGCGCCCTTAGACACTTTAGTGCTGGTAGGCTTCGGCGTAGAGCAAAAGGTTAGCTAGGTGACTTGAGCCATTCAGCCGTAGCTTAACTAAGAAGACCTCGTTATTCATCTTCCCCTCCCTAACGTCCGCACTCTCTCTTGTCAACTCGTAGCCGTTATGAGTACACTTGAATAAGTCGTACTCAATATGAGTTATTGGTTTTGTCAGGAGGATATAGGGCCATGAACGTAGCTAAACGGCCAGGACAGCCTCGACGCTTCACCTGGATGGAACTAGGAGCGATCGCTCTCCTATTCATCGGTATCAGAGTCGTTTCTAATCATTTCGCTAATCAACTTTTAGCCCATTTCGTCTGCTAGCAGAAAAGAGCATTTGGTAATGGGATCAAGGTTTAAGAATGTGAACCAAAATCCGCAACAGACAATCTGAAATTACTGTAGCAAGATAAAGAAGAAGGCACTCACCGCGACTGAGCATGACGCTGAAACAAATTTTTCCGCTTTTGGGACTACTGCTGCTAGCAGGTTGTACCACGCCACAGACCAACGCTAACTCAGCAGAACCTGAGTCTAGGACTTCCCAAAATCAAAACTCAACGACGGATTCAGCCGCGTCTACTCAAACAGCATCTCCCCAAACAGAGGCAACCCTACCCGATCGCCTCGTTCCCACCGAGTCCTTCACCCCAGAACCAATTCAAATTGCGCTATCAGACTTGCCCCAGCCCTACGCTTCTCAGAGCGCCCGCAAGTCGCCTAACGTGATTCCCATCCCTGAAAATCCGACCTTACAGGTGCCAGAAGGGTTTGTGGTTAACGTGTTTGCAGAAAACCTCGATCGCCCCCGCTGGCTGGCTCTAACGCCCGAAGGGGACGTATTGGTGACAGAAACCCGGCAGAATCGGATTCGACTGCTGAGCGATCGCAACAATGACGGCGTAGCTGAAGTCAAAGAAACCTTTGCCGATGCCGGTAACGGTTTGAATATTCCCTTCGGTATGGCCTTCGCCGAGGGCTACTTTTTCTTAGGCAATACCGACGCTGTCCTGCGGTTTCCCTATGCAGCCGGACAGCAGCAGCTCAGCGACCAAGGAGAAAAAATTGCTGATTTGCCAGGGGGCGGCTACAACCAACACTGGACCCGCAACGTGGTGGTATCTCCCGATGCGCAAAAGCTGTTTGTTTCAGTAGGATCGCGCTCCAATGTCAGCGAAGAACCGCTGCCCCGCGCCTCAGTGCAGGTGATGAACCTGGATGGCTCCGATCAGCAGACCTTTGCCTCCGGCTTGCGCAATCCGGTGGGGTTAGATTTTCATCCGATTACAGGAAATCTCTACACCACCGTCAATGAGCGCGACGGCTTAGGGGATGACTTGGTACCCGACTACCTGACCCAGATTCAGTCAGGCGAATTTTTTGGCTGGCCCTATGCCTACCTGACCCCAAACAATCTCGATCCTCGCCAAACCCAGGGCGATCGCAGCCGCGATCCGCAGAAAGCCGCTCAGACTAAAACCCCAGACGTACTGTTTCAGTCGCACTCTGCCGCTTTGGGCCTGCAGTTTTACGACAGCAACACTTTTCCGGAGTCCTACCGCAACGGGGCGTTCGTGGCGATGCGTGGTTCCTGGAATCGCAGTCAGGGTACGGGCTACAAGGTAGTCTATGTTCCCTTTGAAGAAAATCGGCCTGTGGGCTACTACGAAGATTTTCTGAAGGGCTTTCTGGTCAATCCTAGCGGCCCGGATACCTGGGGACGCCCTGTGGGCTTGATAGCCCTGCCAGACGGCAGCCTGCTGGTTACCGAAGAGATGAACAATCGCATTTACCGTATTCAGTACGTCGGTAGCTAAACGACTTCGTACACGAAATTCAGCGTGGCCCAGGCGTTCATGTTTAAGGCATAGCTGTCCCCTTGGCTGTTACTGTCACCTGCAGCCGAGGCGCTGGCATGGTGCAAGTCGGTAAGGACAGCGCGAGCGGCCTCAAGTGGTTCAACTAGCGGGTTTACCCGACCACTGTTGCCGGAAGTCTTAGCTTCTGCGGCCAGCAGGTTGAACATCTGCTTCAGGGGTTCAACACTGACGATAATGTAGGTTTCTACCCAATCACTGGTAAGGTCGGCAATCCAGTCGGTGCCTGACTGAGGAATGAAGCGCACGTCGCCCGGTGGAATTTCGTTATTTTCTAAAACAGCTTCTAGCAAAGCGCCGCTGGCCTGATTAATGGTGGAGGCTTTGGGAAAAAGAGCTAAGGCCCGTCCCCGTCCGTCAAAGCTCACCATCGAAAAGTACAGTGGGCGATCGCCAAAGTTAGACAGACGATAGCGAATGCGGCTGCCCATCGGAATTCTCACGAGCCGCTCACCTCGCGTAAACAGCGGCGCTAAGCGACTCTTGGGTAAAGGGGTAGGCGATCGCAGGGTTTCGCGCTGGGCCAAAATGCGCTCTTGTGGCTCCAGCATCTCTAAGCTCACCCGCACCGGTAGGCGAGAAGCCCCCTGATTTTCGCTCAGCCGCAAAAGCTTAGCCGCCAGCATAGCTTCTAAGTGAGGCGTTAGACGTCCTAAGGCTGTTTTGATTGCTTCTTCCGGCTTGACGACGGTGCCAGGTACCAGCTCCCGGCTGGGTGAGAAAATACCGTAGCCGCCCTTGTTAGACAACTCTTCTTTCAGCGGTACCACGTCACCCTGATTGAGATCCTGGCTGATCAGCGCTGCTGTCAGCGTTGAGCCAGAAACCGTTACTAAACGGCCAAACAGACAGTCTGCAGGCTGCTCTCCAGCCGTCACGGAAGATACAAAAGGAATTCCAGATAGGGCGCTGGTAGCATCAACGCGCTCGATTCGCTCTAGGCTGTTGTCCAGCGCCACCACCAAATCAACGTTATGAGGCAGCACCCGCAAATCCTCATAGACCTGCTGACCCACTTTTACTGAGATTGCTTGAGGCTTGAGCGGCGCAACCTGGGCGGTCAGCCCATTGCGAGACTGTACCTTTAGCTTGAGGCTATCGGGCACCTCTGACAGCGTCCCTGGGCTGTTTGGCTCCAAGGTCAGACTCAGACGAGAACCGCTGCCGTAATGCTCTAGCACAGGCGCAGGTAGGCCCCCTAGCCAGACCTTAAAGCTGCGGCGATCGTCTGCAGCACCGATGATCACACCTTCGGCGGCTGTCGCTGCTTCGGGCTTGAGGTTATAGATTGTGGCGGCTTCTTCTGCCTGTTGCCCGCGAATTTGAGGTCGCTGCTCTAGTCCCGTCCACTGATGCATGGTTTCGGCTGTCCGGCTGAGAGCAAACTGCAGAGTGCGGGCGGGCTCTAGTTCCCATAGCTGCTGAGTCAAGGCGTAGGTGAAGACCCCGGCGCTAAATCCCTGCCAGCGCCCTTCCACGGCAATTTGATTTGAAGCTGCCGCGGCTAGGACGGTGCCGGGCAGCCCTTTTTGGCTAGAGGCTTCACTGCCCTTGATGCGGCTGCGGGCTAAGCCCAAAGACTCGTGCAAGTTTTGCAGCGCCGGATCGAGTTCCCCCGTAGGCACGTTAGGCCGCGATCGCAGGCGCAAATTACCCCAGAGCAGGCGGCCGATATCAGAAAATCCGGCATCAATGACGCTGGTAAACTGGCGAGTTTTGGTGGCTCCAATTAGCAGCTTCAGCGTTTCTTCGGTTAAATCTTGAATTTGCGGCTTGGATTCCGTTGGCAAATAGCCATCAATGGGCACCAAGCTGCTTTGCATATACTTAGGCTCGGAAGCCAGCTTAAAACGGCTACCATAGCCGCTAAAGTGAAAGACCACCACATCTCCCGGCTTGGCCTGTTCAATCAGGTGGGATTGAAAAGCCTCAATAATGCCCTGACGGGTCGCTTGCTGATCTGTCAGGGTGACAATGTCGCTGGGCTGAAATCCATAGCGGCTAGCTAGTAGCTCTTGCTGCAGCCGGACATCCGTTAGACAGCCTCGCAGCGCGATCGCCTGATCGGAGGTCGAGTCACAAACTGCAGCCGGATACTGGTTAATCCCCACTAGCAAAGCTAATTTGCGGCGAGTTGGCTGAGCTAGCGCTTGCTGGTAGCGCCCAGCCCAGCCCAACAAACTAGCCTCACTTAAGCCCAATGCTCCTAGCAAAAGGCCAGTTCGCTGTAATAAATCTCGTCGCTTTAGACCCACAGAAGGTGACTATCCTCCCTAAACTTCCTGAGGCACCTGCATTGCCCGCGCTAGCTCAGCAGCTACTTCCGGTCGAGAAAACTCTGCTGGAGGCAGCTCGCCCCGCCGCAGCATTTCTCGCACCTTGGTACCCGATAGATGAATTCGTTCTTCTGGCTTGCTAGGACTGGTTTTGGTAGTAGCCATTGTGCTGGTTCGAGTGCAGTAAAATGCGTGCTCAAACTTCATAGGCATAATACCGAGTTCTTGCGGCTCAAATTCATTAAAAATATGCTGAGCGTCATAAGTACCGTAATAGTCACCGACTCCAGCATGATCCCGACCCACAATAAAATGGGTACAGCCGTAATTTTTACGAATCAAAGCGTGGAAAATGGCCTCTCTAGGTCCAGCGTATCGCATTGCTGACGGATTAATGGCCAGAATGACCCGATCCTGGGGAAAGTAATGCTCCATCATGATTTCATAACAGCGCATCCGCACGTCGGCTGGAATATCATCCTTTTTGGTAGCGCCTACCAGGGGATGTAAAAAGAGGCCGTCTACGGTTTCCAAGGCACACTTTTGAATATACTCGTGGGCGCGGTGGATGGGGTTGCGGGTCTGAAACCCGACAACAGTTTTCCAGCCCTTCTCAGCAAACATAGCCCGTGATTCAGCCGGATCGATCTGATATTTGGGAAATAGGGGATGGGGATCGCGCTCTAGCAGCCAGACTGGCCCTGCCAGGTTGACTGGCCCCTGCTCATAGATTACTTTGACGCCGGGATGCTTATCTTCGCTGGTGCGATAGACATTGACGGCCTCGTGTTCCTTATCATAAGCATACTTTTCGGTGAGTTCCAACACGCCGATGAAGCGGCCGGTGGCATCGTCTAACCGGATAAGACTGCCAATCTCTAGCGGTTCCGCCACTGCTTCAGTGACAGAGAGCGTTACAGGCACAGACCACGGCAACCCGTTGGCTAACCGCATATCGGTGACAACCGGGTCGTAGTCGGCCTTTTCCATGAAGCCGATTAGGGGGCTAAATCCACCAATAGCAATCATGGCCAGGTCAGAGGCAGCCCGATCGTCTAAGGTGACGCGCGGCAGGTGCTCAGCCTTGTCTAAAAACGTCTGTTTCTGCTCAGCATTGGCAATGCGATTGATTAAAGTACCACCGTGGGGAGCGATCCCCGCTTTCGTGTTACTCAAGATACCGTCCTCTTCTGCTAATTAACTGCAATCCACATCGGGTTAGCTGCAACAGCTTAACCCGCTAAGACTCACGAAATATGTCAGGTAGCCCTAATTGATTGAGTCTGTACGGCTCACCGAGTCAGTCACTTTTCTCAGGGGCGACAGTGCGGCTAAATTAAGCCTCAAAGGGTTCAATCAGCCCGCCGCCCAGCAGCCTATCACCGTCGTACCAAACAGCCGCCTGTCCTGGGGTGACGCCAAACTGGGAGTCATCAAACACCAAGCGGACAGGGGCCGCATCAGCTTCAGCCGATAGCGGCACAACGGTAGCCGGTACTGCCGGAGAACGATAGCGAATTTGCACCATAACGCGGATAGGACTGGCGGGTGCCGCAATCGACACCCAGTTGACCTGCCTCACGGTGCATTCGGACTGGTGAGCGCTGGAGCGATCGCCCACAATCACCTGATTGCGAGCGACATCGAGGGCAACAACGTACAGCGGATGGGGAGCAGCGATCCCCAAACCTTTGCGTTGCCCAATAGTGTAGTGATGAATCCCTTCATGCTGGCCGAGGACTTGCCCCGATGTGTTGACAATATCACCTGCCTTGGGTGCTAGGTATTTGTCGAGAAAGTCCCGCATAGAGCCGTGATGCTCAATCAGACAGAGATCTTGGCTTTCTGGCTTTTCTGCCGTATGCAAATTTAACTCAGCCGCAATTTGGCGGGTTTGGGCTTTAGTTTGTTCGCCGAGGGGAAAAAGGGAACCGGCTAGGAGGTCTTGCGGCAGATCGTAGAGAAAGTAAGATTGATCTTTACTGCGATCGACCGCGCGATGCAGCTCGTATCGGCCCGTATCGGCATTGTGAAGGATGCGGGCGTAGTGGCCGGTGGCAATTTTATCGGCTGCCAGTTCGGTGCGGGCGTACTGCAGCATCGGCCCAAACTTGACGGCCCGGTTGCACTGAGAACAGGGCAGAGGAGTGACGCCAGAGCCGTAACCAGACACTAGATAGTCAATAATGCTTTTCTCGAAAACGTCTCGGCTATCGACAATATGATGGGGTACGCCCAGATCTTCACAAAGCTGAGCCGCATCTACCATGCCTTCAGAACAGCACTGCCCTTTACCCTTCATCAGCCACAGCGTCAGGCCAATAACCTCATGCCCCTGGTGATGTAAGGTTGCTGCTGCGACTGAACTGTCAACGCCGCCGGATAGGCCAACTACAATTTTGCCCATGATGCACTACAGATCTTAGAAATTTTTGCAAAATTGTCCACCATCTAGGCTAACATTTCCGCATACAAACCTTAGTGAACCTGAGATAAGCTTCTGATCGGTTTTTTGAAGTTAGTGTAGGTCTCGATGGAGTCTGAATTTGGCATGAACCCCGAGAACGCCTTTTTCTACAGACATCTATTACAGAATTTAGTTTCCAGTTCAGCCAATTTTCCTCGGTTGACCGGAATCGCTATTTCAAAAAGATGGCTTGCCGTTCTCTTGACTGCCGGCGGTTTGCTAGTCCCTGCCCTAGCCGCTCAGGCAGTCCCTCAAAACAATGACAGCATACAGCAGCTAGCCCAAGGATTGCCTCCGCTACCGGGTACGGCGGCTATGCCTCCGTCTTTTGGTGAGAATGCTGCGATCGCTCCTGCTAGTCGATACATGGTTTATGTCAACGGCAGCAGTCCGCTGCTATTAGAGCAGATTCAGCAAATCGAGCCGGATGCTTTTCGGCGGCAGTATGACGGCAGAACCGTAATTCAAACCGGAGCCTTTAGCTACTCCCAAAATGCTCAGGCTCAGGTAGCTGCCCTTGCGGAATGGGGCATTGGCGCTGAAATTGCCGAAGTCGATCGCCCGCCCGCAGCGGCTAGTTTTGCCTCGCCGCCGCCTTTCATCAGCAGCAACAATAGCAGTAGCCAGTCCGTTCCCCTCCCCGTAGTGGCTGTGCCCAATGACAGCGTTGAGTTTGGCGAATCTCCGCTGCCACCGCCACCGGGTTCGGTAGAGGCGGTCAGCTTCAATCCTGGCGTCAGCGATCGCGGCTACTATGTCGTGGTGCCCACTTCTGCTGCCGAGTTGTCTTCAACTGCATCAGGGGTCAGCCAGTTGGGCCTTAACAGCAGTCAGGTCCTCACCCGCACGTCCCCCAGAGGCCCCCACGTAGCGATTGGCCCTTTTAGCGATCGCGATTTAGCCCAGCAGTGGAATCGCTACCTGCGCAGCTACGGTTACAATGCCAGGGTGCATTTTGACCGCTAGTTATGACTGCTTATAGTCCCTCATCCGCTCCGCGCAGCGAAATTCAGCCTTTTCTGGTCACGGCTGACGAGATGCAGCAGATTGAGAGCCGCATCTTTGAGGCGGGTATGCCGGTCGCGGCGCTGATGGAGAAGGTAGCTGGGCATATCACTCAGGCACTGGTAGCGCAGTATCCGCGATCGCGCTTTGCCCGCGTTGGTATTTTAGTCGGGCCTGGGCATAACGGTGGCGACGCGCTGGTGGTGGGGCGAGAGCTGCATTTTCAGGGATATGAGGTCAAAATTTTTCAACCCCTATCAAAGCTGAAAAAGCTGACAGATCACCACGCCCAATATGCCTGGAACTTGGGCATTTCCTTTGCTGAAACCGTTACCGATTTGCAAGATTGCGACCTGATCGTAGACGGGCTGTTCGGCTTTGGCCTGGGTCGGCCTCTAGAAAATGACCTAGCCGCTGCCGTCAATCAAATTAACCACTGGCCCATACCAGTTTTAAGCATTGATTTGCCCTCTGGCATTGCCACCGATAGCGGTGAGGTGATGGGAACGGCCATCCGGGCGGCGACGACCTGCTGCTTGGGCCTGTGGAAACGGGCCTTCGTGCAGGACGCTGCTTTGGACTTCATCGGCCAGCCGTGGCTGATTGACTTTGATATTCCGCTGGCAGATATTTGGGCGGTGCTAGGCGACAAGCCGCAGGTGCAGCGGCTGTTGCAGGCAGAGGCGATCGCCCGTTTGCCCCTGCCTCGTCCGGCTGCTTCCCATAAATATAAAGCGGGGCACTTGCTGTTGATTTGTGGTTCCCGCCGCTACCAGGGGGCTGCCATTCTCTCTGGGCTAGGGGCTAAGGCCAGCGGCGTGGGGATGCTTTCGATCGCGGTGCCCGAAACCCTCAGAGCTACGATGGTGGCTACGCATCCGGAGGCGCTGATTATCGGCTGCCCGGAAGCCGAAGGCGGCGCGATCGCCCAGCTACCAGACAATATTGAACTCAGCTCATTTCAAGCCGTTGCCATTGGCCCTGGTTTAACGCGGGAGGCTCAGCCGTTAGTGAAAAGCTGTTTGGAGAGCGCTCGCCCGCTGCTGCTAGATGCCGATGGATTGAATTGTTTAGCTGAGCTAAATCCGATTGAGCGGCTCGGCCAGCGATCGGTGCCTACGGTGCTAACACCTCATCCGGGGGAATTTAAGCGGCTGTTTCCCGACATAAGGGCACAGGGAGCTGATGCCGGGGAGGCGGCCCAAATGGCGGCGCAGCAAACCGGGGCAGTCATTTTACTGAAAGGCGCGAGAACGGCGATCGCCCATCCTGACGGGCAGCTTTGGTTTAATCCTGAAAGTACGTCTGCCCTAGCACGAGGCGGCAGCGGCGACGTGCTGACGGGACTGGTAGGCGGCCTGATGGCCCAGCACCTAGCCGCAATGGGCGCGGAGGATGAGCTGCAGGCAGTTTTGGCTGCGGCGCTGGGCGGAGCGTGGTGGCACGCCCAGGCGGGCATAGCGGCGGCCCAGGAGAAAACGGAGCTGGGAGTAGATCCGACGACGTTGGCGACTTATTTAACGCCGACGCTGAGCCGTTTTCTCAAGCAAAGCGTCTAGGGCCAGCGCTGAATTTTTGCAGTAGCGGGTTAGAACAGGGTCAAAATCAGCGGCAGCAGGTTTTGGCAGGCGGTGGCAAGGGTGGAGGCGGCGGTGAGGGGGTCAGCGATCGCTTTGAGGGTTGTCGTGGCCCGTTTGGCGAGGCGCTGCATGGCGTTTTCTTGCGGGTTGCTGCCTGCTTTGGCCAGCTTGCTGACTTCGCCGGGATCTTCAATTTTTGGGTTGAGATAAAATTCTACCTCAAGGCAATTTCATTTTTTGCTCGATGAGCAAAGTCATTTCAATTCCGAAAATGCTATGTCAATTGAACAGAAGATTGAAGAATTTCGGCAAAAGGATCGCCATTCAATCAAACAGCTCTCCAAAGTTAAAAGAAACCGAAAAGCTTTAGAGATTAGACAGCAATTAGCAGCTAATGAAACCTTGCCAGAGCAAAAATTTAGGCTGTATTACGAGCTAGGATGGATTCATTTTGAAAATGGCAAAATTGAAAGTTTAATAAAAGCTTGGCAAAAATCTTGCGAAATTGATGTCACTGATCTTCAAGATCTCTACTTAAAGGGTGATCTTCTCAATCTCTTTGAGCGTTACGAGGAGTCAATTACCAGCTATGACAGTGCTCTTCAGATGGAACCAGGCGATGATGTTACCTGGCATAATCGAGGTCTTTCACTCGATGAATTGAACCGCCATGAAGAGGCGATTGCCAGCTATGACCAGGCTCTTAAATTAGATCCAGAAGCTGATAGTACCTGGAACAGCCGAGGTATATCGCTTGATAAGGTGGGTCGTCATAAAGAGGCAATTACCAGCTACGACCGTGCCCTTGAAATTAATCCAGACAATGATTTAGCTTGGTGCAACCGAGGACTATCACTCACCGATCTAAATTGCTACAAAGAGGCGATCGCCAGCTATGACCGTGCTCTCAAGCTAAACCCAAATTATTATAAGGCTTGGTGTAATCGAGGTGTTTCTCTTAGCGCATTAGGCTTCTATGAGGAGGCGATCGCCAGCTATGACCGCGCTCTCGAACTCGACCCCAATAAAAATATTGCTTGGTATAACCGGGGTCTAGCACTTTATAGATTGGATCGCCATGAAGAGGCGATCGCCAGCTATGACTGTGCCCTCAGAATTAATTCAGACAATAATGCGGCCTGGTATAACCGGGGGCTGTCGCTTAGTAAATTAGGTCGACACGAGGAAGCGATCGCCAGCTATGATAATGCCCTTGAACTTGTCTCAAATGATGATGAAACTTGGCAGAGTCGAGGAATTTCGCTGAATAAATTGAGCCGTCACGAGGAAGCAATCGCCGCTTTTGATCAGGCGCTTGAAATTGATCAAAATCGCCATGTGGCCTGGTATCTCCGAGGTTATTCAATTCATCATTTAGGCCGCTATGAAGAGGCGATCGCTAGCTATGAGCGTGCTATTGAGCTAAATTCTGTTACTTACTTCTATTGGTATTATCATTACCTTGCGCTTAATCGGTTGAAGCGCTCTCAAGATGCTGCTAATTCTCTCAGAAAATCATTTCAATTAAATTCAGAAGAAACAATTAATTTGTATTTTGATGGATTTATCAAAAAATATCCTTTGTTTAAAGGTGTTTTTGTCTTCATGAAAAAAACCGCTATAAAAGTTGCTCTAATCTTTCTGGATGACCCAGATGATAAATAAGTTTTACCTGAATGAACTTAGGGTCTATCGCTACGCAGCGAAAATCCCCGCTGTGGGGGCTGCTCCTCCGCAAGCTGCACCTGGAACTGAACCCGATCGTGCTTTTGGCCGCTAGCGACCTCCAACGTCCACGTCCCCACCTGCATCGGCCAAAACAGCGTATTTGTCTCGGTAGTTTCTAGGGGCTGACCGTTGAGCGTCCAGGTGACAGGCTGATCTGCCGGAGCGGCAATCTTCAGCGCCAGCCGCTGAGCGCTCTCAGTCGTAGACAAGACAAAATAGTCATCCGGGCGGGGCGAGAGAATGCGCAATTCTTCCGAGTTCACCCTAGACGCCAGGTTTGCCTGTCCTGGAGCAGACGGATCTAAGCCATCATTTTCATAGGTCACCAGATCTGTTGGGTAAAAATACTCTTCCACCACGGCCTCACAGTCTGCAGTGGGTCGCAGGCTAGTGGTGGCGCAGATGGGCCGCTTCACCAGTTCCGCAGGTGGATCAAAAGCGGCAGGCTCTCGATCTTCATGCAGATGCAGCAAAATTCGCTGCCACAGAGGCGCCGCCCCCGTGACGCCAGAAACCTGCCGCATCGGTGCGCCGCTGAAGTTGCCCACCCAGGTGGCCACCGTGTAGTCGCGGGTAAAGCCCACCGTCCAGGTGTCGCGGAAGTCAGAAGAGGTGCCCGTTTTCACCGCCGCTGGAAACGGCAGAGACAGAACTGAATCGACCCCAAAAGCTAGCGCCCGGGCATGGCGATCGCTCAGCATATCCGTCATCAGCGCTGCGCTCACGGTTGGCTTACCTGACGGCTCACAGGTCTGCCCGCCCATCACCGTCACCAGCGGACACTCAGCTAGATCGGGGCGAGCCAGATGCCAGTAGGCGCGGGCCAGTTCCCACAGACTCACCTCGCCGCTGCCCAAAGCCAGTCCGAGGCCGTAGTGCTGGGGCGATCGCGTCAGATGCTCAAACCCCAGCTCTCGCAAGCGTTCTAAAAAGGCGTCCACTCCCACCTGCTCCAGCGCTCGCACCGCTGGTACATTCAGCGAATTCGCCAGGGCCAACCGCAGCCGCACCGGGCCTTGAAAGGTTTCGTCATAGTCCGTGGGGCTGTAAAGCTGGGCCTTGGGAATTGGGTAGTGGGTGGGTACGTCCGCCAGAATCGAGTTGGGCCGCAGGGTGCCCGTTTCTAGGGCGAGTTGATAGAGAAAGGGCTTGAGGGTGGAACCGGGCTGACGCAGGGCCTGCACGCCGTCATTGCGATTGGCCGGGCGATCGCCAAAGTAGCTGGGTGACCCCACATAGGCCAGCACCTCACCCGTAGCATTCTCAATTACCAGCACAGCAGCATGGTTAACGTGGTGAGTCACTAGCGCCTGCACCACCTGCTGTACCTGCGCGGCCACAAACTGCTGCAGGGGCCGATCGAGCGTCGTGCGCACCTGACTAGGAGATTGGGCCGGCAGGTTTTCAGCCAGCCAAAAGACAAAGTGAGGCGCTGTGAGAAGGTCTGATGTCGGCAACTGCAGCTTTACGTCTTCGCCATAGACGCGATCGCGCTGAGCCTGAGTCAGATAGCCCTCAGCCACCATGCGGTCGAGCACGTAAGCCTGTCGCCGCTTCAGCGCCTGCCAGTGGTAATGGGGATGGAGCTGATTGGGGGCATTGGGGATGGCCGCTAGCAGACTGGCCTGGGCTACACTCAGATCCGCCGCCGGAGTGCCAAAGTAGACCTGGGCTGCCGCTTCTACCCCGTAGACATTGCCCCCCATGGGTAAACGGTTGACGTAGGCCGTGAGAATTTCGGCCTTGCTCATGCCTGCCGTCAGCCGCCAAGCCCGCCAAACTTCCTGGATTTTGCTCGGCAGCGATCGCGGTGCTGGCTGCAGCATACGCGCTAGCTGCAGCGTAATTGTTGAGGCCCCGCTGACAATCTGCCGCGCCTGAGCCGCCTCCAGTAAGGCCCGACCCACTGCCTGCAGGTCAACGGCTCCATGCTGATAGAATCGCTGGTCTTCAGCAGCAATGATGGCCTGAATAAAATTGGCTGAAACCTGATCTAGCGGTACGCTAGCCGTCTGCTCCTGGGTGCGAGTCAGCACCGTCCCCAGGGGCAGCCCCCGGCGATCGCTAAACGACAGCGCCTGATCGTCTTGTGCTAAATCGCTGGCGCGGATAGGGGCCAGATAGGGCAGCGATCGCAGCGTTAGACCCAGCAGCAGTAACAGCAGCAGCCCTTGAAGCTGCCGTCTGCGGCTTATCTGTTTGACCCAGCGCTGAACTTGAGCAATCAGATCCATGTTGAAATTTCAGTCCAGTTCAAAAGCACAACTGCTCTAAAGCGCAAATAGAGCAATCACAATAAAGGCTGCCAAAATCAGCACGATATACACGAACGTTTCAGGAATCTCCATCAGCCAAATCCTACAGGGATGATTCAGGGCAAGATACAAAGCTATGGTATTGCTGAACTCAAGGTATGAATCTGCCACTTGTGAGTGGGAGCCGCTTGCTTGCGCTTCCATTCATAGCCAAAATCAGCCGCGCCCAGGATGGTTCCGTTATCAGTTTCCGGTAGGAGATTGGCCCGGCCAAGCCGCTACCGTCCCAGCACTCTATAAATATCCTCAGAGCTTATTCCGATCGCTCCTGAAAAATCCGCCTCGCCTGGCTTAATTTCTGTAAACTGAGCCTCTAAAAGGTTAGCCCGGTGAAAACAGGTAGCTGCAACTTGGCTGACTGCTTGGTAAACGCTCGCCCCGTTGACCAGAGTGCAGGCAATAAACCCTAAACATAGCAAAGCCCAGAGCAGCCCTTGCCCCCCGCCCCCCGTGGTCAGATAGCTGCTAGCCGTTGTTCCCGCTAAAAAAGCCAGTCCGTATGCGGTAATGGTGTTAAAGCTGCCAACTATAACCTGGCTGCTGCGAGAAAAGGCTAGCTGTAGGCTGCCTCCTACCAGCGCCGCGATCGCGGCTGCTCCACTGGCTATGATCGGATCTTCATTGGCTGCCATACCGCCATAGAAAAAGCCCACCAGTGCCCACGCTGCTGCCGCTGCCAGTCCCAGGGCTAGCTGCTTCAGCCAGCCAGCAGGCAGCAGCCTAGCCCCACTCCAAAGCCCCCCTGCGATCGCCAATGCTAGCCACAGCGCTACCACAAACGGCCAGGCTGTCTGCTCTGGAGTTATGCCTAAAGCACCAAAAACTAGCTGCTCCAGCGCTCGCACCATAATCCCAGCCGCCAATAAGGCAATAGCGCTGGCAACAATCAGCTTCAGCGGCGATCGCCCTAGGCGGACTGCGTGAAAATGGGCGGCCCGCAGTTGCGCCCGCGTAAAATCCGCGCCCCGCAGGTCACAATAGCTAAAACTAGCCGCTCTCAAATCCTGTTTGCGAAAAGAGCGATTCTGTAATGTCTGCTGAAAAAACTGCCGCGATCGCCTAGCCATGAAGAATCCGTTCTACTCACTCTCAAACGACTCTCTAACCGTTGCTAAAGCGATCGGCTGCGGGCTAGGCGCTAGTTTATTGCTACTGCCTATTCTGGCCTATGGCTGGCGGCAGGCTCAGCGCCCTGATCGCTCCGAGGCGGCTCAGGTCCTGTTTCAAGGTATCACCTACCAGCGTCAGGTCAGAATTTCCCCTCGCCCCAATGTGGTGCATATCGTTCAGGTTGATCTAAGCCAGTCCAATATTCGGCCCTTCGTCACCCCTGCCGATCCGGTTGAGGGAGATCACGCCGCTGCCCGCACCACCTCAGAATTTGTAGAGCAGTTTCAGCTCCAAATTGCTATCAACGGCCACTTTTTTCACCCCTTTCGAGAAGAAACCCCCTGGAACTATTTCCCTCACAGCGGTGAACTGGCCCGTCCGGTAGGGCTAGCCGTTGCTGCCGGAGAAAGTTATGCCCCTGCTAGCGACGACTTTCCGGCCCTCTGTTTTTTGTCCAAACAAGCTGTGATCAGAGCTGACGGTACCTGTCCGGCTGAAACCACCGAGGCGATCGCTGGCACACCGATTGTGCTTCAGCAGGGGCAGCCTGCCATACCCGCTGACTTTGCCGAGAAGCCCTACGCGCGGGCGGCGGTTGGCCTTGATCGCAACGGCCAAACCCTGTGGTTAGTGGTCATTGACGGCAAACAGCCCCGCTACAGCGAAGGCATGACTCTGGCAGAAGTAGCGGCAATTTTGCAAGAGCTGGGGGCTGAGACAGCGCTCAACCTCGACGGTGGCGGCTCTACCACCTTGGTCACGACAGCTAACGGTCTGCCGCAGATCCTCAATGCTCCCATTCACACCAAATGGCCGATGCGAGAGCGACCCGTTGCAACTCAGCTTGGCTTTTATGCCAATTCGGTTACCGCTGAGTAGCCCGGACAACCAGCACGTACATGGCTGAATCCCGCAGATTACTCAATTTGTAAGCCTGCAGATCTCGGTTCGCAGATTTGTGAATATGAGAGAGGCCTAAAAGCGTCACCGTCCAGGCAGCCGTAATGGCGGCTAGATTTCGGACAATGCGTTTTCGACAAATGGCACAGTGCAACATAGGCTGTCTTCCGAGTACGCTAAGTGGAGGTGGGCAAACCGTTAGCAAGAATGCCAACTAAACTTAATGTGCCCGCAGTTTAAGACGGCAGAGATAATTGATATAGCTCCCAGCGACGGAGTCTGTCTCCGCCATTAGGCTGAATCTGCCGACAGATTCTGAAGCACTCCTAAGAGAATTGGCAGCATTGTAGGCTATAACCCCAGGCTTATTTTAAGCGTCATAAAAATTAGCGCTGTATTTAATCATCTATTTCTGTGAAAATGCGATCGCCTACCTGTAGCCACCGCTCAGTGGCATCGGGGGCTAGCCGCGTGTTGATCGCCACCCGGTAAAAATGGTTAAAGCGCGATCGCGCTGCCCAGTTGGGTAAGTTCTGCGATCGCTGGTGGGCAAAGATTTTTTGAAACTGAGGTATGGCTTCGCCGGTCTGAGGATCTCGCGTCGGCACTACGCAGCGCTGGCAGGGATTAATTCCCTCTAACCTGACATTGCCAATCTGAAAGCCAACAGGTACTCCTGACGCGCTAAAAAGCCGATCTTCCCAAAAAGCAGGCACCCCCTCAATTTCTAAATTGGTGCGTAGTCGCTGGCGGATATCGGCTGCAGTTAGGGGCGGATACCAGGCGGCGATCGCGGCTAGAGTAGCGGTGCTGATCACGGTGGGGCCAGGGGAAGCGGTGTCGTCAGGGAAGCCCATGTCTCGGTTTTCCCGTAGATAGACAGGCTGGTCAAAGTATTGGCTAAACCAGTCCTCTAGGGCAGCTTTGCCCTGGGGAAGATGAAAGCTAACCGGCGACTGCTGATTGCTCTGCAGGGTAACGACGGCGAGGTCGGGGGTGAAGTGGGTCCGAATTTGATGGATTTTGGCTGTCCGCTTGCCGTTGATCAAGCGATCTTGAGCATCGAACAGGGCAAAGCGGCGATCGCCCATAATTGCCCCGCTGGGTAAGAGAGAGGTCTGCTGAACTGAGACCCCGTCAAGGGACTTGATCGGGTAGAGATCGATGCGGGCGAGGTGGGGAGTAGACATGAAGCAGCTATATTTGATCGTTTTAATAGCAGACGACCGGGTAGACTGACCGCTGTTGCGGTATCCTTGCCAGTCAGAGTACCGCATCAACTATGCTGGTTGGCGGCGGCAGTATCTGCAGTAGGAAAACTCAGATGGGAAAAATTTTTGTTTCAGCAGGTCATGGTGGTTTAGAAGGAGGCGTTTTTGATCCAGGTATTATCTTGGGGGCAACCAATGAAGCCAAAGAGATGATCCAAATTCGGGACCTGGTGGTGCCAGAACTGAGATCGCGCGGCTTTACCACCCTATCTGTCCCCGATGATCTCAGCGCCGCTCAAAGTATTGCCTGGATCAATGCTCGCTATGCGCCTGAAGATGTAGCCTTAGAGCTGCACGCCAGCAACTCACCCGATGCAGTCGCTCGTGGAGCCACCGTTTTTTATATTGCCAATAACGAAGTCCGGCGTAATCAGGCCGAGCTGCTGCTGCTAGCGCTGCTGCGGCGGGTACCCCAACTGCCTAGCCGGGGGGCTAAACCCGATACGGCTTCCGCATTAGGCGCTTTGGCCTTTTGCCGTCAGGTAGCGGGGCCCTCTCTGCTGATGGAAATTGCCTTCCTCACTAACTCTGAAGACCTCAATCTGTTGCAAAATCGCCGCCGCGAAATTGCTCTGGGCATTGCCGACGGTCTAGCAGCTTGGAGCCGAGCCGTTTCTAATAACGCTCCGCCGGTTGAAGGTCCGACTGTCTATCCGGAAGTTAACATCAGCATTAACGGCGGCCTTTATGGCGAGAAAGGCATCATCATCAACAACAATGCCTATATTCCCATTGATGTGGTCGATCAGCTCGGCGTTGACTTGGCTAGCGACCCCAATGTGCGACGCATCCGCTACGGCAATGTGGTCTATGTCAAAGCGGTTGATTTACGTGACTTCAATATTTCTGTAGGCTGGGATGCGGCGACGCGCACGGTGCTGCTGCGATCGCTGGTCACTTTAAAAATTTGCCCTGGCCTGATTGACAGCATCATGGGGCACGGCAATACCTCCGAAGTCCAGCTCATTGTCTTTCTCAAAGCCAACAATGAAAAAGGGTTGGACAACTTCCCAGATTTGCCCAAGCTTTACCGAGAAGAAGCCACCATTGAAGGGGTCAATTACGACATTGCCTTTTGCCAGATGTGTGTCGAAACCGAGTTTCTGCGATTTACGGGCAATCTAACGGCACTCAACTACAACTTTGGCGGCATTGGGGCCGCAGGGGGGCAGCCCGATGGGGCCAGCTTTATCAGCGCTCGCATCGGTGTCCGAGCCCAGATTCAGCACCTCAAAGCCTACGCCAGCATTGAGCCTCTAGTGCAGGAACGGGTAGATCCGCGTTTTCGCTTCGTGCCGAGAGGCATTGCTCCCTTGGTGCAGCAGCTCAGCGGTCGCTGGGACGCCGACCCAAACTATGGGGCTAAAATTTTGGCCCTGTTAAGACGCCTTTATGAAACGGCGGGCTTCTTCTAAAACAAGTTTTGAGGCCGGGTAGATTCGCGCAGCAAAACGCTTCACAGAGCGGCTGCTTTGGGTAGACCTGCTAAATTTTCCTGATAACTGTGATAGACACGCGCTTAAAGTAAGGCGACAATACGCTCAGGTAGTCAACTCAACTTTCAGATTCCGAGAAATTGCGGAACTTTGAAGTTAGCTTGTCCTTCATAATCCATCTAGGGCAGGATGATCCCCTGAGATTACACCCGTTTGTCCTCCAGCAAACCTTGCAGCAAGAGACAGATTGTCCCTATGGCTGATCAGCGCTTATCTAAGTTTTTGACTTTTCAGTTCAAGTCACTCCTGCAAAAAAGTTCTCCCTGGTGGGGAGCTTTCTTTGTGTGGCTTCTGGTTGTTCTGCCCGCCCGGGCCCAGCTAGAGCTGCGCGTTGCTATTCGCAATGGTGCCGATCAGGTGACGCTAGGTAGCTCTACCAATGCCGTTATTCGTGACGCCTCTGGTCAGGCCCTCTGGCAGCTTCCCGGCCAGCAGGCCATGCAGGCCGACTACGCCAACGGTCAGGTTACCTTTGGCGACTGGCAGGGCGATATGTTTTGGGTAGAGCCAGATGAAGGAGGCTATGTCTACATCGGCGATCGCTGGTATCGGGGTCGCGTTTTGGTGATGCCGTCTAGCTCCGGCCTCTTGGCCATCAACTACGTCGATATAGAAGCTTACCTCTACAGCGTTCTCGGCGGGGAGATGCCGACTAACTGGCCGCTGCAGGCATTGCAGGCCCAGGCGGTGGCTGCCCGTTCCTATGCCCTGTATAAGCGTCAAAACGCCAGCAATACCCTCTATGACGTAGGCGGTACTACAACCTGGCAGGTCTACCGGGGCGTTGTGGATGAAACTGCTACGACCCATGCCGCTGTAGATGCCACCACCGGCCAAGTTCTTACCTATGGCGGTCAGATCATTGAGGCAGTCTTTCACTCCTCTTCTGGCGGCTATACCGAAAATGTTGAGGATGTCTGGACGCAGCCGCTGCCCTATCTGCGCGGCGTTAAGGATTTTGACGAGGGTGCGCCAGTCTATCAGTGGGTTGAAAGCTTTAGCGCCGATCAGTTCCGGCAGCGCATCCCCGGCGTGGGTAATCTGATCGCGGCGGTCCCGGAGCGCACTACACCGCGCGGACGGGTTGTCACCATGCGCTTACAGGGGAACCTGGGCACTAGAGTGCTGAGCGGCGATGAACTGCGCCGCGCTTTGGGCTTACGCAGCACCCTGTTCTCCCTCAACATTGTGGAAGGGGGTGGTGTGGAAGTCTACGGGCGCGGGTTTGGTCACGGCATTGGCCTCAGCCAGTGGGGAGCCTATAACTTAGCAGCTCAGGGGGCTGATTATCGTCAGATCCTGGCCCACTACTACCGCGACACCGCTTTGGCCCGGATTCAGGTGCAATAGGCTTAGTCCACCCAGCCGATTTCATCATCGGTAAGCATCTTCGGCTGAGCAGCAGGGGCCACGTAGCGAGGCAGGGCTGCCGGAGGCCGGGGAGTCGAGGTGCGATCGCGGCTGGGAGGGCGAGAGCTAAGCGCTAGCTGCTGACGCTGCTTGGGCGCAGTGGACTGCAGTTCCGGAGCAGCGGCGGGGGTTTCTACCTGGGTGGCAGGGGCTTTGGAAGCTTCGCTGAGGTGCAAGATGGTCTTTTTAGCTTCCTCTAGCTCAGTTGTGACCTGCTCTAGCTGTTGGGCATTTTTTTGGGCGGCGGTCTCGCTCTCCTCTAGCTGTTCTTTGAGCTGGAAAATGAGTTCCTGCTGCTTGCTGAGATCAGCCTTCAGTCCTTCACTGCGCTTGGCTGTTTCTGCTTCGCGCTCCGCTGCTTCTGTCAAAGACGTTTCTAGCTCAGATACGCGCTTTTCCAAATCGGCCTTGGTCGGCCCTCGGCTACGGGTACTACGACTGGCCGCTTTGGGCGACTTACTAGGCTGCGATTCAGACTCTGCTGCCGTCGGTTCAGTTTTTGCCGTCTTAGCCGACTGATCTGCAGCAGCGGCTTCTGGTTTATCTGCTTCTTCGCGCAGCAGGTCAGATAGGCGTTTTTTAGTCATGATTCTCTCCAGTCTTGCTGTATTTCGTTGGCAACGCCGCAGTAGTCAGTTTGGGCAGATCGGGCTTGCCGACCCCGCCACTGGGTAATAGCTCGTCCTTCCAGAGCCGCCCGTTCGTGAGCTTTATAGGCTCTGATAACGGTTTGGCAGGCTGGAATATTCAGCTCCATCAGCGTGTTCTGCGCTTCTTGCGCTTCGCCTAGGCTGCGGGTATCTACCTTAGTGAGCAGTACCCGGTGGCTAATGCCGGTGGGCATCACGGCTTCCTTCACCGTTGTAATTAAAGCGGTGAGATCCATAGGGGCTGGGGGAGTCGGCAAAAGTAAGTAGTCTGCCGTTGGGATAACCGCCTGTAGCGCTTCTGAACTGAGCGCTGGCGGCGTATCAACCACAATTAGCTCATAATCTGGCACCTCTCGAAGCTGAGAGAGCAGCGCCGGACTAATTTCTTGGGTGCAGTCGAATCCTAGCTGTGTTTCGCCCCGCTCAAACCACCAGGTAGCTGACCCCTGCGGATCGGCATCGACTAGCAGCACCGACATGCGTTCTGCAAAAATAGCCGCTAGGTTGACCGCCGTTGTCGTTTTGCCGACTCCGCCTTTGCCATTAATAATCGCCAGCACTTTGGCAGATTTGGGCGAGGATTGCGCCACCGTTGACCTACAGAACTTCAGATTGACTATACCCTGTCATCTTAGCGGGAAGCACTTTTGCATAAAGAAACTCTAAATATTTGTATCTCTAGGTATATAGATCGGCTTGCCCGACTTCAGGATCATACGGTCGCCTCTGTAGAATAGAAGCAGTTACAGGGCTGGAGTAGGCTGTCGCGAGCTGCTATCAGGCTGTTATTTAATAGGGCAACAGGTATGAAAATTAAACGTCCTCTTTTAGTCGGTGGCTTAGGGCTGACAGCCAGTGCCTGGATACTCGACGTGATGCAGCATTCTGTCTTTAATCAGACAACGCTACTAAGCGCTATGGCCCTGGGATCGGGGCTGTGGTGGTGGCAGCGGCAGCAGCAACCTCAACAGCTAGACCTAGCCCCGGCTGAGGTGGATGAGTCGGCAGTCAATGCCGCGATCGCCCAGATTGCGACCGCCATTGATACCCTCGCCAGCGAGATCGAAACAGCTCCTGACGCCAGCGCCTCAGCCACGGCAGCCGCGCAGCTTAACTCTCTGCGATCGCAGCATCAGGCTCTCAGCCAAATGCTCAGCCGCCAAACACTGCGCCTCGGCCTTCTGGGCAGTCAGGGAACTGGCAAAACCGCGATCGCCGACGCTCTAAAAGCCCAGTGGCAGTCTTCACAGACGGTTGAGATTAGCGAAGTGGCTGGACTGATGCCTGAAGCAGGCTGGCCGCTGGCAACCCAAATCCAGCTTCAAGCGCAAGACCTGCTGCTGTTTGTCACCGCCCATGATCTGACGGAATCAGAATTGAAGACGCTTCAGCCGCTAGCTCAGAACCAGCGACTGCTGCTGATTTTCAACAAGCAAGATCAGTATCCGCCGATGGAGCGGGCTGTGGTGCGACAGCGATTGGAAACGCGGCTGCAGGCGATCGCTCCAGCAGCTCAGCTGGCCGCGATCGCCACCCGGCCTCAGCCCATCAAGGTGCGACAACACCAGGCCGACGGTGGGGCTGAGGAACGCTGGGAAGTAGTTGAGCCTGATATCACAGCTCTGACCATCCAGCTCGACGCCTGTTTAACCGAGCAGGGACGGCAGCTCATTTTAGAAACGACTATGCGGCAGGCTCAGGCGCTGCGGCAGTCTGTGCAAACGCTGCTCAATCAAATTCGCCGCGATCGCGCTCAGCCTCTGATTGAACAGATGCAGTGGATTGCAGCGGCAGCAGCCTTTGCAAATCCGTTGCCCACCTTAGATCTGTTAGCCACCGGCGCAATCAACGCTCAGCTTGTGGTTGATCTAGGTGCCCTCTACGGCCAGAAGTTTTCGCTGGAGCAGGGCAAAGCGGCGGCAGGAACGCTGGCAGGAGTGATGGTCAAGCTAGGGCTGGTAGAGCTGTCTACTCAGGCGCTGAGCGCTTTGCTTAAGAGCAGCACCGTCACCTATGTCGCAGGTGGTTTCTTGCAGGGGGTGAGCGCAGCCTATCTGACCCGCCTCGCCGGACTGAGCCTGATTGAATTTTTCGAGGCCCACAGCCTGCAGCCTGGAACGGAAACGCCTGCTTGGGAAAAAATTGGCGATACCCTCAAGGCTGTCTTCCAGCGCACAGGCCAGCCCGCTGTGCTGCGGGGACTGGTGCAGCAGGCGATCGCTCGCCTACAGCCCAACTCAGGCTCTCTGACGACAGACAGCTCGACTGATTCTCTTGCCGCTACCGTTAAGCTTTCGGTCTCTTGAGTACCGCCTCTTCCCGGCCCTCAGCTGTAAAAGCCGACTCGCGCCTTAGCGTGGTCGCCACCAGTCGTTCGGCCCAGCTATTCAAGCAGGCTCGCACCAGCCTGCGCCGCACGGTTGAGCGCTATCAGACCCAGCTCCATTTACCCCTGGGCGGTCAGGCAGATTTGCAGCGTCAGGCCGCAATTAAGACAGGGGTGGATCAGCTCACGGCCCTCACCTACCGGCTAGAGACGGCGGTGCTACGGGTAGCGGTATTTGGCTTAGTCAGCCGGGGCAAATCAGCGGTTCTCAATGCCCTGCTGGGCGAAAAAATTCTGCAGACGGGGCCGCTTAACGGTGTTACCCAGTGGCCGCGCTCTGTTTACTGGAAACCCGCTATTGAAGATATTCATGACAGCAGCCTGCCGCTACAGCTAGAGCTAATTGACACCCCCGGACTTGATGAAGTGGAGGGTCAGGTGCGGGGGGAGATGGCCCAGACGATTGCCCAATCAGCCGATTTGATCTTGTTTGTGGTAGCGGGTGACATTACGCAGACTGAGTATACGGCTCTGGTGGAGCTGCGAAAACTGCAGAAGCCCCTGCTGCTGGTGTTCAACAAAATTGATCTCTATCCCGACTGCGATCGCGATACGCTCTACCGCAGCCTCCAGACTTTTTGGCGGCAGGCCGAGGCAGACGAACCCCTGGAAAAACTGCTGCCGGATGAAATTGTGCGCGTAGCCGCCGATCCAGCACCGCTGCAGGTGAGAGTCGAATGGCCCGATGGCCGCGTGACCCAGGAATGGGAAACGCCACCGCCGCAAATCGAGGCGCTGAAACAAGCGCTGCTGGGGGTGGCTCAGCAGCAGGGGCGATCGCTAATGACCCTCAATGCACTGGCTCAGGCCCGCCAGATTGAGTCAACTTTAGCTCAGACCGTCCTCGATCTCCACACCGAATCTGCCGACCAGCTTATTCTGCGCTTTGCTCAGTACAAAGCGCTCACAGTAGCTCTCAACCCTTTCGCCGTCCTAGATTTGCTGGGCGGCGTGGCGGCTGATTTGCTGATGATTCGTTCTCTGGCTCGCCTGTACAATCTGCCTATGAGTGGTCATGAAGCCAATCGGCTTTGGCGGGCAATTGTGCGCAGTTCTGGCGCCTTGCTGCTGAGCGAATTTGGCAGCGGTCTGTTGCTGGGATTGGGCAAAAGCGCGGCGGCAGCTTTTAGCGTGTTTGACAGTCCTTCTAGCCTCATTGCTTATACGGGGGCGATGACGGCCCAGGCTGGGGCTGCGGGCTACGGCACTTACGCGGTCGGTCAGGCCACTAAGCGCTACCTGGCCCAGGGCTGTAGCTGGGGGCCGCAAGGCATTAATACGGTGATGCAGGAGATTTTGCAGCAGCTAGAAACCGAAACCCACTGGTCGCTGCTGCAAACCGAGCTGAGCAGTTTTTGGCAAAATAGCGCCGGAAACCGCTAGTTTACGACAAAGTACTGGCGCAGCACAGCTAAATTTGGAGCTTTTGTAGGTGGGCGTTGAGCATTGCGAAACCCAACATTGATGAGGCTTCTGTTGAGTTTTCTGTTGTTGGCCCAGCCTACATTTGAAGGCCGGTCATTCCAGTACAGTAAAGCCCAAAATTTCAATTTAAGGTGAGCTCTCGCCTAGACGATGTGTGCTGAACTGCGTATTCTGGGCGATCGCTGCTGTCAGAGCGGCTGTCGGTGATTTTCATGTTCCACCTCAAACACATGGGCATAGAGATTGGCTAAAATCTGCTTGCCTTCCTGGGTGAGCTGCAGATAGGCGATCGCGTCGATGATGTAAGGATAGACCGTCTTCCAGTAAAAGCGGGGATAGTTAAGCCGCAGATCTTCCGGCGTTTTGTAGCCGAGCTGCTGGTTGACGCCGGTTTCTTCAAACTCGTAGAACAGGGCCGGAATTTTTTGTAGATAGCGCGGATCGGAAAGCTGACCGATTAAATCCGCTGCCCTGACTAAGCCCGGATAGTCCACCGTGTCCTGATGGTCAGAGTCAAGCGGGACAGGAAAGCGGGTCAGCTCGATATTGGCCTGAATCGTGGCTGTTCTAATGAGCTGATGGCCGCCGAAGCGCTCTTGAATGAACAGCTTGCCGCGATCGACGTGATAAGGGGTGAGGCTGGCATCTGTAGATCCGGGCGGCAGCGTAACCGTTTCGTCTCCTTTCCCCGTGGCGTAAATCCGCTTATTGACAAAATCCTGGCGGCATACCCCTTTGACATAGCCAATATCGTGGCAGATTAGAGAAATGAGAAAATGCAGCCAGTCTGAGCAAGAAACGCCCCCCTCGCGAATGTGCTTGCCCCGCAGAATCTCTTGTCCTACCAAGGTGACTAAAACCGTATGCTCTGGGTTGTGATAGAGGGCGTTGCTATTGGCAATATTTTCCACACCCATGTTGCCGACCCAGGCAATAATATCGGCATAGCTGGCGTTTAACCCGCCGTAAGTGGCAGAATAGCCCGCCCTAATTTTTTCAACGAAGGCGTCAATCAGCAGTTGGTTGGGATTCAGCATTGACTATGACTTTAGGGGAGAGCCAGACAGAGAGGACTGACGATACAGCGACATTCCACTTTTCAAGAATATCTGCTGTCGGGCTTGGCAACACTCAGCCTCTTTAATTTAACGACCATTTTTAGAACGTTGGGTGAACTGGGCTAAAAACTGCTGCATTTCTGCCGAGAAGTCAATTGGCAGATTGCCCGTACGCAGGTGCAGATCGCGCTGCGGAAAGGGAATTTCAATCTCCTGCTGGCGCAGCCGCGTCTCGATCGCAAAGTAAAGATCGCTTTTGATCAAAAGCTGTTTACTGGGTTCGGCGATCCAAACCAGCAGCTCAAACTCTAAGGCGCTGTCGCCAAAGCCGGTAAAGAAGACCTGGGGCACTGGCGTAGACAAGACGCTGGCATGTTCACGGCTGGCCTCCAGCAAAACCTGCTTCACCGTTTTGGGATCAGACTTATAGGCTACGCCCACGGGCAAGCGAATCCGAGAAATGGGATTACGGTGGCTCCAGTTGATCACCTCCTGCTCTAGAAAACGGGAGTTAGGCACGATAATCGAAATCTGATCGAGGGTTTTGATCTCCGTGCTGCGAGCGCCAATCCGCTCAACCGTGCCCATAAACTCGCCAAACTCAACAAAGTCTCCTACCTGGATAGGGCGCTCGAAGACCAGCACGAGGCCGCTGCCAAAATCCTTAGCGATGTTTTGCAGACCTAAGCCAATCCCCACACCCAGAGCGCTAGCCAGAATGGCTAGAGAACTTAAATCTAAGCCCCACACCTGAAGAATCACAATCGTGCCGATTGAGATCAGGGTGTATTTAGCTAAGATCGCGACTGCTTCCTGCGCCCCTCGCGTAATGCCGGTGATGCGCAAGATGCGCGATCGCAGAATATTTGTGATTGTGCTGGAGATGATGATTAGCCCCAGCAGCAGCCCTAGCAGGAAGAGTAGATCAAGAATGGAAAACGAGCGCGACCCCAGCACAAAGCTGCGCAGAGTAAAGGTATTGGTGAGGGCATCGACGAAGCGATAGCTCCACTGCCGGGTAAAGGGAAATAGATTAGTGACATAGAGCAGCGTGCCGCCCCAAATGCAGAGGCGCACCAGAAATAAGGAGCCATTCAGCAGCAGATTAGAGGCGGAAGGTGCCCGGTGACTGCTCGATTCAGCCGGATCGCTAAAGGTGAGATTCTGGAGCCATTGGCGGAAGTAGCCGTGCCAAAGTCGGCCCGTTAGCCAGTGGGCGATCGCCGCCATCAGCAAAAAGCCGAGAGAATACAGCCCAGCCTGCTGCAAAAACTCCTGACTGCGTTCTTCCTGAGCCTGAGAAATGGCGGCTCTAATCTGTTTAGTCCAGCCTTTGGCTTGCGCTTCTGGGCTGGAGTAGGTGCTAATTTGCCGGTCGGTATCGGTAATAGTCAGCAGATGCTCACCATTGAGCAAAACGGTGGGCAAGCCGTTGCGCGAGAGCTGCTGCAGTTGGGGCCGCTGGGCCATCTCAGCGGCGGCGGCGAGCTGCTCGCTGATGCGGCTGGCTCGCTCCTGGGCTGAAAACTGCTCTGTGGCCGCCACTTCAAACACCGAGCGGCCATCTAAAACGACGGTGGCAATATTGGGCTCTTCCTGGGCCGCTCCCGGCAGTGCCAGGGTCAGTGCCAGGGCGATCGCTAAACAGAGGGCAGCGAGGCGATATCGAAACTGGTGCCCAAACGGTCGCCAATGCCTTATCTGCAGCCTAACAGCCTGTTTTCGGCGACTTCTCTTCATGCAGTCATACCCCATGCGCCATCACTTGCCTAAAGTCTGAGGTTAATCTAACTCAACTCTAGATATCTGAGGCCAGAAGGAGATCTAAGTTCCAGGCTTGCAGCCAGTTTTCCATCTGACTAGAGCTGGCAGCAGCGATAGCAGCACCAACAAGCTGAGCGCGAAGATAAAGGGCACCTGTTGCTGACCGTCAAGTGCCTGTTTGCCCGTAACGCCTAGCCAGGTATAGGCTAGCGTACCGGGAATGATGCCTAAAAACGTACCTAAAGCGTAGTGTTGCAGGGGCACAGCCGTGAGGCCAAAAAGAAAGTTGATCACGTTAAACGGCGAAATCGGCGCGAAGCGGACGGTAAGCACGCAGCGGAAAGCCCGCTGACGCACAATCTCATTTAGCTTTACCAAAAGCCGCCGCTGCCCAAAGCGTTGCTTAAACCAGTCCTGCAGCAGATACCGGGCTAGGCCAAAAGCCGCGATCGCCCCCAGCGTTGCCCCAATCACTGACCACACCGTACCCCAGAACAAGCCAAAAACGGCTCCCCCAGCAATCACCAAAATTGTCCCCGGTACGCCCACCGCCGTTGCAATTACGTGGGCGGCGATAAAGGCCAGCGATCGCCAGTGCCCGGCGCAGCTCAAAAACTGAACTAAACGCTCCTGATGCAGCAGCAGCGACAACCCGTCCCGGCAGCAAATCGCCGCGATCGCCGCCAAGCCTGCTAGGAGCCAGAAACGCTTATTTTGGAAAATGGCCCGTTTCATTCCTGCTCTCACTCACCCCTCTTCTACCCCTCAACGACGACCTCTTCATTGTTCTCCGGCACTGCGTTCTTCAGCGCTTTGCGAGCGACGCGGGTGACGTAGATGGTGACGGCAACGGTGGCAATGAAGCCGACGATGCGGATTGTCCAAATGATGCCGGGGTTAGAAGGCGCTTCTCCGGTGCCAATCATGGCCAGGTTGCCGGCCAGGGAGCCGAGATAGACGTACATGATGGTACCAGGGATAATGCCTGTGGTGCCCAGCACATAGTCCGGCAGAGAAACTTTAGTCAGTCCTAGGGCATAGTTGAGCAGATTGAACGGGAAGGCGGGGGAAAGGCGAATCAGGAAAATGATTTTGCGGCCTTCGCGGCCAATGGCGTCGTCGATGGCTTGAAAGCGCTCACTATTAGCAATTTTTTTAGAAATCCAGCCCCTCGCTACGTAGCGGCCAATTAAAAAGGCGGCGGTTGCCCCTAGCATGGCCCCAATGAACACGTAGATAGATCCCTGGACAACGCCAAAGACGACGCCAGCGCCTAGCGTAATAATCGAGGCGGGCAAAAAGGCAACGGTCACGACGATATAGAGAGCGATAAAGACCAGGGGAGCCACAATGCCCAGACTGTTAATCCAGTCTAAAACTTCCACCAGCCGCGCCTGGGGCGCAAAGCCGCTAGCGGCTTCCTGGGCGAGGGCCGGGGCCGTTGAAAAGGCGATCGCGGCAGCAGTCATCAGTAAAGTCATGCGTAAAAGCTTCAAAGAGCGAGGCCGAGTCAGATAGTACATGGGTTTAAGTTGATGAAACAGTAAAAATCAAGGCGGTCGAATCACAATCGGACACACAACAGACATCTATCTCTTTTAGGTCACCTCAGGTGAGCGCCCCACCGCAGCTAGAGCCACTACCCGCCGTACAGCCATAGCAATAAGACGCCGTGCGCACCTGCTCAATCAGATCTAGGCTGTTCGCGGCCAGTAACCGAGCGACCGTGATGGGCTGACCGTCAGGCGATCGCGCCGGTAAGCCTTCCATCTGGTTGAAGTCGCAGTCGTAGACATTGCCCAGGTAGTCAATTGACAGCTCATTGCGGCACATAAGGTAGTCAACCGTGCTGGGATTGTAGTGCTGCTCCAAAAACTCCAGGTAAGGCTGATGCAGTTGACGGTGCTGCAGATGAAACTTGGTACGACCAATCGGTAAATTGGTAATGGTCAATAGCTGGTTGAAGACAATGCCGAAGTTCTCCTGGAGAAAGCTTTTGTAGGCTCGTTCTAGATTCTGCTGGTTGGGCGTCAGAGAAAAATCATCTGAAGTAGGAACAGGCGGGTTGTAGACCAGATCTAGGCTTAGGGCCGGATCTTGCCCGTAGCCCAGGGCATTGAGCTGCTGCAGCGCTTTAATCGAAGCCTCAAAAACGCCCTGACCGCGCATCTTATCCACGTTTTCTGCTAGGTAGCAGGGCAGCGAGGCCACAACCCGGAGTCGATGCTGCGCAAAGTAGGCAGGCAAATCCGTATACTCTGGCTCCAAGAAGATAGTCAGGTTAGAGCGCACAATCACCGTTTTGCCCGCTGCGCCAGCAGCTTCTACCAGGGGCCGAAAGCCATAGTTCATTTCGGGGGCACCCCCGGTCAAGTCGATAGCTTCAATTTGCGGAAACTGTTGAATCAGCTCAATCAGCTGCTCACAAACTTCTGGCGACAGTTCCTCTGTTCGATGCGGGCCTGCTTCCACATGGCAGTGGCTACAGCTCAGATTACAGCGACGCCCTAAATTGATTTGCAAAACCCGAATGGGCTGCTTCGTCAAAGGAGCGGCTAGCTTCTGGCTAAAAGGGGTGAGCCGACTTGCTGACGCAGAGGATGAATGTGCTTTAACCATGTTGATAGATAGATTCGTGCAAGAGATGGTTTAGGGTGTTTGGGTAATGTTTCTAGTCAACGTCACGCTTTATTAAAAGCGCTGCGACTGAAATTTCCCTGAGAAACGACTGGTGATTTGATTAGTCAGACTACTAGCCAGCTTAGGAACTTTTCTAAGCTGTTTGGGGTAAAAAAATCAGGTTGCTCTCAGTTTTAGCTGATAGGGTTTTGAGTAAGGCTCAGGAACCTTACAGCAGATTTTGTCAGTTCCGCCTCATCTGTTGTTGGCTTTTCGCCCATGACCTTCTTTTATCGGCTGCTAAAGCCGCTTCACCGAGCCATAAGCAGGATTGATTGCAATTCAATTCAGTTTCGCCTAACGGCTGGGATTCTGCTGGCTTCGGCATTGGGAATCGGCAGTATCACAGCCTGGACGACCTGGCGTATGCAGCAGATTTTGCTGGAGGGTCAGAAGCAATCGGCAATTGAAATCGCTGAGCGATTTGGCGAAGATGTTGCGCTGTATCAGGAAATGATGCCGCTAGAGGCCGCTATACAGCAGGTCATTGACTATCGGACAACGGGAGATTTGGCGATTTGGCTTAAGTCTGCTGATAATCAGGTGTTAGCGCGATCGCAAACCCTAGCCCTGCCTTCCTGGCAGGCTGCAGGGGTCACCGAGCAGCTTTTAGCCCTAGAAAGGAGCAATTTTATCGATGTCTATGCCATTGAAAATCACTACTGGGTTATCTGTGCTGGCCCGCTAGAAATTGCCGATAACCCCGTCGGTATCCTCTATGTAGCCAATGACATTACTCAGGCGCAGCGCAGCTTTTTGACTGTCGTTCGCAGCTTGAGTATAGCGGGCAGCGGCGTATTGCTGGCAATCGCCCTGGTAATTGCCCTTGCAGTACGGCGATCGCTGCGCCCAATTCGGCAGCTCAATCAGCTCGCGGCCAACGTGTCTATCAGCAACTTGAACGATACCCAGCTCCAGCTAGACCAAGCGCCCACGGAAGTGCAGCAGCTCGCTCAAACCTGCAATATGATGCTGTCTCGCCTGTCAGATGCCTGGATGCAGCAGCGCCGCTTTGTTAGCGATGTTTCCCATGAGCTGCGCACGCCCCTGACGCTAATTAACGGCTATTTGCAGAGTACGCTGCGCCGCTGCCAGACCCTAACCGAACCGCAAAGAGAAGGGCTAGAAATTGCCACTGCCGAGACTGAGCGTACCATCCGCCTGCTGCAAGATCTGCTAGATTTGGCCCGCACCGAGAGCGGTAGTCTCCGCTTCGCCCTGGAGGTGTTGGATCTGCAAGAGGTGGTGAGGGAAGTGGTTGAAATGGCCGACTATGGCAATCAGCAGGTGCAAGTCAAAGCTGAAACCCTCTCTTTACTGGCCCGCGTTGATCGCAGTCGGCTCAAGCAGATCTTGATCAACCTTATAGACAATGCGGTCAAGTATTCCAGCCCTGGTGAAATCGTGGTGGTAAAGCTGATTAGAAGCGATAAACAGGCGCAAATTCAGGTAATTGATCGCGGCCGCGGTATTCCCCTCTGCGATCAGACCGCCATTTTTGAGCCTTTCTACCGAGTTGACGAAGATCGATCGCGGGCCACAGGCGGGACGGGGCTAGGGCTTTCCATTGTCAAAAGGCTGGCAGAAGGGATGGGCGGTCAGGTCAAAGTCTACTCTAAGCTGGGTGAAGGCAGTCGGTTTACGGTCTGCTTCCCCATTGCCTAGGGATGGGGGGAATCCTCAGGGCAGCCTCTATGAACACGCGATCAACGCATCCGATCGCTGCAAGACTGCTAAGTCTTCGGCGTCTAGTTCTACAGGCGTACCGCTGCGAATCAGCTCGGCAAAATCTTCGTTTGGCACCATAATGCACAGGGCATAGAGCCGGGTAGAGCCGGTATTTTCAATGATGTGGATGCCGTTAGGCGGCACTAGGATGCTGTCGCCGGTTTGAATCGGAATCGACTTGCCGTCGCAGTAAGCTTGCCCTTCTCCCTTCAGTACAAAAAACATCTCGACCGCAAACTGGTGCCGATTGGGGGGCGTTTTACCGCCAATATCAAAAATTTCCACGCAGCAGGTCAGAGACATGTTGGCGATCGCCGGGTCAAATATGATAGCTAAGCGATTTGTATCTGCGGGGCTGATGCGATAAGCCTGATAGTCGCGCGGTGACTTGAAGACTGGCAAAACGCAGCTTTCAGGACGAGTAGGGCGCTCAGTCATCATTAGGATCGCTCCGTAAGTCCTTTGCAGTTGATTTCGTAAGCAGGTCACATGGCGCTAGCGTAGCGTATCGGCCCCTTGGAAAAGGTACATCAGGCTACGCTCTGGCAGATGGGCGGCGGCCCTAGTGACCTTAGTCCCAGAGTCTAGACTAACGCCTCAGTTTTGCCGCGAGATTTTTCTATTGTCAAAACTTCACAGCTGCGACGCTGCAGCCCCTGAGAGGCCGCTAGAGCTGCCCCCATCCGCTCTAGCGAATCCGGCGAACTAGCCAGATAGCAGCGCCTACCCCCACGGTATGAGCGACGACCAAATTGGTATTGGCAATGACGACTAAAATATCCAGCACGCGAATGACTTTGTCTGGCGTGTAAATAGCTGCTCCTTGAGGCTGAGAAATGGCCTTGGCTAGCAGCACACCCGTACTCACTTCTGAACCAATCGTGGCTAAGCTGAGGCCAACTAAATTGGCTATCAGGAAGACTTCAGTTAGTTTCACCGTCTCAGACTTGCTAGGATGCAGGTCTGCTTCGGGTCGCCGTAGCCGTCGTCCGTAACGTACCTGCCGCAAAGCCAGGAAAATGCTAAAAGCCAGAGCGACAATGCTACAGCCTGCGAAAAAGATACCAACCCCCAAAAAAGCGCTGTTACTTTCTTCGTTGATGTTGCGCCCGAACAGCGCTAGCAGCAGAATGGTAAGGGAAATAACCGCGATCGCCAACTGCAGCCAAAAGCTTGACCAGCCAGTTAGGCGCAGCGTATCGACAGCTTGCTTCACTTCTGGTGGTACGCCTGATTCAGGGGGAATAGCTGGCTGAGGTGAGGAAGAATTCATGAAAGGATAACAGCCCTTTTGGCAAACTGCTTTGATAGCGCCCTTTAATTCTGCTTGAGTTAGATATCCTGTTCCATCCCACAGGAGAATGAGATTGAAGTCCTTAGCCACCTAGCCCTACTCGATTCCTGTGAACTTCACGATTCAAAACGCCCTAGTTCCCACCGCAGATAGCTATCGCACCTGTGATATTCAGGTGGCTAATGGCAAAATTACTGCGATCGCCGAGACTTTAAAGCCTGAGGGAGAAACGGTTGACGCGACAGACAAACTGCTGCTGCCAGGCTTCTTTAACGCCCATACTCACTCCTCAGAGATGTGGCAGCGAGGGGCGATCGCACCATTACCTTTAGAGCTGTGGCTTTCAGAGCTGTATCAGTCTCCCCCCCTCACCCCAGAAAAAATTTACCTCAGCGCCATCGGCACCGCCGTGGAAACGCTGCTGTCTGGTGGTACGAGCGTCATCGACCACCTAGTCCTGGAGCCGGGGCAGGAACTAGACTCAGTTGCGGCAGCCGTTCGGGGCTATCAGGAAGTGGGCATCCGGGCTTTTATCGCTCCCCTCATTCAAGATTTGGCCGAAGACGCAGGTTTACCCAGCGGCGCTGAAAATCAGCCTCCTCATCCGGGACGCCAAAGCGCCGCCGAAGTCCTGGCCTGGTTGGAAACAGCTATTAAGCGGTTTCACCGCCCTGAAGCCGGGATTAATCTCATGGTGGGGCCAACGGGGATTCAGCTCTGCACAGATGAGCTATTTCAGGGCTGCCTAGAACTGAGCGATCGCTATGGTCTGTGCCGCCATACCCACCTGCTAGAAACCAAAGCTCAGAAAATGCTGGCTCAGGAAAAATATGGCTGCAGCGCCGTTGAACATCTCAGCCAGCTTGGTTTTTTGGGGCCGAGGACTTCCTTAGCCCACTGCATCTGGCTAGAGGCCGCCGATATTCCTATCTTGGCGGCAACCGGAGCCAGCGTGGTTCATAACCCCTTGAGCAATCTGCGGTTAGGCAGCGGCATTGCCCCGATTTTGCAATATCTGCAGGCTGGCATCAATGTTACCTTTGGCTGCGATGGCACTGCGAGCAATGACAGTCAGGATATTTTAGAGGCGATCAAGGTAGGGACGCTGCTGCATAACACTACCGAACCGGATTATCACCGCTGGATTAGTCCGGCTCAGGCGATCGCGATGGCAACTCAGGGGGGCGCTAGAGCTGTCAATCAGGCAGATCAGCTTGGCAAACTAGCGGTCGGTCAGCTAGCTGATCTTGTGCTTTACGATCTCACCAGCCTGGCGCTGCTGCCGCCCACCGATCCGATTGGGTTGTTGGTTATGGGCCGTCCGGTCAATGCCGTTGACAGCGCTTGGGTGGGCGGTCGGCGGCTAGTGGCTGCGGGGCAGATAGTGACAACGGATGTAGCCCAGCTTCGTCAACAGCTACTGGCTCAGGGGCAGTGGGGGCGGCGCAGCTTGGCTGCCGCTACGACCCAGCTAGAGCCGCGCTATCGCTCCATTATTGGTCTTTCTGATTAAATTCATGACCAGCCTAGTGCTTTTAAGTAACCTCATTCTGGTTGGTCTGACCGGATTTTATGCCTGGTTTGTCATGCGCTTGCTGCAGCAGATCCAGCAGGAACAGGCTCAAGATCGCACAGCCCTAACCCAGCAGCTTCAGCTCACAACGCTGCCCTATCTGTATGCCGATTTACGTTCTCAAACGGAGCCGCAGTCGCTGGTTATAGACCTCTTTAATATGGGTAATGTCCCAACCTACGATGTTCTAATCAGCGCGATCGCGGCTTACAACGAGGAAACCTTGGATATTCCGACTTTCATGCGCACCTGCATCCAACCGCGCCATCGTAAATATCCGCTACAGGCCGATAAAGTAGGTTACTATGGCATCCGCACTAGCCTACGGCTTTCTTTGCTACCGGCTCAAAAACAGATTGCTTTACCCTTCCAGGTACAGCTTCGCCCAACCGATGTTTATGTTCTGATTCAGTACCGCGAGCTATTAAGTAATAACTATTATCAGCTTTACTGTTTTTCAGACATCGATGAAGCTGGGCGCTATCGCGCTAATCTTTTAGAACCCGGTAGACCGATTGTGCTGCCGCGCATTCATTTCCATGAGTCACAGGCGGTTGACAAGTCAGAGTCATCTATTGAAGCAGAATCCTATTTTCTACAGGATTTCAGTGAACTTTGGAATCACTCCCTCTCAAGTCGTTTAACGCTAACCATAGATGAGCCTGCTAATGCTCAAAATTCCGTGCCGTATGATCTTTGAAATCGATTACCGAGTTATTTAGCTTATGGCTCATATTCTGGTAATTGACGATGACCCAATGACCCAACGCTTGCTCCAGCGGCTCCTGCAGGGGCAGGGATATGCCGTCACGATTGCGCAGAACGGCCGGGAGGGTCTGACCCTAGCTGAGCGCATTAATCCAGCGCTGATTGTCTGCGATTGGGTCCTGCCAGGAGATATTAATGGCCTGGATATTTGCCAACAGGTGAAGCAAAATCCAGATTTAACCACGACTTTTTTCTTGTTGCTGACGGCTCGTGATAGCTCTGCCGATCGCATTAAAGGATTAGACGCGGGAGCCGATGATTTGCTGACCAAGCCAGTAGACATCAACGAGTTGAAGGCCCGCGTTCGCGCCGGACTCCGCTTTCATCAGCTCACCCGCGATCTGAAGACACAGAAACAGCTGCTAGAAGCAGAACTTGCCGAGGCCGCCGACTACGTGCGATCGCTGCTGCCCACGAACCTAGAAGGTAAAGTTCCCATTGAGGCCCGGTTCATTCCGTCTAGTCAGCTAGGGGGCGACTGTTTTGACTATTACTGGCTAGATCCTGACTATCTGGCGATTTATCTGCTGGATGTTTCTGGGCACGGGTTGGGATCGGCCCTGCTCTCAACATCAGTGCTCAATGTTCTGCGATCGCAGTCGTTGCCCAACGTCAATTTTTATCGGCCTGAGAAAGTTCTGCAAGCTTTGAATGAAACTTTTCAGATGGACGACCAGCACGACAAATATTTCACCATCTGGTATGGCGTTTACAACTGCGCCACCCGACAGCTCTCTTACGCTAGTGCTGGACACCCCCCGGCTGTTTTGGTTTCTCAAACCGACAGTGGCAAAGCCGACATAGACTGTCTCAAAACGCCGGGAATGCCCATCGGTATGCTGCCGGATACTCGTTTTATCTGGCAGCGCACTCAGGTGCCACCCCACAGCAATCTTTACGTATTCAGCGACGGCATTTATGAAGTGCAGGAACCGGGAGAGTCAGCTCCTTTAGATCTCTATTCCTTTATTGCGCTGCTAGGAGAGAAGGGCCTAGGGCAAACCATCGACAGCGTGCTTGACTATGTCAGAACCCTACGAGCCGAAGACACGTTTCCTGACGATCTATCTCTGCTTAAAATCAGTCTTCATTAGCGGTGTCAGTTGCCGCAGCGTTTAAGACTTTTTGCTCAAACTCCTGGCGATCGCTGAAAACCTCAAATACTCGATCCATGCTGGTTAGCTCAAACAGCATACGCACCTGTTCGTTGATCGAACAGACATACATGCGACGTTCATGGGCCTTAGCTTTTTTCATCGCTACTACAAGCGCACCTAAGCCAGAACTGTCCACAAATGAAATATCTTTTAAGTTGATCAAAAGAATGTCATTGCCCTCGTCAAGAGCGTGATCAACTTGCTGACGAAACTCTTCTGCCTTGTTGCTGTCTAAAATGCCGGCAGGTTCTAAGATTTTCACCGATGCGCTCATGATGTTCATGCTAGAAAGAGTCAGACAGGGGTTGCGTGAATAGAGTTTGTGGCCTCGCCATCAGCATAGTACCCGTTTCTAAGGCGAGTAGATCGCTGTAGGGGTGTGATCGGCGCGAATTTCGATAACCAGATCGGCCAGCCCAGTTTCTTCAACCAGCGGTTTGATAAACAACTCAGGATGTAGCGCACACCAAAAATATGTCACAAATTGACTAATTTTTTCAGCCGACATGCCGGTTCTTCCTGTCGCCTTCATATCTTGCTCAGCCTGTTGCCGCCATTGCTGGCAGAGGCGATAGTCTTCTGGATACAGCACAATCAGTCGGTCTAGCAAATCCCACAGCGGTAAATAAGCTCTGAGCGCCTGATTCATGTCCTTAGCAAAAGCTTTATCTGCCTCAGAAATAATCGGGGGCGGCGGCGCTAAAAAACAGTCTGGAGAAACTGGCCGCACGCCGACAAACCAGCCTTCAAACAGCACAATGTCAATATCTGAAACCTGCTTAGGAGCTACGCGATCGCCTTCGCCGCCCTGGGCAGATTTGTCAAAACGAGGAATGTCAACTGACTGACCCGGCTGAGCTTGTCGTAGCTGCTGCAGGGTTTGCAGTCCAAGTTCAATGTCATGGGTTCCGGGTGGCCCGCGCCAAACCAACCGTGAATCTTGCTGGCGTAGCTGCTGGCGTTCGTCATAGGTCTTATAGAGATCGTCAATGGAAAGACAGACCGCTCGATAGCCCAACTGCTGCAAAATCAGGCGCAAGATCTCCGTTAGGGTGGTTTTGCCCGTTCCCTGACCGCCTAAGATCCCCTGCATCAGCGGTCGCCCCAGCGCCTTACGGGTCGCAGCCAATCGCAGCCCCAAGGGCAACCACAGAGACCATAAGAGCGGAATCAAATCAGTCCACTGCTGGTAGGGGAGGGGAAACCGGACGTCGGAACTAATTAGCGCCTGCAAAAGCTGCGCTCGCTGGTTGAGCTGCGTTTCCGCGGTGGCAGCGGTGATCCCCCAAGCCTGGGCGCGACCAGGATCAGCCAGTTCATGCGCTATCAGCTGCTGCATCTGGGATGGCTGCGGTAGCCGCTTAGCCGCCCAATCGGCCACGATCATCTCAATTTCTGTCACGCTACTAGCTCCGGTTATTGAGCCTCTACTAGACGGATGAATATACCACCCCGCTTGAAGTTGGCGTCGCTATCGTAGCTACTAATCGTCACAGATTTTAAGTATTTGAGAAAGGGGTCTAGAGCGGTAGATAGCCAGCGCAGCTGTGGGCTGCGCTGAATGATGGCGTCACCGACCTGAGGCCAGTCAAAGTACAGATAGCCGTTGTTGTCAGCATCTAGAGCCGCGATCGCCTGGCGAAAATCAGCAGACTTGAGAATAGAGCGATTCCCTGCCGCCAAAGCCTGCCCCAAACTTTCAGCCGAAGTAGACAAAATAACCTGATCGTTGGCTACAGCCTTAAGTCCAATCACGTCGGCTTTTAGCGCTAAAGCGTCGGGATCGGCTGTTTGCGTCCCGGCTGACAGCCGCGCCCAGGCCGTAACAGGTTGCTCATCAACGGCTAGAGTGCCAACGCTGAGTCCTTGCTGCCGGGCCTGCTCGTCAAGCGTCGCCAGATAGTCAGCCGTTTTAGCATCATTCTGAATCGTAAATAGCCAATCTGAGCGCGGCTGTTCTGCTCTCGGCAGCCAGGCTAGGGCATAGTCTCCTTCGCCGAAGTGGGCTAACACACTGGGTAAATCAATATTCCACTGGTTGCGAAGCTGGTCAAGCAGAGGTTCAACGAGCTGCTGAATGACCGGATAGCCCCTAAAGCCGCTATTAATTTCCTCAACGAGAGGACTCAGGCGATTTCCTGCCGCTACGAAAGGCGCGATCGCTGGCACAGACTGCAGCCCAACCGGGGGCTGAGAAAGCTGGGGCCGCATGGGCTCAAAAGCTTCCCCCGCTGCTGCCGTCAGCAACGTATCGGCTAGAACTCCCTGCCCGGTTAGCTGCAAGTTGACCAGCAGGTTGTCAATCTTTTGCTCGGAGCGATCGACGGCCGCTGCTTCAGGTAACCCCACGAGCCAGCTAGAGAGCTGAGAAAAGTCGCAGTAAATCAGGCCTAGACGACGTTCTGGAAGATTTCGTAACGCCTGACGGTAGTGGGGTGTCTGCTGCAGGTTGAGATTGCTAGCCTGAGCCGCATTAACCGCCTGCCGCAAGACTGTAGGAGAATTGGCCAGCAAAACAAAGCGATCGCCCACAACTGCACTGGCTAGGGGATAGGAACCGGGTAATGATGCCCGCGAATCACGCGGCTGTTCGGCGGTAGCCGCATAAATTAGCTTGACGCCAGCGTACTGCTCAAAAGTTAGGTTTTCGCCCGCGATCGCCCGCTTTTGCCAAAACAACTGCATGAACTGCCGGGCCTGCTCGCCGTCTCGACTGGCTAGCGCCATCAAATAGCCAGGCTGGGCTCCATTTTGCGGATCGCGATCGAGGTCTGGGCTAGTGACAGCAAAGGTAACCTCGTTACCGAGCCAGGGCCGGATATCGCGTTCATAATCTAACCGGGTCTGAGCTAGCAAACCTGCCTGCAGGCGCTGGATATCCTGAGCGGCTTGTCGGCGCTGGCTGGGGGCTGCAAAGACCTGACGCAGTTCCAACAGGCGATCGGGAGAGACCGTTAAAGAAACAACAACAGGCGATCGCTTATCTACAAACAGCGTGGCCTCTGGGACAGCCTCTACGCCTGGTAAAACTGTCAGCGGCGTTCGCGCCATCAGACTCAACCAGCCACCTAGACCTAAAACAAAAAGCACGATGGTTACGGCAACCAGCGCTGAAATGAAGGAACGAAACTTCATCGAATATAGTATTGCTGCTCAAACTGGCTGAACCTAGCCGCCCGAAGCGGCCAAGCCTGCCAGTTCATAGTGTATTACTGCGGTGGCTGTTTCAGGTCAGAGGGCTGCTGATTTGTCCGTAAAACTTTAGGATAGCCGGGTAGATCCAGCTATCCCGACAAGTCTCTTCAGCCTAGCCCACAAGAGAGGTATCGTAACCTCGCCAAACGGCAACCAGACGCCCCTGAACGTAGACATCATCGGCAGATAGATGCATAGGTTCGTAGCGCGAATTGGCAGGTCTCAGCGTTACCGTGTGAGCCTCTCGGTGAAAATACTTGAGGGTTGTCGTGCTTTCAACTCTCGCCGCTACAATAGTGCCGTCTTTAATAGCAGTCGGATCTTCCACGGGGCGCATGATGACAATATCGCCCTCATCGATTAAGGCATCAATCATGCTGTCTCCCCGGACTCGGAGGGCAAAATCCTGTGGTTTCAGCGGCAGCATCGCTAAATCTAGACGTTCTACCGTATCTGTAAAGGTTTCTACCAAAGAACCGGCGGCAATAGCTCCTAAAATGGGAACGCCTTTAGCCTCGTCTACAATTCTGATGGTGCGGGCTTTTCCTTCAGTCCAGTCGATGTAGCCTTTGGTTTTGAGATGGTCGAGGCGGCTTTGAATGGGAGCAGGCGATCGCAGTCCCATCGCTTTCATCATCTGGCGAATTGAAGGGGAATGCTGATTGCGGCGAATGTAGTCTACTAGCCACTCGTAGAGTTCTTGTTGAGCTTCAGTTAGGGCTTCCATATAACTCACCGCCTAAAGTGTAGGGACATTAATAAGAACAAGCGTACCAACAAAATTGATGGATGTCCATGACAAAGCATTAAATTTTCACAGACTTAGCTGGAACCTTTCCCCGGTTTACTCCATCTCTTTTAAAGAATCAGGGCGCAATCTGCTCGATCGCGCCCTGACAAACTCTCAATTTTGGGTCAAACCTCTAGCGGATATACTCCTTCAAAACGCTGTTGCGGTTAGGGTGGCGCAGCTTCCGTAGCGCTTTGGCCTCTATTTGGCGGATGCGCTCGCGGGTGACATTGAAAATTTGACCAATTTCTTCTAAAGTCTTCATGCGGCCATCATCTAGGCCATAGCGTAGCCGCAAAACGTCGCGCTCACGCGGGCTGAGAGTGCCTAGCACGCCCTCTAAATCTTCTCGCAGCAGGCTCTTGGAAACCTGGTCTTCCGGGGTTTCACCATCTGACTCAATAAAGTCGCCTAGACGAGAATCTTCTTCTTTGCCAATGGGCGTTTCTAAAGAGATCGGTAGCTGGGCTGATTTAGCAATAAAGCGCAGCTTCTCGATCGTCATCTCCATCCGCGTCGCAATCTCTTCCTCAGTAGGCTTACGGCCTAACTCTTGAGACAGCAGCTTGGTGGTTTTCTTGATTCGAGAAATCGTTTCGTATAGGTGAACCGGCAGGCGGATGGTGCGAGACTGGTCGGCGATCGCCCGGGTAATGGCCTGACGAATCCACCAGGTAGCATAGGTTGAGAATTTGTAGCCTTTCTCGTGATCGAACTTTTCAGCCGCCCGGATTAGGCCCAGGCTGCCTTCCTGAATCAAATCTTGGAAAGACAGTCCTCGGTTCATGTACTTTTTAGCGATCGAAACCACTAGCCGCAGGTTAGACTGCACCATCTTGTCTTTGGCCCGGCGACCAATATGCAACCGCCGCCGGAAAGCAGGTAGAGGCATCTCAACGGCCTGCGCCCATTCTGAATCGTTGGGTTCACGCTCCAGGGCATCCATCAGTTCGTCTCGAATCCGCTCTAAAGCCAGCAGATCGGCAATTTTACGAGCGAGTTCAATTTCCTCTTCAGCTCGCAGCAGACGGATTCGGCCAATTTCTTGTAAGTACAGGCGAATCGAATCTTCGGTGTAGTGCTTTTTCTTCGCCTGACTGCGACGGCGCGTTGTTTTAGCTTTAGTCGCTTTTGCAGTTGGCTCTGATTCGGCTTGAGGATCAAAACCCTCGTCCCCATCGTTATCAAGCAAGAGTTCAAGTTCGTTCCCAGGCTTGATGGTTCCGAGTACGTTGTTCGCTTGGGTCATGCCGCGTTCCTCATGCTCCTTATCGTTCAAAAGTGCAAAATCAATGCAAAGTCAAGGTGTTGATGCTCACTAACCTAGGCTTCGTCGGCTGACGGCGTCAGGTAGACAAAGAGATTCAGCATCTCTCCGAAGGTAGAAGATCTTCGCTCCAGAGAACTTATATGTCTAACTCAGCTTAGCAAACCCTTCAGAGAACGTCCCACAAATCGCAGCTTGAAAGCGCTGCAGCGGACAAAAAGCCCTGAAAAGAACCAAGATTTTTTTAGTGTAGCGGTTATGACAAAAAATGCATCAGGCTCTTTGGCAATGATGCTTAGCTAAATTGGCGTTTAAGCAGATCGAAGTCAAGGAAGCATAACCTAGGGCAAATATTGGCGCTATGCTACAAACCCAACTCAGCTTAGAGAAATTCTTGCGATGGAGTATCCGCAAAGCTTTTGGAGCTTACCTGCAAGCCTGTTTAGCCCAGGCTGACTGAACTAGCGAGGCTAAAACATCGCCACTTAGGGGCTTGACTAGGAATCCGTCTAAACCAGGATTGTCTTCTCGGTGCAGCCAGCTTGGATCGCTAGAGTCAGTCAAGGCCACAATAGTGACGTCAAAGTGATTGTTGGCTTTTTGGCGTAGCTCATCAATAAGCGCCTGCGACCAAGTCTGCTGATCGCCGCCCAAAATGATCAGGTAGGGCACAGACTGATTAACCTGAGCCAGCGCTTGATCCGCCGTATCTGCTACACAGACTGAACAACTCAGGTCTTCTAACGTCGTCTGAACTAGCTGTAAGTCTGTACAGGGCTGCTCTAAAAGAAGAATATATCCTTGGGTGAACTTCATTTTGGATTTAGATCGTTAAGCACAGCAAGAAGTTGAAGCATCAGGTCGATTCGGATCGGTTAAAAGTCTTTAGCAATTATTTGTTTTCAGAAATTAGCTCAAATGTTTGAAATTAGTGGACATTGGTCTTCTTTAGCTATCGTAAAACTGTAAAACCTTAAGAGCTGTATAACAGCCATGTTTCCCTTAAATTAACAGTGTCTGACGAACAGGCTGAGAATTTAATATTTTCCTCTTCTTTGCCGAAGTTTGAAACGTTATTTTTCGGCCTGAAGTAAAGACAATTAAAATCTCTTAAATCTTTGTTTAACTAAGAGCAACAAGCTAATCTCCGTTTGACGAGATTGAGACTACAGCGACGGCACGCCTTAAAAATTAAGGAATATCTTTCTTGAGGGAGATTTTTACAGATGCCTAAAGATAAGCAGCTAGATTGCCGCAAAAATCAGTAGCAGTTGCCGTGAAGATTTTAATAGCTCGACTGTGCCAAAGTCTTTTTTAAACTTGAAGATTTATAATGCTGGCTGCTCAAATAAGTCATACCATTACTATTCTTAGTTCCATTAAGATCAAATGATTAAAAAACATCGATTTCTTTTATGTTTTGCCGGATTAGCGCTGTCATCAGTCCTGATAGGCTGCGATCGCGTAGCTGAAGATTTTCAGGTAACAACAGATCGCTACGAAGCTAGAGCTATCACAACCTACACCTGGCAGGTGAGCTATCAAGGGCAGGCTGATATTCCCAAAGCTCTGAGACAGGAAATCTTTGAATCCACCTCATTAGTCAATCGCAACGGCATCGAGCCTGAAGCGGCTGTTTCAGGCCCAGATGATAAAGGGCTGTGGTGGCCCGAATTGCCGCCCCGACCTACCGTGGATGTCTTAGAAGCAAGCGAGCGGCAGGGGGAACAGCGATCGGCTCCGGAACTGCTGAAAAAGGCCAGCTATGAAATTGATTTTCAGGTGGATGACACCCCGCAAACCCTACCGACGAGCTATCCCGTTTACAGACAGGCCGTCAAAGCGGCAGCCGCCGAGCAGCCTTTGGTGCTGACCCTAGGCCCCGGCCAAGCCTCAGTTATCAAAGCTGAGCCAATCAGCGAGTAATCACCGGACGCCGACGCCAAAAAGGACGCTCCCAGGAACGCCCTTTCAGCTCAAAGAACTCAGCTCTCTGCCGTTAAGACCGCTACGCCAGCAGTTCTTGCGCCCTCTGGGCGAATTGCTCTGCTGTTAGGCTGTTTAGAGCCATCACAGCCGCCGCGCTGGCCGCCGTCTCACCCCGCTTCCAGGCAAAGACATCTCTAGGCGCAGTGCTACGCAGCATCACGGGTTCTAACATGGCGCTAGAACCCCCTGTGACGCCAATCAAGGCATCCCCGCCAAAGAGCTGCTCAAATCCGGTATTGTCTAAAAACTGGCCGTCTGCTTCGGCGCAGGTGTCCCAAGCGGTATCGCTGGGGCGATAGAGCCGTCGCGGACTGATAATGGCCACAATTCGAGAGCCAATTCCCTGCTGGGCTAGGGCTGCCGCCGCCGCATAAACCGGCAGCAGCGTCATATCGCCAATCACCGCAAAGACGACTGTTTTACTACCTGCCAAAGTTTGCAGCGCGATCGCTCCCTGCTCTAGAGCCTGACGGGTTTGATCAAACGTAGTGCGAACTGGCAGCGGTGACTTGCTAGCGGTAATTGTCACACCTTTATTGCGCGTGGCGATCGCCCATTCATAGCAAACCTGAATGCTATTGGCATCCACTGGAAACAGCGGAAACACGTTGCCGTTGCGCATCATGGCCGCAAAATAGTTCTCAATTTCCGGGCGCTGATGGGTCCAGCCATTACGGCCCTGCTCTAGGGCGCCAGCCGTAAACAGAGTCACGGTTGAAGGGGTGGGGCGGCGTAGCTCAGCCATTGCCTGAGTCACCGTCTGCCAAATCGGCAAGCCATTGATGGCAAAAGACTCGTAAGAACACCACAGGGTACGGGCACCAAACAGGGCCAAACCGGCTGCTAGACCAGAACAGGCGTCTTCACTGAGCGGTTCATAAACCTGCCCCTGAGGCCCCTGATAGTAGGTGTCGTCGGTTGTGGGGTGAACGATTTTAAGCGCCTGGTTGATGTTATTGATACCCGAAGCCGCGTTGCCGTCAGCGTTGGTGACAACAAAGTTAGGATCCTGCTGGCCGACATAAGCGGCCAGAGCGCCCATTGCCGTTGTTGCGACCTGTTTGTCCCCATCTACCGCAAACGCTTGCAGGGGCAAATTGCCGAGATTGGGCAGCGGCAATTCCTTTTCGGTAACGGCTGTTTGGGCCGCAGGGCCGCCACCAGCGCGGGCAAAGTTCGTCCGCACTAAATGCCAGGCTTCGGCAGGCAGCGCCCGCTCCTGTAGGGCCGCGGCAATATAGTCTTTTTCTAAAGTATCGCCAGCATAGAGGTTGTGAGCCTGAGCGCCTCGCTTGTGTACCCCTGCCCCTTTGAGTTGTTTAATGATCAGGACGGTGAGCGTACCGCTGAGGGCAGACTGGGCTGCGCGATCGACGGCAGTGAGTACGGCCTGGGTGAAGGCCAAGCGCTGCTGGAAAGAAAAAGCGGTGCTGTCAACATAAGCCCCTACCTGATTGGCGTCGTCATAGTCCTTGGCGTTGACTAGAATCACTTCTTGGAAGCCGTGGCTGCGCCAGTAAGCCAGCATGTGCTCATTACTTTGGGTAGAAACCATGCTGTGGTGTTCTTGGGAAAACCCGTTCCAAACTAGCACCGGCAAAAAGTTGGTCACGCCCGGATAGGCCGTATTAAAGTGACCGAAGCTGCTCATGACGTATGGCTCACCTATGCCACCATCGCCAATCGTGACGGGGAAGAGAACTTCTGGGTGCAGCTTAGCCCCGGCCATAGCAAAGTGTTGCCCTTGACCTAAAGGGCCTGCCGGGCTGAGTAGACCTGGAATTTGCCCGGAGAGATGCCCTAGCAGTCCGTGAGTTTCCCGAAACCGCTCACCTAGCTGCTGTACCGTTTCAATCCCCATAGCCTCTAAAGAGCGATCGAGAAAGACGGTGCTATAGAAGCCGGGAGCGTGATGCCCCACTTCGGTAATGATATTTTTGTAGCCCAGCATGACCAGGGCGGCGATACCCTCAGCGACGCTAGCAAACCCCCCTGGATGTCCAGACGCTTTGGTGGCCGTAGTTTGCAGCGTCAAGTAGCGCAGAGCGTCAGCCGCGAGCAGGGTTTGATAGACAGCGGCGGCATCTGTAGCCTGGGCAATGGCGGTTTGGCCCTCAGCGATCGCAGGCGCTTTGCCATAGGTTTCAAAGTCAGGCCAAGCGTCTCCGAAGTACCGAATTCCCTGGCAAAAGGCTGGCATGGTAGGGGGGGTGCTGGCGGCTGTCATACTTGCGGTGTCCAACTTCATCAAGAGTGCAATCTTCAACGGTAAGTAAGCGCTGGCGGCACTTACTTAATAATTGCTTAACACTCATACTACAGGGGAATGCCAGAGAGCCGACAGCGCCAACATAGAAAATTGTCCGCCAATGCCATTGGCTAGCGGGATTGAGTTGAGGGACAGTAGGTTTGCACGTATTTAACTGCCAAGGGCGTAATTTTTTGCACCGTACGCACGATCACGGCCTTATCAAGCTCCTGCCAGGGGCGCGGTCGCTCAAAGTTGCAGGGCTGTAGGATGCCCCAAAGCTGATTGTCGGCAGTGAGGTGGGCGTGAACTAAGGCACGGTGACCGAAATGCTGCCGCTCAAACTCTAGATTCAAAACTGAGGGATCAGCGGTTTCAACATCTGCAACAAAGATAGAGGTATCGCCTTGCAAAGCCGCCGCAAACAGCGGATCTTGCTGTTCTAGCTGAGCTGGATCTTCGGCTTTCCATTCATTATCAGTGACATCGGGAATGTCTGCGCTGCGCCGCCAGCAAAAAGGAACTTGTCCTAAACGGCTTACCGGATGGCGTAGGTAAAGAAAGCAGCGATCGCAGGCCAGCAAATTTCCTAAAACTGGCAGCAACTCAGGAAACAGCTCTTTTGGCTCCTGCTGGGAGTCGAGCAAAGATTCGAGCTGAGGCGGATAGGCGGGATTTTCCATGACTATTTTTCAAACTGCCAAACAATTAGTTGCACCGCAGCCGTCTGTAGCTGCTCAATAAATTCTTGATTATCTTCAAAGGCCATCTGATTGACATAAGTGGCATCGACATGAACCGAAAACTTTTTGGGCTTGAACGGCCAGGGTTCGACCGTAATCGTATCATCGGCTCGCTGCCGGACGGTGTAGCCTTTTTCATCGGGACCGGGGGTAATTTCTAGCGATCGCTGGGCGTCTGGCAAATTTCGCTGACAGAGGATCAACGAGAGGCGATCGCACCAGCGCATGAGGGCGTAAGCTCGATCTGCCTGTACGGGTTTTACCTCCATATCTTTTAGCCACTGCTGCTGCTGCTGCTCTAGCTCATCTAAAAAGCGATCGAGATCTTTGGACTCTTGCCGTCTGCCCTGATTGAGATAGCTCACATGCATAGCAGTCAGTAAAGCGACCCAGCGGCTGCGATAGCGAGCATTATTGATGTGCTGCCGCAGTTCTTCCACGCAAAGTTGACCATCGAGTGTGAAATCTAGCGGCGCTCCGGCCTCACTGAGGTGGTCGCCTTCCCACTCTCGCTCTAAGTCGTCGTGATGTGAGATAGCAGAGACGATTTCGACAGTATGAGAAATATCGGCTGACGAATTCCAGTAGCCTGCCAGCTGGGCTGCCAGCAGTGCATGGGCGCGGTGATAGATAATCTCCCACCCCGTATTTACCAAGTTAATTATCATTGTTCAAAATCTAGAATTTAGGCACAATCGACGCCTGAATGTTGGAATCGCTGGGACGGGTATACCAGTAAGCCCAAGCAATCAGCACAAACTGAAACGGGAGGCGAATTGCATGAAACCAATTGCCGTCAGGCACACCGTCTAAGTGAATATGGTTAACTGCCATGTTGATATTGGCTGGGTAAACCGCAATAAACAGGGCAATCAGTCCCCACGCTGCCAGTTGGCTTAGACTAGGCACTAGCAGCCCTATGGCTAAGGCAATCTCAATGACACCGCTGAGGTAAACCAGCGCTAGGGGATAGGGCAAAAGATCAGGAACAATTTTGACAAACGGCTCAGAAGCTAAAAAATGGAGCGTTCCGGCCACCAGCATACAGACGGCTAGCACTACCCGTAGAATTTCACGATTGCGCTTGAGAGAAAGGGTCATTGAGTAAAAACTGAGCTATGGATAGTGGGAAGTAGTCAGGAAAAGCGATCGCCCCGGATAGGTCGAATCAGTCTCCAGCATAGAGGCTGAGCCGCCTATGGAGCTTCTTTCCACAGACTAGGATCCCTGGCGAGGTTAGCTAGCTTGAAATCAATATTTTGATAGAGGTCAAAAACGGCCTAAACTCTCTAGGCTCAGTCAGGACAACCGGAGTCTTGCAATCTTTGCCTCAAGGCGTCTCAGTGTGAATTCGGTCTTAGGTTTCAAAGTCTTATTTCAGAGTCTTTAAGATCTGCAAGCCTAGTCTATTGCCTAAGTCTAATCGACTTATGATTTCAATTATTTAGCGTTGACCCCTATGAAATTAGCTTCATTTGCCCTTTTAGTATTGATTCCAGCTCTAGCTCTGCTACCGGCCTGCGCTGGTAACGACGGGGAAGAGACGGCTGCCGACGGCAATGTCACCCTAGAAGAAGTGGCTGAAACCGATCCGGCGCTGGTGGGCGAAACCGTCGTTATTAAGGGCGAGTTTGTCGAAAAAAAAAGTGACGTTCTGTTTTCAATTCAGGATGAAAGCTTTTTAGCAGGCGAAGCGGTTTTGATCCTCAACGCGGCGGATTCTGGCTTCACCGTTCCAGAAGATGAAGAGAGTGCAATTTGGGTAACGGGCGAAGTCCGGCAGTTTTCTGAGGCCGAACTGGTTGACTACGATATTGAAATAGATCCAGTCCTCTATGCTGAGAATGAAGGCCGCCCCGTTGTTGTGGCTAAAACGGTGGTGCTAGCCCCCAGTCCAGAAGATGTGGCTGACAATCCAGATGTATTCTATGGTCAGCCCATTATTGTCTATGGAGAAGTAGAGTCTGTCATCAGCGCTGGCGTATTTACGATTGAAGCCGCAGAGCTGTTTGATACCAGCCGCTTGCTGGTTGTCGGTGAGTATCCTGACCCGGTACAGGCAGGCGATCGCATCGCTATCCGGGGCCAGCTCCAGCCTTTTGTAACCGCGACTTTTGAACAAGAATACGATTTGACCTTTGATCAGGCGGTTCAGGCCGAGCTAGAGGCTGAATTTACCGATAAGCCAGTTCTGCTGGCTGAAGATATCGCTGAGGAGTAGTAGGCCAGGGCGTTCTAATGGATAACTCCCTCGACCTGGGCGATCGCGCAGTGACTTGGCAATATGACATCTGGAATTTTAATTAACCTAGGCATTTTCCTAGTCGCTGCCGTCGTGATTGGAATCGTTGGCACTCGGCTGACCCGGCTGGCCGATCGCTTAGCGGATAAGACCGGGCTAGGTGAAGCCATCGTAGGCGCTGTTCTGCTGGGCGGCAGTACTTCTCTGCCGGGGATTGTAGCCTCTGTCAGCGCGGCTTGGGGCGGCCACGCAGAGCTGGCCGTCAGCAACGCCCTGGGCGGAATTGCGGCTCAGACCGCTTTTCTGGCGATCGCCGATGCGGTTTATCGCCGCGCCAATTTAGAACACGCCGCCGCCTCAGTGCCCAATCTAATGCAGTCCGCTTTGCTGGTCGTTATGCTGGCCCAGCCTATTTTGGCCTCTAGCGCTCCGGCCTTCACGCTGCTGCAAATACATCCCATTTCTATTTTGATGCTGGCAACCTACAGCTATGGCCTACGGCTCATTGCCCAAGCAAAAGAAAAGCCCATGTGGGGACCACGCCGCACCAACGAAACACAGATGGATGATGACGAAGAAGAGCTAAGTGGCAGCAGCAGCTTGACATCCCTATGGACGCGATTTGCTCTCTATGCGCTCATCCTAGGGGTAGCGGGTTATGGTGTGGCCCAGTCCGGCATCAACCTGGCCACCCTTACAGGCATTTCTGAGTCTGCTGTCGGTGCGCTGTTCACGGCGATTTCTACTTCCCTGCCAGAGCTGGTCACGGCGATCGCAGCGGTACGGCAAGGCGCACTCACCTTAGCGATGGGAGACATTATCGGCGGCAACTCATTTGATGTCCTGTTTTTGGCTTTCTCAGACATGGCTTACCGGCAAGGATCGGTGTACCACGCCATTACCCAGCGCGAAACCTTTTTAATCGCCCTCACAATTTTAATGACAACAATTCTGCTGCTAGGACTCCTACGGCGCGAAAAATACGGTATTGCCAACATCGGCTTAGAAAGCTTTTTAATTATTGTGCTCTACCTAGGTGGAGCGCTGTTCTTAGTGACTGTCCGCTGAGTCGCTCATCTTTTAGTGCGGCTGAGCAGGCGGGCTGCCAAAACGCCGCCGACAAAGCCGAACAAGTGGCCTTCCCAGGAAATACCGGGCTGATTAGGTAGAACGCCCCATACCAGGCTGCCGTACAGCATAAACGACAGTAACGATAGGGCAATACTGACAACGCTGCGCTCAAAATAACCGCGCAACAGCAAAAATCCCAAATAGCCAAAGATGAGGCCACTCGCGCCAATATGCACCGAGTTGGGAGCGCCCGTCAGCCAAGTGCCTAAGCCGCCAACTAAACCCGCGATCGCCGTTACCCAGATAAAGTCACTGGTTTCGCGCAGCATGACAAACCAGCCCAGCGTTATCAGCGGAATTGTGTTGGCAATCAAATGTTCAAAGTTGCCGTGCAGCAGAGGCGCAAATAAAATTCCGCGTAGCCCAATCAGGCTGCGCGGCCAGATGCCATAGGTCGTATCTAGATAGCCGCGCAGAAAAAAGGTGTCTAGTAGTTCCACTGCCCACATCAAGGCAACAAAACCGCCCAGGATAAAGGCTTGAGAGCGAATCTCTTGAGCAATAGTACGGGAACGATTCTGGCTCATGAGGCAATAGGTGAGTGCTTTTTCTCTATCTATAGCTTGTCAAATAGGCAATGGCGACGCTGCAAGCTTAATTTTTTCGGAAAGATTGAAATCAGCAGAGAAAAAAGGATTCAAGTTTGACTAACCTGAATCCTTAAAACCCTTTGAGGGCCATATTCACTTCTGGGGGCAATCTAAAATAAAAAGTCGTTCAACGGTGGGGGGACTCCACCCTTATCTAGCCGTTAGCGAACGCGACGACGTAGCAAAGTACCGGCACCAGCCACTAAGCCTAATCCAATAAAGGCGGTTGGCTCAGGAATGTCCTCCGCAGTAGCCACTGCGCTGAGGGCAAAATCGGAATCGCGGTGATCGCTGAACCTAGGGCTGTCCACAGCGGTCAGCTCGAAGAAAGAAATCTTGGTGTCACCAAACGGATTCAGAATCTTCCAGGCTGCACCGCCATCAAAGGTCGGTGGAGACAGATTGACAACAGATCCTGTCGATAGGCTCCAGATAGCATCAAAGCTGTCTTCATCGCCAGTGACTGAGAGGGTACCCACAGTGCCATTGCTAGCGGTTACCTGAGCGACCTCATTAAGACCATCAAAACGACCGCCGTTTGCCTTGCTCAAGTACAGAAAGCTGAGATCGATATACTCAACTACGCTCTCAGCAAAGCTGACCTTGAGGATATCGCCCGGATCGATTTCGCCCTGAGAAGGATCGCTGGCGCTCTTACCGCTGACGCCGTCCTCAGAAATGCCGATGCCGGTAACGCCAGCAACAGTTTTCTCAGTCATCAAGAAGCCGTCTGGCTGGACAACATCCAAGGTAAAACCGTTAACCGTACAGGTGGCAGCGCTAGGACAGCCTGCTCCTACAGCATCACTCGCCGTAAAGCTGGCTGCCTGTGCGGGCAGCGTAACCGCTCCGGCTAGCACAGCCGCCGCAGAGGCCATTAAATAACTTCGATTCAAACTCATGATTGCTCCCTTAAAAGTGTCATCTAGATAGAAATCTAGCAAAATTACCCAGAATTATGTTGTAGACGCCCTGCAGGCGTTTTCATTTAAACTATCCGAGAAAATCGAGATCTGCTAAGCAATATGGTTGAACTTCACACAACCTTAATTTTACTCGCTTCATTGGCTGGGATCAGGATAATAAACCACTTTTTTTCTCGGTGAAAACACCCAATTAGCAACCCCTCTAAACCGGCAGTCTAGAAGTCACAACTGCAATCTTACTCAACCTAGCAGCCAATTGCTATAAGACCTGTCTTTAGATAGAGCAGGAAAGTTCCTGTCCCTCAGGAGGGCGCGATCCCTGATGATTAGATCAAACTCTACGAGGATACTACACGTGGGCTGAAGGTCAATTCCGCAAAAATCAGCCCTCCCTCTAACCGGGGGGTAACCCTCTCGGTTATCTGTATACCAGCCTATTTAGCGAATGGGGACAAATCCGGCCTGATTGAGCAGCGTTTGCCCCTGATTGCTCAACAGCAGTTTGGCATAGGCTTCACCGGCTAGCTGGTCGTTCTGGCCATTCTGCTTGACGATGACAAACAAGCGCCGGGTGAGTGGATATTGCCCGTTACGGAAAGCCTCAACGTTGGACTGATTGCGCTGACTGGGGCAGCTTTCTGGTGGTACGTAAGGCTCTCTGTAAGGGGTTATCAGCTCGTTTGATCTCTGACCTACGGGTAGAGGTCGAACCGTACACTGACCGACGACTTCTGGCGCAGACGCATAGTAGATAGAGCCGGGATTATTAGAAATCTCTCGCAGCGCCGCTGTCGTGTTATCGACAAACTGCACGCTAGGACTAAACTCTGAACCGCCTAAAACAGCGTCTATAAAGAACTCCACCGTTCCGCCATCAGGAGTTCGTGAATAGGGCTGAATCGGCAGATTGGGGCCACCAACCTGCTGCCAGTTGGTGATCTCTCCGGTGTAGATACCTCTGATTTGATCTAAGGTCAGACCAGGTAGCTGAAGCTCAGGATGCACCGCGATCGCCAGCCCTTCTAGCGCTACCGGAATTTCCTGTAGGCCAAAGCCGCGCTGCTGAGCCTGATCGTATTCTTCTCCCTTGAGTGAACGGGAAGACTGGGCGAAGGAAAGCTGATTGTTGATCAGCATCTCGATACCGACCCCTGAACTGGGGGGCCGCCCCGTCGGATTGACATAGCGCAGCTCAAAATTAGGCCAAACGGTTTGAATTTGAGAATCCACGCTGCTGCGCATAGGGGCCCAGGTAGTGCTTCCGCCATAGTTAAATAAGCCTTGGGGAACGTTACTGACCTCTGCAAAGCTAGCCACAGATGCTGGCAAAGTTTCGTCTGAAGAGGTTCCAGGCTGTCCCGTCTGCGGAGACTGTCCCGTTAGTCCGCCCAGGCTTAAAGTCCCGCTGCGGTTTAACCACCACAGACCACCACCGACTAGAGCAACTGTGACCAGGAGGGCCGCAATGAGGGCTGGCGTTTCATTCTTAGTCGCCATAAATTTTACGAGTAGAAAAGACTAGAAAAACCTAGCAGTGATTTGGTAAATCAGTCGAAATACAATGGCGATCGCGACTGCCACCAACGCCGCTATTAAAGCAATGATCAAGAGATTTTGCCAAGGATAGAGTCGCAGCAGTAAGGCGATACCAAAGCTGACAGCGGCAATAATCATTAGATCAACCCGCTCAATAATGCGTCGCCACTGCAAAAATACTAAAGCCGCCATGAACAGCAGCCAAACACCGCCGCCGATCAGCGTCGTGCCTAAAAAGCTGATTAAGGCAATTGCCGCTATGCTGCCTTCAAAGCCGGTAAAAGCAGCGCCTGATAGGGTTTCGATTAGAGAAAACTGAGGTTGGGATGCCGCTGCTGGTGGTGATGGGGGCGGGGGCGAGAGCGGAGCAGCAGGCTGGGACTGGATAGAAGTTGGCGGATTGGGCGGGGGTGCTGTGGGCGGAGAAACTGGTGGGCGGGGGGAAGTGGGCTGCTGCAAGGCTCGCAGCGCCACTTGGGCCGAGGGAAAGCGCTGATTGGGGGCAACTTTCAGCATCCGGTTGAGTACCCCAGCCAAGCGGGAACTCACTTGAACACCTTGCTCCCAGTTCCACGTATTGCTGTAGGAATCAAACAGGTCGCTAGCAGGCTTGCCCGTCAGCAGCGTCACGCAGGTAACGGCTAAGGCATATAAATCTGTGGAAGGATACACCGCCCCGCCAGACATCTGCTCGGGTGGGGCAAAGCCCATAGAGTAAATCCCCGTAGACTTGGCCGCGCCTCTCTGACCCTGCGTTACCTGCTTGACCGCGCCAAAATCGAGCAGATAAAGCTTGCCATTGCGATGCCGCATGATATTAGACGGTTTAATATCGCGGTGGATGGTGTGGTTGTCGTGAACAAAGGCCAGCACTTTGAGAATAGAGGTCAAGATCTCTAGAATGTCGGCTTCTGAAAATGGCCCCTGCTGCTCTAGCGCCTGTTCTAAGTCTTGACCGTCAATAAACTCCTGGACTAGATAAAAGAATTCTTCCGGTTGCGAGGTGCCCAAACCAGGAACAACCAGCGGAAAAAAAGCATAGAGATCTGGAATCTGAGGATGGCGATCGCCAAGCGCTTCTAGTACCTGCGCTTCTCGCTCAAAGAGATCTTGAGCTATCTGAAGCTGATCGGGGCTTAGATCGCCTGCAGGCTGAAACTGCTTGACGACGCACTGTCGCATTGTGGGCGTGTAGCGATCGCAGGCCAGATAGGCCGTACCGAAGCCCCCTTGGCCCAGCAGCTTGACCGTTAAATAGCGGCTACCCAATATCAGAGGCATACCGCAGCTAACGCAGAACTTTTGCTGCACCGTCTTCAGGACAGCAGAATTATCAATGTCAGCAAAAGAGTTAATCGGTTTTGGGCAGTTGGGGCGCGTGCAGTGCAGCTCCATGAGGATTTCTTCGTTGAGGAAGATTGGTTAGCTAGAGGAAGATTGAGAATTTGACTGGGATAGCCCAGGATTGGCGACGGTGGCCGTCATCTCAACGGTTTCTTCGGTCTTGGAGGCAGTTTTAGTGCCATTTGCTTTGCTCTTGCTATTCTTACTGAAGTCTAAGACGCGATTGGTAAACTGCGGCAAAATCTCTTTGGTAAAGGCTTCAGCCGCTTTAGAGCGATATCGGCTGGGATTGAAAATGGCCGATAGGGTGCGGTTGACCACGACAGACTCAATCTTGGCCCGGTGTAAAACCCCCATCTGCAGCTCTTTTTCAATCGCAGAGATCGACACAAAAGCCACTCCCAGTCCTGACTGCACCGCGTTCTTGATTGCTTCGATAGAGTTGAGTTCCATCTCAATTTTCAAGCGCCGGGTCTCAATGCCTGAACGCGACAACACCTGATCAATCACTTTGCGAATTGTAGACTGAGAATCTAAAGCAATAAACTTGAGCTTATACAGATCTTCTCGCTGAATCACCTCTTGCCCCGCCAAGGGATGAAAGACCGGCATAATCAGCGCCAGTTCATCCTCAGCGTAGGGAATGATTTCCAGGACGTCCTGTAGCTCAGGCAAAACTTCTCCACCAATAATAGCGAGATCTACCTGACCGTTCGCCACGCTCCAGGACGTCCGGCGAGTTGAGTGTACGTGTAGCTGTACCGCCACATCGGGATACCGCTGACGGAAAAGCCCAATCATGCGGGGCAACAGGTAAGTCCCGGTGGTCTGGCTGGCCCCCACAATCAAAGTCCCGCCTTGTAAGCTTTGCAGATCTTCGATAGCGCGGCAGGTTTCCTGGCACAGGCTCAAAATGCGATCGCCATAGCTCAGCAGCAAATGTCCGGCTTCCGTGAGCTGCGCCCGTCGCCCTCCCCGATCGAACAAAGGTACGTCTAGCTGACGTTCTAGATTTTGAACCTGCAGGCTCACGGCTGGCTGCGATACGTACAGGCTATCTGCGGCCCGCTTGAAACTCCCTTCAGCAGCAATTGCCTTGAGAATACGGAGTTGATCGAGGGTAAAGGGAAGGTCAGACATAATTGCTTAACCTGAAGTTAAAAAAGCTCGAAGGTGAGTAAAAGCGTAAGCTGTAGCGAAACAAGTAAACTGCGCAGCCCCTGAACGTTGCAGATAGGCAATCGAAAACCAATAGAAAATACTGAGGGATCCAGTGATAACTCTGTAGTCCTTAGATTACTTGTTATCCGGGCTGGCTGAAACCAACCAGGATCAAAACCTGTAGGTTCTAAGCAACATCAGAATGTTTGGGACTTTCTGAATTTACCAGGAATTGTGAGTGTTGCCCTAATAGACGCGATCGCGTGCTTGCCTGACTGACGTTGCTCAAACGCCAAACCATCGGCCATTGCCTACTCGCTCATGAGCCGTTAGCCCATCTAGGTCATCGAGGGCCGCTAGCTTTGGCATGAGGCAAAACTTTATCAGCTCATCGGCTATAGTTTTAAGCCTGACCCTGGTTAAATCAACATTTTTGCCGAATCTGATGCCTGCATTGTTTAAGTGTTACGAACTGTACGGCAAAGCTGTGCTGCGAACAGATAGATTTTGGGCATCTGATAAAGTAGTCAGAATAGAAAAAGGGCTTGCTTTAGTATGTTCCTATGCCAATTAAGCTAAAACTCAATACTCGGCAGCAGCAGATATTGTGGGCAACCATTCGTCGTTACGTAGAAACGGCAGAGCCAGTCGGTTCTAAGTCGCTAGCCAAAGAATATGACCTCAAGGTCAGCTCGGCTACGATCCGTAACGCGATGGGTTTTTTGGAAAAGTCAGGTTTGCTTTATCAGCCCCACACTTCAGCAGGGCGCATTCCTTCTGACTCTGGCTATCGCATTTACGTAGATGAGCTAATTCAGCCCTCTGGAAAAATTGGCCGACAGGTAGACCGGCTACTGCGCAGTCAGCTTGACTGGGAAGGCTGGAGCCTTGAGGCTCTCCTACACGGCGCCGCGCAGATTTTATCAACTCTGAGCGGCTATGTCACCTTAATCACGCTGCCCAACACCCATCAGGCCGTCCTCCGTCACCTACAGCTCGTGCAGGTGAGTCCTGGGCAAGGACTACTCATAGTCATGCTAGATTGCTATGGCCCCCAGTCTATCTTGATCCAGCTCCCCCATAGACTGGACGAAGCGGCTGCCCAATCGGAGCAGCTAGACCGGGAACTACAGCTTTTATCTAATTTTCTCAATACTCATCTCAAAGGGCGGACTCTAAGCGAAGTGACGCTACTGGACTGGAGCGAGCTAGACCAGAAATTTCAGCGCTATGCTAAAACGCTGAGACAGGCGGTCACTAATCTTTCTCGCCGGAGTCAAGCCCCTGCTTCCACCCAAATGATGGTCAGCGGCCTGGCTGAAGTACTGCGACAGCCAGAGTTCTCTGAGTCTCATCAGGTACAGGCAATCGTGCAGCTGCTAGAGGAAGAGCAAAAGCAGATTTGGCCGCTCATCTTCGAGGCAGAAGATACGCTGGGCACAGACTCTGGCGTCCGCATTTGGATTGGTTCCGAGAATCCTATTGAACCAATGCAAAGCTGTGCCTTAGTCACCGCTATGTATCGCCGTGACTCAGTTCCCGTAGGCAGCGTCGGCATTTTGGGTCCTACGCGAATGCTGTATGAAAATGCGATCGCGGTTGTAGAAGCGGCAGCGGATTATCTCTCTAAAGCTATCAGCCAGCCAGCTTGAGAACTCCATCTCAGGCATAGATTCAGGAGTTTTCAGAGTGAAAGGGATGCTCCCCCAGCTTTAAGCCTTGCTTAGAAGCCTCTAAAGTTTGCCAGAGTTCATAGATAGCCTCGTAGGCTGCCTGGGACTTAAGTTTGCCGCTGGTTTCTAAATTGCAAATATGGTTTACGCGCTGGGCAAATTCTTGCAAATTGGCGTTGAAGGCTAGATTCTCTGGCTGCACGTCACCCCGGTAGGCGGAGCGAGGATTGATAAAGTCGTCAGCACTCATCTGACAAAGTCTCCATAGTTTAGACTGCCTTAACCATAGCGGAATGGCCTATAGCCGACGCTTCCATCTGTCTATGGGTTCTTGAGAAAGTTTAAGAACTTGATGAAATCTCTGAAATGGTCAGTGGGCAAGTCGTAGGAGTTGCTATGAGATTTATAGTGGGTATTTGGTGATGACTTATCTCCGCGAAATTCATCCTTCCCCTTTGAGAAGCTATCCTATTTTCTACGGCGCTCTGATTTTTCTGATGCTTATCGGGTTTAATCAAAAGCTGCCATTTCCGCTAGCAAAGATGAGCGCAGCAGCTCTAGTAAGCTGGCATTTATACTGCTCTACTACCACCTTAGTTCTAAATGATGACCATCTAATCTACAAAAGAGGCGTTTTCTCTCATAAAGAGACAACCGTTGACTATTTAGACATTATGGACATTGATGTTGAGCAGAACTTAGTTCAGCGTTTTTTAGATACGGGAACGCTTAAAGTTGCCAACTCGGGCACAGGCAGCTTTGAGATCAAGATAAAAAATGTGCCAAGACCTTATTTGATTTGTGATGAAATTCATCAGCTAAAGCAGCACCCTGCTTACTAAAAACTAGACAGTTGCAAGAGCTAAAAACTCCGAAAAAGCTACTTGCGCTCCTAACAATAAGCTTCAGACTTTGCCTTTATCTACGCTTGGATGTCAGCTAGAATTTAGCACTTGCCAAGCTGAGTTTTCTCGGTAGATCTGCAACCGTGGCACTCGTCACCGCAATGAGGTAGGCTGCGTGAGCCGTTGAGTTCAGTCTTGCCTGTATTGTTCAAGAACTTCCTACGCGTTATGGCGTAGGAAGTTTGCGTCTTAGCAGAAATTTGAGAGATTCTCTGCCCCTGGCAAATCTAAAAAAGTTCTTTAGTTCCCCGAAAAAACACGGTTTTATATTCCGTAACATCAAGGTAAAAATAAGATTTTTCTGTCTGGCAATAGTTTATATGGCTCTATTGTCGGCGGCGGTATTATAGCGAATAGATATTAGAAGCAGATTGATTCTAGCTGCGAGTGGCGGCGCGAACTCCTTTTATTTATGCATCTCCAACGGATATGAAAGACGAAAATAAGTCCTTCCACTTTCTCATCGTGACGGAGCAAAAAGCTCAAAGAGTGCTCTATCTTGAAAAGTGTGTTTATTCAATTGGCCGTAGCTCAAAAAACTCAATTGTATTAAGTTCAAAGGGCGTTTCCCGATGCCATGCCCATCTCTATCAAATTAGAAACTCTGAAGATAACGGCTTTCACTTTCGCATTGTAGACGGTAACTTGAAAGGCGATCGCAGCACCAACGGATTGACAGTCAACGGCCAACCGCATTTCTCTAAAAATTTAGAACATGGTGATAAAATTCAGCTATGTCGAGGCACCTGTATCCGATATTACAAGCTTAATAATCTGCGCGAGCTAAATTCAATTCGAGTGCATCGTGATAGTCAAAAAGAGCAGGCACGTTCAATCACTCGTCAGACAGTTGTCACTACAAGCGTAATTGATAGTAGGCTGGAAAGCTTTCCTAAAGCAGAACTATTTCATATTGCTTCCTTCTTAGAATTAATTCCTACTCCTATTATTGAAATCTCTTTATCTGGAACTATTTCTTACTGTAACTTAGCCTCTAGAAAAGTATTCTCTAATCTATTAAGTCAAAAAAATCAGCATCCTGTTCTAGCCGGCTTAACACCTGCCTTTCAACAAAATACCCAGGCCAAAAGTCTATTTAGAGAAGTGAAAGTCGGCGATCGCATCTTCGAGCAGTTTGCCTGCTTAATTTGTGAGATGAATGTAATTCGCAGCTACATCTTCGACGTTACTAAAAAAAATCAGACAAAGGTTCAGCTTTGCGAAAGTCAGGGCAAAGAACAAGCACTTTTAGAGGCGATTCCAGATTTAATTGTTGATCTCAATTCACAGGGCAATATTTTACGGGTCAAGCCCTCCAAGGATCCCCATTTGACGCTGTTGACCGAGCAGCATGTAGGACGCAACATTGCCGAAGCGCTGCCGACCCCCATTGCGCAGCAGTTGTTCACGGGCATTCGGGCAACGCTGAATTCGCAAGAAACCTATACGTTTGACTGCAAGTTCCTTTCCCAAACGGAGCAGCCCCTTTATTGCGAAGTTCGCATCGTTTGGAACAGTAATCAAGAGCTTTTAGCTATTATTCGCAATATTACTAAACGCAAAACGTTTGAGCAGCGCCTTCGACATGAGGCCCTCCACGATCACTTGACGGGATTGCTGAATCGGCAGTCTTTCTTAGAGCGGGTAGACCATGTGATCAAGCTGTCTAAAAGGCGTAAAAGCTATTTATTTGCCGTTTTGTTTATCGATCTCGATCGGTTCAAAATGGTGAACGATAGTCTAGGTCATTTAGTGGGCGATCAGCTTTTAGTCGCGATCGCCCAAAAATTAACAACCTGCTTGCGTGCTGGCGATACGGTTGCTCGACTCGGCGGAGATGAGTTCACGGTGCTGCTAGAAGATCTCAGCAGCATTCAAGAAGCTAACGAAATTGCTGAGCGGATTATTCAGGCCCTGTCTGCCCCCACCGTCATAGACCAGCATGAAATATTTGTCAGTGCTAGCGTAGGCATCGCCTTTAGTGAGCCCAGCTACGATCAAGCCGACCAGCTTCTCAGAGATGCCGATACCGCTATGTATCAGGCTAAAGCTCGTGGTCGCTCTCGCTATGAACAGTTTAGTCAAGATATGCACAAGCATATGGTGGGCTTGCTGCAGTTAGACAATGATTTGCGCCGAGCTATCGAGCGGCAAGAGTTTCAGCTTTACTATCAGCCAATAGTCGCTTTAGACAAAGGTTCGATTGTTGGCTTTGAAGCTTTAATTCGCTGGCAGCATCCACAGCAGGGACTTGTTTTACCAGACAAGTTTATTAAAATCGCTGAAGAAACAGGGCTAATTTTACCCATTGGGGAGTGGATAATCTTTGAAGCCTGTCGGCAACTCTATGAATGGCAGCAGGTACTGCCGCAGGCAGAAGCCTTAACTATGAACGTCAACCTGTCTAGCAAGCAGTTTAATAGCCCCCATTTGGCAAAGCAAATAGAGCGAGCCTTGCACCAAACCTGCCTCAAGCCTGAGCGCCTCAAGTTAGAGATTACTGAAGGCGTGCTCATGGAGAATACCCAGCTTTCCAAAAGCACATTGTTTCAGCTCAGGGATTTAGGTCTACAGATTTGTATTGATGACTTTGGCACCGGCTATTCCTCTCTGAGCTATTTGCATCGGTTTCCCATAAACGCGCTCAAGGTCGATCGCTCCTTCATCGGCGTCATGGATACAAATGACGAGAACTCAGGCATAGTCATTACGCAAACCATCACCACACTGGCTCACCACCTGGGCGTCGACGTAGTTGCAGAGGGCATTGAGACAGCTAAGCAGCTTGACTTAGCGAGAACCTTTCGCTGTCAGTATGGTCAGGGCTACTTCTTTTCAAAACCAGTCGATCAGCAGCAGGCTCAAGCCCTGATTGCTCGCAATCCCAGGTGGTAAAAGACAGCTTAATATTAAGCCTTAGCTTGGTTGTAAATTGCCTCGTTGGCCTTGACCGACTTTCCTAAATCCACTACCGGGTTGGGATAGTCAACCCCAAGCTGCAGGTGGAAGCGCTTTTGCTCTGCTGGTTTTAGCTGATAAGGTTCATGCACTTTTGGGGCGGGAACATCACTGAGTTCAGGTAGCCAGTGCTTCACATATTGGCCTTCTGGATCGTAATCTTTAGCCTGCTTAGGAATATTAAAATAGCGGAATCCTCTGGCATCGTTACCGACTCCTGCCGTATAGTTCCAGTTACCGTAGTTGCTGCAAACGTCGTAATCAATTAGCTTTGACTCGAACCACTCAGCCCCCATACGCCAATCAATGCCCAAGTTTTTGGTCAGAAAGCTGGCAACGTTTTGACGGCCTCGATTTGACATGAAGCCCGTTCGGTTCAGTTCTTGCATGTTGGCATCAACTAAAGGAAATCCGGTCTGTCCCTGCCGCCAGCGTTCAAATCGCTCACCATCCTGCTTCCACTCAATTTCAAGACCGCGAATGCCAGAGGCCCGAAAAATGCGATCGCCATATTTGACGCAAACAAAGCGAAAATAATCGCGCCAAAGCAGCTCAAAAATCAGCCAGTAAGTAGAATTATTCTTAACCCGCTCCGCTTCATATTGCTGCACCGCCTCATAGATGCGCCGGGGCGAGAGGCAGCCCATCGCTAGCCAAGGTGAAAATTTAGAGGAGTAGTCAGCTCCCAACATGCCGTTGCGGGTTTGCTTATAGTCTTTGAGACAGTCAGCCTGCCAAAAATAATGCTGCAATCTTTCCAAGCCTGCCGTTTCGCCCCCCTTAAATTCGATTACCGCCCGCGAATCAGCCTGAGGCGGCTCTAGGGCGAATGATGCCAAAGTTGGCAGCTTACCCGGATCTAGCTCTCTCGGCAGTTTGGGCACGGCTTCGGGCGTCGCGAAAGTTGGATAGACGGCCCAGCTTTTCTCGACCTGTTTGCGAAACGTGGTGAAAACATCCGGCAGCTGCTCTGGATCGAACGGCAAATCATCAATGTGAACCAGGGTAGATCCCCAAAACACTTCTGATTCTACGCCTAGCTGGTCTAAAGCTGTCTCCAGCGCCGTTTCGACTGCGACCTCTTCCGCGGTCACTTCTTCGTGCCAGTAGACTGCGTCAACGCTCAGCTCTTTGACTAGCTGCGGAATCACTCGCTCAGGATGACCTTGGCGGATGACCAAGTTGCTGCCGATCGCCTTTAGCGATCGCCTGAGAGCAGCGACGCTTTCTAACAAGAATTGGAGCCGGAAGGCTCCTGTTTTGGGAAAGCCAAAAGAAGTTTCAGCAAACTGCCTCGGATCAAAGCAGTAAAGCGGGATGACTTGAGCCTGCTTTTGGAGTGCTTGATTGATTGGTTCGTGATCGTGAATACGCAGATCGTTGCGATACCAGACAAGAATACGCATTGAGCGAGGTTAGCAAGGCTTTGTGAATCAGCCTTAGCATTTTAAAGAAAAGCTAACGAAACTGACTAGGTGACGCCCGATGGATTTTAAAACCGTCAGCCAGACGCTGCCTCAATACTTTTGTCCCCCTTCGTGGCTTCAAGTCTTGACCGCTAGAAGGGCTATTCATGAAAATCTTAGCGCTGTTGCGAAAGCTAGAGCTTTAGGTCAATAGTTTTCAAGCCTTTAGCTGAGGGCTGCTGGAGGTATCCACTGCCTGTCCTAAAACTGTCCTCAGCTTCGGCTAGGATAGATGTGGTTTGCTTACAGTAATAGAGGTAAGCCCTTTTCCCAAAGCATTATGTCATCCATCCGCCGCAATCCACTGGTTCTGATTCACGGTATTGATGATACAGTCACTGTTTTTGATCCGGCTATTGCTTATTTACGACAGCAGGGGTGGTCTTCCTTTCATCCGCTCAACTTAACACCCAACAACGGAAATGCCGGCTTAGACGTATTAGCGATTCAGGTTGCAGACTACATCGAGCAACATTTCGCTGCTGAACAACCAGTAGATTTACTGGGATTTAGTATGGGAGGCTTAGTCAGCCGGTACTATATTCAGCGATTAGGAGGGGCTAAGCGAGTCGCTCGATTTGTAACGGTTTCCGCGCCTCACCAAGGCTCCTGGTTGGCCTATGGACGCTGGAATCCGGGCTGTCAGCAGATGCGACCCAACAGCCCATTCATTCAAAATCTCAATCAAGATCTCAGGGTGCTATCGCAGATTGAATTTACCTCTATCTGGACTCCCTATGATCTGATGATCGTGCCTGCAGAAAGTTCTCGACTGCCTGTAGGGCAAGAAATTAAAGTGCCGGTTCTGACCCATTCGGGTATGCTAACTAGCAAAAACAGCCTAGTGGCTATTCGTTCTGCCCTAATGTCTTCTAAAGTATCGGATATTGCTTTGTCTGCTTGAATTACGGCAACAGAACTGCGCGAACAGTTAATATCATTTTGAGCCTCAGGGCATCTAACAGCTCGCCGTACGCGTCAAGGATTTTTTCAGCGTTGAAACTCATTCAGAAGCGCCGTTTCCAGACGAGGACGGATCTAAAAGATTTGGATAAAGTTCTGGCGTGGTTTGATCACTTCCAGAACTTAGCCCAATATCCAATTCCAGAGAACGTCTGGCTGCAGTGTCAGTTAGCTCTGGTAGAAGGATTTACTAATGCGGTTCGCCACGCCCACCAAAGCTTAGCGGCAGAAACGCCGATTGAAATTGAAGTCGTCATCTTTTCAGAGGCCCTGGAAATTTATATTTGGGATCGGGGGCCGGGCTTTGATGTTCAGAACTGGCTGCGTAAGACGCCCCAGGTGATCGACAAAGATTCTGAAGGTGGACGGGGACTACGGCTGATGGAGCGAATTGCCGATCGCTTTACCTATACGCCTGAAACCAACGGCCGCAACTGTCTATACATCCGGAAAAGCTATCGGCCTATCGAGACTGACTAGTGGCCCAGCTAGCGGCCATGCAAGATAAGCCGGGAAAAGAGCAAAGCTAAAAAGCCTATATATCCCCCACGCGGGCGTACTCAGTTTCGCCAAAGATAGCGCTTTCGTGGCAGTAGAACTTAAACTCCAAAAGATTGTGGAAAGGATCTTCTAGGAAAAATGTGCGATGCTCCAGCGGCGTCTCGACAAAGCGGCGCTTGGGCGACTGATGAAAAGTTAAATTTTGAGACTGCGCTCTAGCGAGGAGCGCTTCCCAATCAGCTTCTTGTCGAAAAACTAGGCCAAAGTGGCGAGGATAGATCCCCCGCTGAGGCTCTAGCGACTCGTGGGTGAGATGGGCAACGAGCTGATGACCCGCCAAGTTTAAGATAACTGAACCCGGTGTTTCTCGGCCCACGTCACAGCCTAGCCCCTCGGCATAGAATTCTTTAGCTTTAGCAATTTCAGATACCGGAAAAGCCAAATGGAAAAGAATAGAGGACATAGCGCCAGTCGATTACATACTCTAGACTCATCTTAGATCGCTCTCCAGGCTTTAGACTGCTGTTGTAGGTTTGCGCGTTCAGCTTTATGCCAGTTTTGTCAGCTATTAGCCCTTGGTGGATTGCGATCGCCCTCAATAGCTTGCTGCTGGCGATTGCTTTTCTGGTTCCCAAAAAGCTGCTGACACCAGCGGGCTATTTCCACGCTTGGCTGCTCGGTGTTTTGGTGTGGAGCTGTTTAGGCTGGCGGGGTTACAGCGTTGTCATGTTTTACTTTCTGATGGGGTCTGCTGTCACCCGGATCGGCATGGTCAAAAAAGAAGCTGCGGGCATCGCTGAAAAGCGATCGGGGGCACGCGGGCCAGAGAATGTTTGGGGATCGGCGCTGACGGCAACTCTCTGTGCGTTAGGGATTTGGCTATTGACCTACTGGAGCACCGATCCAAGTCGGTCTGTTTGGATAGCCTCGTTGTCCCTAGGCTATGTAGCTAGCTTCAGCACCAAGCTGTCGGACACCTGTGCCAGTGAAGTGGGTAAAGCCTACGGTAAGCGCACCTTTCTAATTACAACGCTGCAGCCAGTTCCTGCTGGCACCGAGGGCGCCGTTAGCTTGGAAGGCACTTTGGCCGGGGCAGTGGCTTCTGGAGCGATCGCGCTTCTGGGCTGGCTGGTAGGACTGATAAGTCCCCTCGATATTGGCATTTGCATCGTGGCTGCTTTTATCGCCACTAATTTAGAGAGCCTAATTGGGGCAACGCTGCAGGAACGCTTTAACTGGCTGACAAATGAGGTGGTCAATATCATCAACACGCTGCTGGGAGCAGCAACCGCAATTATTTTGGGTTGGCTGCTAGTCGCTATTGGTTAACCCCTAAAATTAACTATAGAGACATTTTGCCTAAAACAAGCGCCGAGACATTTTGGCCACTCCTCTATGACTGATTTTGCCTGGTTGACGACTAGCCACTTCATAATGCTGGGGCTGCTGCTGTTGTTTGCGATCGCCCATAGCGGGCTAGCAGCGCTAAGACCTAAAGGAGAGACTTTGATAGGAGCACGGGCCTATCGGGTCTTGTTTGCTCTAGTCAGTTTGCCCCTGGCCTCAGGACTAATTATCTACTTTATCAATCACCGCTACGACGGTTTGCGACTGTGGAATCTACAGGGCACGCCGGGCATGCAAACGACAGTGTGGGTGCTATCGGCCATTTCTTTTCTCTTTTTATATCCGGCTACTTTTAATCTGCTGGAGGTAGCCGCCATCAGTAAACCCCAGGTGCATCTCTACGAGACTGGCATCATTCGCATCACCCGTCACCCCCAAATGGTAGGACAGGTAATTTGGTGTATAGCCCATGCTCTCTGGCTCGGCACCTCGTTTATGATAGTCACCTGTGCGGGGTTGATTCTGCATCATCTGTTTGCGGTGTGGCATGGTGATCGCCGCTGGAGCGATCGCTATGGCGAAGCGTTTGCAGCCGTGAAGCAGCGGACTTCCGTGATCCCGTTTTTAGCGATCGCCCAGGGCAAACAGTCTCTGAAACTGCAAGAATTTCTCCGCCCTGCTTACTTAGGCGTCAGCGCCTTTGTGTTGTTGTTTTGGTGGCTGCACCCAGCCCTGATTCAGGCTACTCGCGCGACAGGCTGGTAGCAGCTAAGCAACTTTGGGCTTTAGGGACTTACTACAGTTTCAGCTTCATGTTATAGGAAAACAACAAATCTCAAATCCTAGGTATTTTTTTATGGTCTGCCCACTTTATAATGATCCCAAGCCTTAAAACAGTATTTATTCATCCACCTGATTTAACTGAACAAATGTCTTCATCCGTCAATGACACCACATTTAAAAACCAAGTTTTGCAGTCTTCTATTCCGGTTCTAGTGCATTTTTGGGCACCTTGGTGCGGGTTGTGTCGTATGATCAAACCTCTGCTGAATAACTTTCAGACAGAGTGGGAAGGTCAGGTCAGAGTCGTTAATGTTAATGCTGATGAAAATTTGAAGCTAGCTAATTTTTATCGCCTCACGACGCTACCCACCCTGCTTTTTGTTGAAAATGGAGAGGTGTGTGAACGCTTAGATAGCTTTCGCGGACGCGAAGACCTACGGCAGGCGCTAGATGCAATTATGCGGAGTCGAGCCGTTACCAGCTATCTCACTTCCAGCAGCTTGAGCATTCCCGTCCCGTCAGAAGTTCCCCTACGAGACTAAGCTAGATAGCCCTCTACCAGCAGGTCGCTGCCAATCATTTGCCAGTGTAGGCGCTCTAGCGGTCGGGCCTGTGTCATCGCCGTTAAACCCAAGTCTCCTACCGGGGATGGTGCACCTTGACCACCAATAATCTTGGGTGCGACAAAGGCCAAAACTTTTTGTACGGCTGCAGCGGCGATCGCCGCTGCGGCCAGTCGTCCGCCACACTCCCACAGTACAGATAGTAGTTGGCGCTGATATAGATATTCCATCGCAGTTGCCGGCGTCAGGGAATCTAACGCTACCACCTCTACCCCTTTTTGCCTAAGCTGATCTTGCAGTTGGGGATTAGCGCCGGTTTGGGTAAGCACCAGAGTTTTAGCAACTTCAACCTGCCAGAGATTAGCCGTGAGCGGCAAGTTGAGCTGCTGGCTCATCACGACCCGCAGCGGATTGCGATCGCTTTGGCCGTGGCTGGTGAGATGGGGGTTATCCCGCCGCAGCGTATTGCCGCCGATGATGACGGCGTCACAGACAGCCCGTAGCTGATGCACCCTCGTTCGAGCCGCCGGGCCGGTCACCCAGGCGCTGTGTCCAGACGTTGCCGCAATCTTGCCGTCCAAAGTCATGGCGTATTTGAGAATGCCGAAGGGGCGATGGTGCTGAATTCGATGGACGAAAGCCTCATTAAGCTGTAGGCAGGCCGCTTCTTCTAAACCGACTATCACCTCAAGACCGGCTTCTCGCAGGCGGGCAACGCCCTGACCCGAAACGCGCTCATCGGGATCAATCATGCCGACATAAACCCGGCGAATACCAGCCTGAATCACGGCTTCGGTGCAGGGGGGGGTGCGCCCATAGTGATTGCAGGGTTCCAAATTAACATAGAGGGTGCCCCCAACGGCGCGATCGCCTGCGGCTCTGAGCGCAAAGACCTCTGCGTGAGGCTGCCCGGCCTGAGGATGATATCCCTCTCCCACCACCTCAGTCTCCTGAGTGATGACTGCACCTACCAGCGGATTGGGAGCCGTATAACCTGCTGCCTGCTGCGCTAGGGATAAACAGCGCTGCATCATGGCGCGATTGAAATCGGTAAACAAAGCGGTACTCACTCTTGCGGCTGCGAAGCTTCTGTCTCAGCCTATCGCAGATGCACGGCCCCTTTGCGCTCTAGCGACTGTACGTTTAGACCCCAGGAACCTAAATGGGCGGTTTGGGGTCATGTGTCATACAGCCAACTGTCGTTGCTACAGTTATTGAGGTTGGTCAGTCAGCTTTTAGCAGGCTGCTGCTGGCAGGAAGCGATCGCCGCCAATGGGCTAGGTTGCTATCATTGCAGTCTCTTGACTACGGAGCGAACGCCAAAGAAAGCGTTGGTAGAAACCCTTAGAATTTTTGAAAAAACAGTCTGGATTTAATCCCCTATCCAGTCAATCTATTTAGCGAAATTTTCCAGCTTCAAGTATTAGAAATCTCGCTTTGATAAACCAAGTTAACTGTTAGGCTATGGCTGTATACAAGCCTGCTACAGCGTTTTTTTGTCTTTTTTGCCAACAGGATAGAAAAAAGTTTAGGCAGAAGCCCACTCTGTATCTTTTTCCTGATGAGTTCTTTGAAAAACTTTCTTGTACAGAATAGACGGCAGCGTTATCGGCCAGAGAACAGTCGCTAGAAAGATTACCAGCCATAGGCCCATATCGGCCTTATCAGCGGCTTCGTCCTTCACCAGGCCACGTAGCAAAACTGAAAAAACAAAGGAAGCAGGTAAAAAATAAAACATCATCTTTAGTAAAGCTGAGAAGGTCTTCTGTTATGAATTAGTCTCCCTTTTTTCTGCCAGAAAGGCTTGGGAAAGATTACTGATTTTTGAGTCAGTGTATATGCGGAAACTGAGTGCCTACAGGCTCCGTAGATCCCACAAATTTTCTCAAGCTAATTACTTAGAAGCGGCGCAACCAGTGTTATTCTTACTTTTCAGTCAGCTAATTTAATTCAAACAAGCGCGTACTCTGAATAAATTTTCCAGTTTGCCTCTAAAGACAGATATCAGAGCAAATTTATTTGAATAGCATCTGTTACAGCTTGTTAAGCCAAAAGTATCCTTGAATTAGCTTAGATGCTTGACTACGGGTTTAGCGACTTGCCTATTTTAGTTATCAGGTGATAGATCGACATGGCTTTTTTCCACTTCATCTATCCAGCAAGTGGTAGCAGCTTTCGCCGCAAGCGACGATGGCTGGCTGCTTTAGTTGGCGTCTTGGTCAGCATGACCTTAGTTCTGCTGCCTGTGACGTCTACAGCCCAGACGGAATCCCCAATCACAAATGCAATTCCGCAGGCTGTGGAGAATTTAGTCCCGCCTAGTCTGCAGGATCTAGCGGTTTTCAACAGCGATCTCAATTCAGCTCCGGTCGATCTAGATGGTCGCACTATTTTCTACGTAGCGGCCCCGATAGAAGGAGAAACCGACAATGAGGTGATTTCAGCCGCGAGGCGTTCTTGGGAGATTGAACAGCGGCTGCGAGAGTTTGCCCAGCAGGACTACAGCGCCGAGAGCCTACAGGTAACTTGGGAAGTAGAAGAGGCCAGCAACCAGCCCATTATTTATATCAACGGCAATTTTCTGATGACGGTGACGGCGGCTGACGCTCAGCTCAGAGGTTTGCAAGATCTAACTATTCGCGCCCAGGAGCTAACTCGCTTAATCCGCACGGCTCTTATTCGCTTTAAGCAAGAGCGTCAGCCAGCTTACCTGCGACGACAGCTTTACATTGTTGGCGGTGGACTGATTTTGGCTGTGCTCCTCAGCTTGGCGATCGCCAGCCTACAGCATCTCTTAGGGCGGCGGCGGCGTAGGTGCAATCAGGCTCTCAGTCAGTTTGAGACTGCGCTCGCCTCCGATCCCTCTGCTGACAACTCAACAGCTTTGAGAGAGCAACTGCACCACCGACAGCAGTTCAACATTCTAGATGTCCAGCGACGACTGCTGATCTTAGGACAGATTGTGCTGTGGGTTAGCGCTGTTATCTTAGTCATTGGCCTGTTTCCCTACACGCGCTGGATACAGCCTATTCTGCTAGATATTTTGAAGCTGCCCGTCAAGCTAGTGCTGCTGGTTGTGGCGCTTTACAGTCTGATTCGGCTGGGCAATGTGCTCATTGATCGCTTCTGTATTGCCCTGCAGGATCGAGCCAACTGGGTGCCAGAGCGATCGCAGCGGCTTTCGCTACGCCTGTTTACTTTTTCACAAATTGCTAAAAGCATCATGGCTTCGGCCCTGATTGCCATAGGGTTTTTAGTGGCGCTGTCTATGGTGGGGGTCAGAATTGCGCCGCTGCTGGCAGGTGCTGGAATTTTAGGTTTAGCGATTTCATTTGCCTCCCAAAGTTTGATCAAGGACATCATTAACGGCTTCTTGATCGTTTTAGAGGATCAGTACGGCGTCGGTGACGTAGTGGTGATTGGTGAAGTGGCGGGCTTTGTGGAAACGATGAATTTGCGGATTACGCAGCTCCGCAATGAAGAAGGCCGTTTGATTACAATTCCAAACGGACAAATTGCGGTGGTGCAGAACCTTTCTAAGGAATGGTCGCGAGTCGATGTCACTATAGCGGTAGATCCCAAAGCTGATTTAGATCGGGCGATTGCCGTCATTGATCGCGTTGCCCATGAAATGAGCCAGGATAGCCGCTGGCAGCCCCTGATTCTGGAGCCGCCGCTGATGTTAGGGGTAGATCGTCTAGATCACTTTGGCGCAGCTATTCGAGTCTGGATCAAGACGCTGCCGCTAAAGCAGTGGGACGTGGCCCGCGAATACCGCAGACGGCTGAAGCTTGCCTTTGATGTTGCTCACATTCCCATTGGGGTGCCCCACCAGTTTGTGCAAATCAATGCGCCCGCAGCTGGCAGCGGTCAGAGCGAACAGGTGGGTAACAGCCACGTCAATGGCTCATCCTATTCAATGACGCATCAGTAGCTCTGCGCGCCGGGGGACCTTGGGTTTTAGGAGGCCAGCTTTTAGGAGGCCAGCGTCGAAGTCATTGCTTGCGACAATAGCTGTTGCACTTCCTGATCGCTGGTCTGCGAAAAGTCTTCGTACCACAGGCTAATGGAGTAAAGGCTGTCGGGAAGCTTCAGGCAGACAAGATTATCGACCTGCGGCTTTAAGACGGCCGCAGTCGAGCTAGGCGCAACGGGGACTGCAACAATGATTTGAGCCGGGGACTGATACTTAATCGCCGCGATCGCTGCTCTTATGGTAGAGCCGGTAGCAATGCCGTCGTCTACTACGATCACGGAGCGATCGCGTAGATGGGGAAAAGGCCGACTGCCGCGATAGCAGCGATCGCGACGGGCCAATTCTTGCTGTTCGTGGCGAGTCACCTGCTCTACTGCCTGCGGGGACAGATCGAGGCTGGCGAGAATTTCCTGATTGAGAATGCGGATATTAGGGCTAGCGATCGCCCCCATTGCCAGTTCTGGGCGATCGGGCACGCCCAGCTTGCGCACAAGGCAAAGATCTAGCGGCACCTGTAAAGCTGTGGCTATCTCGTAGGCTACAGGCACGCCCCCCCTGGGTAAAGCCAGGACAATCACGTCTGGGCGCTGAGCGTACTGAGATAGTTTTTGGGCTAGCTGTCGGCCTGCGTCAGTCCGGTTATGAAACCGTTCTTTCATGGCGATCGCCCCCTTTACTATTAGCTTATCGTTTTCCTGGGTCTGTGCTGTGACAGGTAACAAAACGCCAAAGGGTTCATGCAGCAATTACCGGAGACTCTACCTGCTCTAGCTCACCCATAAAGCGGCGCAGCAGGCCCGCTGTCACAGCCGGCAGCTCTAGCTGGGGCGTAAAGCCCACGTCGTCCCACTGATAAAAGATGCGTACGGCCTGCGGATTCATTTTGGCTAAGCGACTGCCTACCTCCGGCCCAGTGTACTCAGTCGATCGCCCCCAAATCATGGCGGTGGGAATAACTAGCTGTTCAATATACTCTGTCAGATCAAAGCAAAGGTCGCCCCGAACGAAGGCTAGGGCCGCATACTCGGCGTTAGGCTGCTGGGCTGACTGCAGGTAAGCTTCGACCATTTCGGTATAGACCCGATCGCCTTGGGCAAACTGTCGCTGTTCTAAGAAACTGCGAATACCGAAACTGGTCGCTACGCCTGTCTTATAGAGAAACTGGTCGATGATGGGGGTGCCGGCGAGCTGGGTAAAAAAGTTGTCGCGGTAGTTGTTGTTAAACTCCAACAGGCCCGCCGCTGTAGTCAAAATCAGCCAACGAAACAGTTCTGGCCGGGCGATCGCGGCGCGAATCATAAACGCGGCTGTCAGCGCCGAAGCAATAACCCGCGTCGGTCCCTGGCTCACCTGGGGCAAAAACTCCAAAATTGCGGTGATGAAGTCTTCAGGAATGTACTTGCGTTCTGGGTGAGCCGAGCGGCCCCAGCCAATCAGGTCAGGGGCAATGATGCGAAACTCGGAGGCAAACGCCGGATAGACCTTTGACCATTCGTAGGCGGAAGAGCCACCGCCAAAACCGTGAAAGAAGACCAGCGTTTCAGCGGCGTCTGACAGGGTACTTTGCCAGGGTTCCGCTTTGTTGGTGTAGTACACCATTTCCCCCAGCGTCGTCGGTACCGCTTCTTGGACAAAGCCTTTAGGAATAAACATTACTTCAGAGAAGAGTTGGAAGAGTCGCTATCGGTCAAAACGCTGGAAGACGTCTGCCAGAGTTCGCGCAGTTTACGCTTGATATCTTGCTCTTTGCGGGCTAGCGCCTGACCCGCCTCAGCCAGCTTTTGCTGAAACTCAGAATGCTTAGCCTGGACGTTGCTGCTGAGTTCTTCACCCTGAGGTCGAATGCCTTCGTACCAGCTATTGGCCTTGTCGAGGTGCTGCTGAATATCGTCGTAGCGCTCGCCGTAGCGGGCTGCTAGATTGGCCTGCAAAATTGAGAGCTGGGTTTGTAGCTGGGCGTAGCGCTTTTGCAGTAGGCTAGCCTCTTCGCTGTTCTTGACGGCGGCGATAGCTGAGGCAATGGTGTCTTTCAGCTCGCTAGAATTTTCCTGCGTGGTGAGCTGCACATCATCTAAAATCTCTTCCGCCTCAACTTCAATCGCTTTTTCTTCTTCAGCAATCTTGGTCTGTAACTGCTCAATTTCAGCTTGGGTTTGAGCAATAAACTGGCGGCGTCTTTGACTGATGGCTTCTAAACCCCCTTCTAAAGAAGCTTCAATGTCAGACCTTAAATCACTGCCGCGATCGCGGAAAGAATCTACTACAGCAGCGATCGCATCTTTGAAAATAATCCGAATTTCCTGCGTTCCTTCCTTTAGCTCAGCTGACGCCTGAGACACCGCGTTGCGCACAATATCTTTGAGGCGATCGCCCCGTAGCTTGCCTGTTTCTTTGGCCTGCTGAATATCAGTTTGAATTCGATCTTTAATATTGTCAGCCATAGTATTTTGCCTAAGTTATCTAAAAAATTTACGAATCTGCTTAAAATGCTTGTGATTAAGTACGTGGCCATAAATTCACGTAGCGTAACGCCTCGAAGCTTAGTAGAACGGCGCGTTGTAGCTTCGCCTACTACACCCGACAGCATCGTTTGCCTTTGGCCATTTACTTAAAAGCTGTGAAAATAACAATTCAATTGAGTTAAAGAAGCTTTGCTAAGCTCTATCGGGGTACAAGACTGCAGGTAATATTGCCCTCTTCATCTAGGGTGGCGCAATTTGTTCAAAGCGAACTCTTCCAGAGGACAGAAAGGTCTGAATTGCTTTAGGTTTTGTCAAGTTTTTTCAGAATTCTGAGCACGGCAGCTTCGGGGGGGCGCAGTTGGACTGGGTTCTCAGCCGACTTGGCTGCTAGCGCCTCTTTCACAATAGGAATCAGCCAGTCTTCGCTGTAGGCTGAAAGTATGCCGGGATGCACGTAGTATTTGCGGCAGGTAGCAGCGCGATTACCGAGCTGTTTAGCCACGGCTTTGATAGCCTGCACAATGTTGTGCTGGGCGCGTTTTTCAGTTTCAAACGGGCCTAGCTTAGTCAGCTCCTGGGCTGCTAATACCGTCCCGGCCCAGGTGCGAAACTCCTTGGCGGTGAAATCTTCGCCAGTAGCCTGCCGCAGATAGGCATTGACGTCGCCGGAATCAACCGTTTGGCGATCGCCCGCCTCATCGAAATACTGAAACAGCTCGTAGCCCGGAATATCGCGGCAGCGCTTAACGATTTGGGCCAAACGCGGATCGTCTAGCTCAATCTCATGCTCGACGCCGCTTTTGCCGCGAAACTGGAACCGCACGCCCTGCTGGGAAAACTCGACGTGGCGATCGCGCAGCGTTGTTAAGCCAAACGACTTGTTCTCCTGAGCATACTCCGGGTTACCAATCCGGATCAGCGTGGTTTCTAGCAGCCTGACAATCGTGGCTAAAACTTTTTCTCGCGAGAGCTGCGGACTTTGAATGTGCTGATCGACGTGGGATCGCAAATCCGGCAGTACTGTGCCAAAAGGCAGCAGGCGCTCAAACTTGGCCTGGTTGCGCACCTGACGCCACTGGGGATGGTAGCGATACTGCTTACGGCCTTTGGCATCGCGGCCTGTGGCCTGCAGGTGTCCCTGAGGGTCTGGGCAAATCCACACCTCAGACCAGGAGGGCGGAATAGCCAGCGCATCCAAGCGATCGCGCACCTGCTGATCTTGTATATGCTGACCCTCGGCATCGAGATAGGTAAAGCCCCGTCCCCAAGGACGCCGCTCAATACCGGGGTCGGCATCGCTGACATAGTGCAGTCCTGCCTGCTGAGCTGACTTTTCAGGATCAACAAGGGGCAAAACTGTCTCCTTACTTAGGCGCGACGATTTTGATTGAGGTACTGACCGGCCATTGCCATCGCATCGCCAATGTCAAAGTCGCCATCGCGATCGGTATCGAGGAAAGCGCTGAGCACCGAGTTGCTTTGGCGCGGACCAGACTGGCTCACGGCTCCGGTCTTCAGCAGGTTGAGGATAACGGGGACTAAAATTGGCAGCATGGCCTGAATCGTACCGGCATTTATCCCCGTTTTTTGGGATGCTTCCTGTACTATTTGACCTTGCTGCTGCGGGTTGAAAAGAGCCTGGACGGCGCTTTGATTGGGGGAGACGCCGCTGTAGCGGTTGACCAGGGATTCAGCCTGTTCTTCACCCTGAGTTTGCCGCGTTTGCTTCAGGTTGGAACGCACATAGCCGCCTACGATGGAAGCTAAAGTTTGGGTGGTGGCGGGGGGAACGCCCTGGCTCTGAGCTAAGGCTTGAACCGTGCTAAGGATGCTGTCAATCTGGCCGGTATTGGCTTCTCGCTCCGGGCTATTAACGGCGTCAACAATGCGATCAAAAAGTCCCATAAGAATTAAGTTCTAAGTAAGAATGGCAATTTTAGTTGGATAGGGGTGCACTAGCGTACACCCCCAGAATTATCATAAAAGTCGTCTAGGCTTAACTAAGCTGAAACAGGTTGCTTAGTGGCGGCGATCGCTTCAATCATCTTTTGATTGAAGGCCGGAATATCATCCGGATTGCGGCTAGTAATCAGACCGCGATCGTTCACGACTTGCTGATCAACCCAGAGACCGCCTGCGTTTTGCAGATCAGTCCGCAGTGAAGGCCAGGAGGTGAGTTTGCGGCCTTTAACGACATCGGCCTCAGCTAATGACCAGGGGCCGTGACAAATCGCTGCAACAGGCTTGTTAGCCTCAAAAAACGCTTTCACAAAAGCGATCGCTTTTTCATTCACCCGCAGTTGATCGGGGTTGACGGTGCCACCAGGCAGCAGCAGCGCGTCATAGGCGCTGGCTTTGGCTTTTTCCAGATCTACGTCTACGGGGAAGTAGTCGGCCTTGTCATAGTGATTCCAACCCTGAACGCGATCGCTCTCTGGCGACACAATATGGGTTTCAGCGCCGGCCTTGTCAAGGGCTTCACGGGGCTGGGTCAGCTCTACCTGCTCGAAGCCATTCGCCACGAGGATAGCGACTTTCTTACCGGTTAAGTCCTGTGCCATAAATAGATTTCCTCTCGTATCATCATTGTCAAAACCATTTAGAGACAATGGCTTTGCGTCTAAGCTCGATTAGAACCGTCCCTCAAAGGACTGGAAAAATTCAAGCCTAAATTTTGGTTATGCTTGATAGCTGCAGCGGCGGTATCGTGGCGGGCTAGCCAACTGTTAGACCGCTGGTATCGACTTCAGTAGCGCCTTTAACCCGGCCAGCCACGGCTGCCAGCTTGTCAACGATAGCCTGACTGGGGGCCTTTCCTTTCAGCACCACCTGACTGCTGAGCTGAGCCACATAGACAGTTTCAATATCATCCAGCTCAGGATCTTGATCAAAGGCAACCGCCACCCGCTTAGCTAGACCACTCTGGTCATATTTGCCGTCAGGGCCAAGACGCTCTAACGGAATGTCCTGCGTCTGAGCCGTGCGAGTATTGACAACCGAATCTTTGTCAGGCTGCTTCACTTTTTGCGCGATCGCTGCCTGCTGAGCAGCTTTCTCTTCCTTTCCAAAAAGTCGGCTAAACCAGCCCATATAAATTCACCCTTAGTTTTTAATCAATAAGCTATTAATAAGCGTTCTTCTATTAGACAAAATCGAGGCCGTTATTGACTTCCCTCATAGGAGTGAGACTGAGTCAGCCACTGGATATATGCGGACGATCCCGTTCCTCGCTAAGGTCTAGAAGTTCTGTGCAAGGATAGCTATGTCTCAGCCTTCGACCCAGTGGATCGATATTTCCATGACCATTCACAGCGGCATGGCCTACTGGCCTGACAATCCGCCTGTAGAAATTACCTCTAGTCAGTGTATTGCTCACGGCGATGTCTGCAACGTCTCTCAGCTCTCCCTCGGTTCCCACACGGGTACCCACGTAGACGCGCTGCGCCACTTCATCAAAGACGACCTCGGTATTGATGCGATGCCGCTGGAAACTACTATCGGCCCGGCCCGCGTAATTGCGATTGAAGATCCAGAGTCTATCAAAGCGGCGGAACTGAAGCGTCACAATATCAAGTCCGGCGAGCGCTTGTTGTTTAAGACCCGTAACTCTGAGCAGCCTCAGCGGACTGAAGAATTTATGCCAGATTTTGTCTACATCGCCACGGACGGAGCGGAATATTTGGCCGAGCAGCAGGTACGGCTAGTGGGGGTGGACTATCTCTCGGTGGGCCAGTATCAGGGCAACGTGGTTGAGGTACACAAAGCGCTCTTGGGTTCCGGGGTTTGGGCTATTGAGGGGCTGATGCTCAAGGACGTTGCCCCCGGCGACTATGAGCTGATTTGTTTGCCGATCAAAATTGCCAACGGCGATGCCGGACTAGCCCGCGCTGTCCTCCGACCGCTGATTGGCTAAGCCGCTAGATTTCAACAGAAGGGCGATCGACTGCTCGCTGACCGCCAAAGCGAGCGGCGATGATGTCGTCATAGGTGTCGGCGATGGTCACTACTGACAAGATACAGGTCTGCAGCTCCATTAGATCCATGTTTTCGCCACCGAGAACGCTTTCGGCAAAAAGCACCTGACCGGCTTCATCCACGTGAAAGGCCCCAAAACGCATCCGCCGATTTTCCAGCAGTAGAAACTGGAGCAGCTCGCATTCTAGATTGCTGCCCAGAGTGACACAGCTAGTGGCTCGCACAATAGCCAGATCTGCGGTTTCCCAGGGATGAACCTCCCAGGGCAGTACCTCCACTTCCACCATCGTAGAGCCGTAGAGAATGTCAAACTTGGGCTGATGGGGATGAACACGCAGCGTTTCCTGAAAGAGCTGAGCCTGAGTGAGGTAGTCGGATACCTTTTTGTGAGTGAGCTGCTGTACCTGGCTGGCAAATTCTATAGACATGCAGGCTTTACATAATAAACATGCGGCGGTCGAGGCTCTTAGGATCGTGGGAGCTGACAAAGTTGCTTAAATCCTGATCGGACTCTAAGCGGCCATCCACGAGATTAATAATGCGATCGGCCACGTCGAGGATGCGGTTGTCGTGCGTCACCATCAATATGGTGCGCTGCTGCTCTTTAGCTAGCTTTTGCATGAGGGTCACTACGTCGCGGCCCGATTTCTTGTCTAGGGCGGCGGTGGGTTCGTCAGCCAGGACTAGTCGGGGCTGGTTGACTAAGGCACGGGCGATCGCCACTCGCTGTTTTTGCCCCCCTGAGAGAGAATTGGGTTTGTAATCGGCTCGATCTTTCAGTCCTAGCTGGGTCAAAATATCGAGGGCCTGTTCATGCTTGGAGTCAAAGTGGCCCAGCAGTTCCACCGCCATTTCTACATTCTGGGCGGCGGTGAGTGAGGCAAACAGGTTGTGTGACTGAAAGATAAAGCCAATATTGCGCCGTACCTGCACCAGTTGGCGGTTAGCCAGTCCCACCAGTTCGTGACCTAATACCTGCAGGCTGCCGGAATAGGCAGAGCGTAGGGCCCCAATCAGCGTTAGCAACGTGGTTTTACCCGATCCCGACGGCCCGGTCATAATTACAATCTGACCCGTCGGCAAATCCAGATTGATATCGAACAGTACCTGCTTGCTCAAGTCCCCCTGACCGAAATAGTAGTTGAGGCCACGTACTTGGACAGCCAATGAGGCCCCCGCCGCTGCCGGCGAGCCTTCTATTACAGTGACTTTGCTCATCCAAATACCTCCGCGGGGTCAGTGGACTGGACTTTGCGCACCGCGATCGCCCCAGAAATTAAGCACATGACAAACGTCATGCCGTAGATCATGACAATCCGCTGCAGCGTCATCTGAAACAGCAGTCCGGTTGCCTGCCCTGCCAGGTTGTAGACCAAAGTTGCCACTAAAAATCCAGGAACAAATCCCAGTAGCGACAGTACCAGTGCCTCTTGCATGACGATGCCAAACAGAAAGCTGTTTTTGTAGCCCATTGCCTTTAATGTGGCATATTCCGCCCAGTGATCGGCTACGTCGGTGTAGAGAATCTGATAGACCAGGATAATCCCTACCACAAACCCCATCGTGGTGAGCAGGCTAAAGACAAAGCCAATATTAGTGTTTTCCTGCCAGTAAGCTCGTTCTCTAGCCACAAAGCCGTCCGGGCCATCGCGGGGCAAAATCAGCACATCGTTGGGAATGCTGTCCTGCAAGACCGCCACCAAGCGATCGATGTTGGTGCCTGGTTCTACTTTGATCAGCCCCACGTCGGCAGTAGCAAAGCTGCGCTCCTCTTCCTCTGGGCCGCGATCGGCAAAATAGCGCAAAAAGTTGAGATCGCTCATGATCAGGTTGCCGTTGCCAGAGGCAAAGTCAGTCCCCAAAGAGTAAGTACCGACAATCTGTACCTGCCGCTCAGCCAGTTCCGACTCGATCCCCGTTTGGGTCGGGCCAACTTCGGCGCGGGACTGGGTATCAATAATGGCTGTGTTGGGCAGCTTTAGCGGCTCTAAATGAGCCACCACCTCTGGCAGCAGCAGCACCGGATCTTCAAGATTAAAGGCCAATACCCGCACCGGGCGCGTCTTCTGAGTCTCTGGATTCTTCCAGTTGGCTTCACTGATGTAGATGGGATAGGCATCAGCTACTCCGTCATAGGCTCTGGCCTGGTATAGCCGCCGCCGGGCAAAGGAAATCGGCACAAACATGTTGGACTTGAGCCGATTCACCATGACAATCTCGCCATTGAGCTGGTTGAGCAGCTGGAGCTGACTGTCGTACAGGGCGTTCATAAAGCCTGTAAACAGGAACATCAGCAGCACGGCAAAGCCAACGCCGCCCAGGGAAGTCAAAAATTTACGGCGATCGTGAATCAGGTTCAGAATGGCGAGGGGCGTCCGTTGCCAAAACCGCATAGTGACCTCTTAAGCAAACACATCTGCCGGATCGGCACTCATGGCCCGCCGCACCGAGATCAGGCCAGAAAGTCCGCACATCAGCACCGTCAAAATCAAAACAAAGACTACCCGCCCTAAATTCATGCTGACAGGCAGGCTGCCCGCAGTGGCGCTCACCGTCAGCCGATACAGCACTAGGGACACTAGCAGCCCTGGCACATATCCCATCAGGGCTAGCAGCGCCGCCTCCTGCAGCACGACCTGAAACAGATAGCTATTGCGATAGCCCATTGCCTTCAGAGTGGCATATTCCGGCAGGTGATCGCGGATATCGGTATAGAGAATTTGATAGACAATTACTGTGCCAACAATAAAGGAGACAATGACGCCCAGGCTAAAGATGAAGCCGATGGAGGTCGTCTGAATCCAAAAGGCGCGATCGCGCTCAATAATTTCTTCCTTAGTCAGCACCAGCACGTCTTCTGGCAGGTGATCCTGCAGCACTGCCACCGTCCGGTTAATTTCAGCCGTTGGTTCGAGCTTGATTAGCCCCAGATTGATTAAGTCGAGCGGGCGGGGATCAAAAAAGCGACGAAAATTTTGGTCGCTCATAATTAGGGTGCCATCAGCGGCAAAACCGCCTCCCAGGGTGTACTGACCGCCAATGGTGATGCGGCGGCGATCGGCCTCGGTTTCTAGACCAGTAGTTTGGGGGCCAAACTCAGGCCGAGACAGACTATCAATCAGCACCACGTTAGGCTGCCGCAAGATTTGTTTAGCCGCTGGGGTTTGCAGTTCCGGCATCGTAAACACCGGATCTTCCGGGTTGATGCCATAGACAAACAGGGCGCGGCTGATACGGGTTTCTGGGTTGCGCCAGAGCATATAGTCGGCATAGAGGGGCATCGTTTCCTCGATGCCAGCAATGCCTGCCGCCTGATAGAGCCGCTCAATGGGAAAAGGCTTGGTGGAGCTAATTTCTAGAGACTGGGGCGAAATGAGAAAAATCTCGGCGTTGAACTGGCTGTAAACATTGGTCGCGGTGGTAATCAGCGCCCCTAGAAACCCCAGGTTCATGAAGATCAGCAGCACCGCGAACGAAACCCCGGCGATCGCGACCAGCAGGCGCGTCCGCTCATGCAGCAGGTTATGCCAGGCCAGGGGAATGCGGTTCATCCGTCTGCTTCCACATCGATGATTACATCTACCTGGAGGTTAGTTAGTCCGGCCACAACTTCGCTATCGGTCTCGCTGACGCGGATGCGCACTTCCACCACGCGGGCGTCGGCGTTGGCAGCGGGATCATCATCTAAAATATCGTTCTTAAAAATTTGCAGCCCCACCTGAGCCACCGTACCGCTGAGAATTTCGTCAAACGCTCCGTTGCGGCTGACAATTTGAGCGGGCTGGCCGACCTCGACTAGCCCCACATCGGTTTCATAAACTTCAGCCACCACAAACATTTGCTCTGTATTGCCCATCGCCATGAGCGGCTCACCCGTAGCGATCGCCTCTCCCGGCTGCACCAGCACGTCTAAAATCTGGCCTGCCTGCGGTGCCCGCACTATCGTCAGCGCTAGCTGAGCTTCTGCCAGAGCCAAATTCTGCGCCGCTGATTCTACTTTGACCTGAGCCTGAGAAAGCTGGAGTTGGGCTTCAGCCGAACCAATCTGGGCCTCGGCGTTACGCATGTCGGTGAGGCGATCGCTTTCGAGCTGAGCGCGGGTAGCGGTGGCACTATTGAGTTCTTCCTGCAGCCGATCCACCTCTGTTTGCTTTTGGTCGAGTTCTTGCCGGGCGATCGCCCCGCGCTGGTAGAGCTGCCGGAAACGGCTCAAGTCGGTGCGGGCTAAGGCCAAATCCGCTTCTAAACTTTTAATTTTGGCCGCCTGTGCCGCCACGGCATAGGTCTGGGGCTGATCAAGCTGCTGATAGCGAGTCTGGGCTTCCTGAATTTGGCTCTGGCCGGCATTGGTTTCGGCAGCGAGCAATGCTTGGGCTTCCGCCAGTTCGCTAGCGGCTAGATCGCGCTGAGCTAAACGCACCTCATACAGATCTAAATAGGCCAGCACCTGCTCTGCTCCTACCGTGTCACCTTCGGCTACCAGGACGCGGCTGATCCGCCCCCCTTCAGAAGCAGCTATATCCACCACCCGGCCCTGAGGTTCAATCCGCCCCAGCGCCGCCACCTTAACCTGCTGGGGCGGGGTCACCACTTCCTCTTCTAAAGCGGCCTGCCGCGATGTAATTAGCGATCGCGCTGTCCAAAACGTCACGCCGCCGACAAAAATTAGAGCGCCGATGAGCAGCCAAACCAGATTGTTTTTGAAGGGACCTTGCGACTGATTTACGTCCATACTGCCT
>NZ_JASATW010000004.1:165288-302173 GCF_030405905.1 Sphaerothrix gracilis Ecp01
ACCAATCTGGGCCTCGGCGTTACGCATGTCGGTGAGGCGATCGCTTTCGAGCTGAGCGCGGGTAGCGGTGGCGCTATTGAGTTCTTCCTGCAGCCGATCTACCTCTGTTTGCTTTTGGTCGAGTTCTTGCCGGGCGATCGCCCCGCGCTGGTAGAGCTGCCGGAAACGGCTCAAGTCGGTGCGGGCTAAGGCCAAATCCGCTTCTAAACTTTTAATTTTGGCCGCCTGTGCCGCCACGGCATAGGTCTGGGGCTGATCAAGCTGCTGATAGCGAGTCTGGGCTTCCTGAATTTGGCTCTGGCCGGCATTGGTTTCGGCAGCGAGCAATGCTTGGGCTTCCGCCAGTTCGCTAGCGGCTAGATCGCGCTGAGCTAAACGCACCTCATACAGATCTAAATAGGCCAGCACCTGCTCTGCTCCTACCGTGTCACCTTCGGCTACCAGGACGCGGCTGATCCGCCCCCCTTCAGAAGCAGCTATATCCACCACCCGGCCCTGAGGTTCAATCCGCCCCAGCGCCGCCACCTTAACCTGCTGGGGCGGGGTCACCACTTCCTCTTCTAAAGCGGCCTGCCGCGATGTAATTAGCGATCGCGCTGTCCAAAACGTCACGCCGCCGACAAAAATTAGAGCGCCGATGAGCAGCCAAACCAGATTGTTTTTGAAGGGACCTTGCGACTGATTTACGTCCATACTGCCTGTATCAGTCAGTTATGTTGATAGCTAGTTACTACAGGGCTGGCGCTCTGTCACAGTTCATCTTAGATCAGTAAGCCTCAGGGCGATCTCACCAACTGCATTAGCGTCACCTCCCACACCAAACGCGGCTGCACAAAGCCCCGCAGGTGTCGTCGGGCCTGTTCTAGCTGCTGCAGCCAGGGAATAGCCTCAGCCGCGATCGCCCGCCAGTACTGATGCTGCAGATAGTCTATAAGCCAGAGCTGCGACTCTACATCTAGGGTTTTGGCAATCTGACGGCCTAACTCTAGCGCCTGTCGCAGGGTGGCCGGAGGCCGCTGCAAAGTCTGCAGCAGTTCTCTGGGAATTGTCTGCATTTGCTGCCAGCAGGCGATCGCCTGTCCGGGACTGCCCTGGGCGATCGCTAAAATCTCCGGTTGGGCCAGCACCTCGGTCTGATTTACCTGAGCCAGCACCTGCTGCATCTGACTGCTGCTGAGACGGTGGAAGGGAATTTGCTGACAGCGGGAGACTAAGGTTGGCAGCAACGTACTGCTATCTGGCGCTAGCAGAATTAGGGTTGCCCGCCCTGGCTCCTCTAGGGTTTTGAGTAAACCATTAGCGGCAGACTCTGCCATCGTCTCAGCCTGTTCAATCACCACGACCGCTCGCTCTGCCTCCAGCGGCGGTCGGCTCAAATAACGGGCAATCTCCCGGACTTGCTCTAAGCGAATCTGAGGCGGACTTTTGCGTTTCAGCCCCAGCGTCTCAGCTTCAGTCGCCGTTACCCGCTTGCCCTGATGCAGATAGGTTGGCTCCACCCACAGCAAATCAGGATGGCTGCGCTGCTGAATGCGGTGACGCACCGGCGCTCCGTTTCTAGGGGAAACCAGAAGCTGCTCGGCTAGAGCCGTCGCGGCCAAGCTGCGACCAACCCCTTCCGGCCCGGCAAACAAGTAGGCAGGGGCGATCTGCTGCTGGGCAATGGCCCGCTCTAGGAGTTCAACCGCTTGGGACTGGCCGATGAGGGCCGCGAAGGCAGAGGATACCACTGGCTCAGCTTCTCTTGCAAAATGGACTGAATCTGCTGGGCGATCGCCGCTGCTTCTCTATCGGCAGCAATGACCGCTGTGAGCGCATCCCTTTGAGCCAGTACCTCAAAGCCCTGCTGTACTCGGCGATGAAAGCTCAAATCAGCTTGCTCTATTCTATCGGCTAGCCCCCGCCGCTGGGTACGCGCCAAACCAACTTCCGCCTCTAGCTGTAGCCACAGCGTTAAATCACTGCTAATACCGCCAGTTGCGATCTGATTGAGCTGTTTCACTAGGGCCAGATCAAGGCCCCGGCCATATCCTTGATAGGCCAGAGTTGAACCGGTAAAGCGATCGCACAGGACTAAATAGCCTGCCTGGAGCCAAGGACGGATCTGTTCATCTACGTGCTGAGCGCGATCGGCAGCATAGAGCAATAATTCTGTCGTCGGCTGAATTTGGGCTTCATCCTGAGGCTGTAGCAAAATTTGCCGTAGCTGCAGTCCCAGCGCCGTTCCCCCCGGCTGCCGAGTTTTGACGACGCCCGCCACCAAGTTGGCTGCTTTTAGCGCCTGTAGCTCCGGGCTGTTCTGCAGCCAGTCAAATAAAAGATTGAGCTGCGTTGTTTTACCACAGCCTTCAATGCCTTCAAAAACAATTAATTTCCCCAAGATTTCTGCCCCAAAAGCTTTAAGCACGCTAGGATTCAACCGCTACTGGCAGTGAAAACAGTAAAATCATGAAGATTGCAATACCGTTAAAGGTCAGTAACTTTACAGGCAAAAGCGCTCCAGCCGCTTAGTTTAGCCTAAAATCAGTTTCAGAATTTCCTGAGGCGGTATCGTTTTTTGGAAAAATATGGGTAGATACAGGTTTGTTGTATCCAGTAATAAAGCGTTAGTGTTGAAGACGTAGAGTGGAGCATATTATCTCCTCTGCTGTCCGTCAAGCCCTCAAGGCTAGGTGACAGCCTGTTTCCTGAGTTAGATGATTTTGTTGATATTCCAGATTCTTATGGCTCGCTATACCAACCTGTTTACATCAGCCGGGTCTGTGCCGACGCTGCGGCAGTCTTTAGCCGAGACGCTCCGCGCCTGCAACCTCAACCTGATTTATGAAACTGCAGACTACTTGGTCGCTAAAGAAAAGCCTGGTCACGTCTCCTTTTCTAAGCTGACCACCGTTGAAGTTTTGATCAATCCACCTTTAGCCGGTCAGGATGAAGCCCGGGTCAACCTCGTTGTCAAGAACGAAGAACTGCCTTTACAGACCGATAATCACTGCCAGCAGGTTTTTGAAGCTATCAACCAGGCGATTGTACTGGCTCAAGTCTCTTAAAAATTTTAGGCGGCCCGGATAGTGAGGGCAGCTACAAGAGGAGCAAACTTTTACTTGCTGGCAGTTTCACCCCCTTCCTCGGACTCTTCAATCATGCCGGGGCTGATCAGCGTGATATCAAATTCATCTGGTGGCAAAGTAGAGCCAGAATCGCGTCTTAGCTGGTAGTAAATTGCGCGCGCCTGTGGCCCAAACACAATCTCGTCTTCATTTTTGAGATCGTGGGCCTGTATTTTACGGCCATTAATCATCATACCGTTGGCGCTGGGCTTACCTTTGAGGTTGCCGTCTACAATACGGTAATAAAACGTTTCGTCGTCTCTGGGTAACTGAACCAAAGTCGCATGGTGACGTGAGACAAACTGCGACGATAAGCGAATGTCACATTTTGGATCACGGCCAATCGAATAGACGGACCCATCCAAAATAATTTCACGCCGCCCTTTACTATCTTCAACAATCAAAATGCTGCTGAACTGAGATTCTGAAGCCATTACCCAATCCTTGATTCAGTCAGAGGAACGCAGTTACTAGACTAGCCTGCATAGTTGTAAATTGCTTAAGGAAATTACTATGCAGTTTCCAATTGTCTCTTACCCTAGCCAGCAAATGCAATCCCCGAAATTCTGTGCTAATAATACTCAAAAAAATTAGGGGAACTGATATTGACCTACAGGATAGTAACAGCTTACTGACACGGGGGCTAAGTTTCAATCTCACCGTCACGTAAACGCCTGAGCAGCCAGTCGAAACGAATGGCGGCTAGAGCCATATCGGCTGCCATATCTAAGTCGAGGGTTTCCCTAGAAAGATCGAGCGGCTGCCAGTGGTCAGCCTCGTGGATTTTTTGCACGGTACCTCTGAGCCGCGTTGACAACAGAATAGCCAATGCTCGGTAGAACCTAGCGGCAAACCAAACATCTTGGTTCAGCTTATCTACTAGATGATGTTTGGGAATTGTCAGCAACAGGCTGGGTTCGGCAGCCGTCACGGTGGCTGAAGGCAAGCGGGTATCGACAAAGGACATTTCGCCTACCACCTCGCCGCTAGAAAGCTGAGCAATGACCTGCTCTTTAAGCGCAGCTACCTGAACGATAAGTGTGCCATCCAATAGAAAGTAGATAGCATCAATAGGCTGTCCTTCGTGAATGAGAATGGTGCCCTGGGCAATTTCCTGACGCTTACCGATTGAAATTAACCAATCAATATCATCGTCATCCAACACACCGAGAATAAATAGAACTCTTTTCATCCGCGTTACCTAATGGGCCGTGCTGAATTCATTTACATTAGCTTAGTAGGGTCAATCCCTTTTTCCTGACGGTGTGACTAATTCTGCATGCAGATTTCCCGATTTTTTGAAATAGATACGCTTCAGGCTCGTGCCCTATTTTTAGGTCAAAGTATTGATTTAGAGCGGTTCAGCAGCATCAATTCCTTGGCTATGACGCCGCTGATGGTGGAAGCTGGTGACCAGGGGTGTGCGGTGCTGTTTGATTATGGAGCAGTAATCGTCATTGGCCTTTCTCCTTTAGAAGAGGTTAAGTTTCTAAGCGATCTGGAGGCTTTGGTAGCAGAGCCTTTCACAGAGCCTGAGACAGAAGAAATTACAGTTCATCTAGATACGGCTAAGTCTGGCAAAGCCGAAAACGATACGCTGTGGCTAGCGGAATTTGATATTCCCAGCCTGCAGATTGTGGCAGATGTTTTAGCTAAGAGCGTGGTGCTGGCTCACTACGAGAAGGGAGCGGCAGCGGTTTTTGATCGGATTGAGCCGTTTGCGGCTAGCCTGCAGCGGCTGAAAAATGATGGTAAGCAGGCCAATGAGCTGCTGCGACAGATTGGCAACACCCTGATGATTCAGCACAAAATGGTGGGCCGAGTCGAAATTATTGATAAACCGGAGCTGCTGTGGGAGTTTCCTGAACTGGATCGCCTCTATTTGCGCTTGGAAGATGAGTACGAAATTCGTGAGCGTCACTTGGCTCTAGAGCGCAAGCTAGATCTGGTGACACGAACGGCGGAGACGGCTTTAGAACTGCAGCATCAGAATACGGGACTCCGTTTGGAGTGGTACGTCGTGATCCTGATTGTGATAGAGGTGCTGCTGTCGCTCTATGACCTATTCTCAGAAAAGTTGCCGTTTTAGAGCTGAGCGCAGTGGCGATCGCCCCCATGTGTACATTTTCCCTCACTGATTACGGATTATTCATAGCCGTCGCGGTGTTGCTGCTGTCGCTCTATGGCATGACGGTATTTTTCCGTCGTCAGAATCGATCGCTAGATCGAGCCCCATCGCTGTCGCCAATTGGAGCAATGCCGCCACAGCTACCCCCCATTAGCGTTATCATTCCGGCCTATAACGAAGCGGTCAATATTCAAGCCTGCGTTGAGGCCGTGCTGAACAGCGAGCTGCCTCAAACCTGTCAGTTGCAGGTGATTGTGGCAGATGACGAGTCGAGTGACCAAACTTTAGCGATCGCCCAGTCTCTTGCCAGCACGCACGCAGCCGTACAGGTGGTCGCCGTGCCGCCTCGCCCGACTGCTGAAACCTGGCGCGGCAAAAACTGGGCCTGTGCTAACGCCGTGCAGCAGGCCACGGGGGATTACTGGCTGTTTATTGACGCCGATGTGCGCCTGGAGCCCAAGGCGATCGCCACGACGGTGCAAAAAGCTGAGCAGGAAAAAATTGATCTCCTGAGCTGTGCCCCAAATATCGTCTGTGGCTGTCTAGCAGAGTGGCTAGTGCAGCCCGTGATGATGAGCGTTTTAGCCATTGGTTTTAGCTTCGAGGGCGTCAATGATCCTGACCAGCCAGCGGAAGCGTTTGCGGCAGGGCCGTTCATGCTGTTTCGCCGTTCCGTTTACCAAGCTATTGGCGGCCACCGGGCCGTGGCTGATGACCTGGTAGAAGATGTTGCCCTGGCGCGTTTGATTAAAGCCAAAGGCCACAAGCTGCACTACACCCTGGCGCTGAAACTGCTAAAGGTGCGGATGTATCAAGACTTTGCGGGTCTTTGGGAAGGCTGGACTAAAAACTACTACGTCGGTATTGGTCGCGACTTATTTGCGACGCTGTACTCTGCCCTTGCTATCACGGTCGTGTTTGTCTTTCCCTGGTTGGGGCTGGCGATCGCGCTAGCCTGTAGCCTGACGGCTTGGACAAAGCCGACTGCTGTTGCTACCCCCTGGCTGATGGTAGGGTCACTGACTTTAGCGGCGATCGCCCTTGTCCGCCAGTACACCTATCGCCGCCAAACAGCCCAACGCTTCGGCCAGCCCCTGCGCTACGGCTGGCTGAGCTGGCTCAGCGGCCTGCTGGTGGCGGCGATCGCCCTCGGCTCTGCGATTAAAACTGAAACGGGCTGGGGCTGGACTTGGCGCGGGCGATCGCTAGCGGTCAAGGAATAGGCTTCAATGCAGCTTCAAACCATTCAGCTCGACACCTATCAGGCAGCTTATTGGGAGCAGGGACAGGGCACAGCGCTAATCTTTCTTCACGGCTTTCTGGGCAGTAGCGCCAACTGGCAGCGACTTATCCAGCAGCTTGCCCCTCACTATCGCTGCATAGCGCTAGATTTGCTCGGCTTCGGTCAGTCTGCTCAACCTGTGCTGCGCTACACCATTTGGCATCAAATCGCCTTTCTGCAGCAGTTCGCTGCTGCCCTTAACCTACAAAACTTTCACCTCATCGGCCATTCCTACGGCGGCTGGACGGCCACTGCCTACGCGATCGCCGCCGCTGGCTATACCTGGACGCCTGACTATAGCCGCTGGCTACCCCCTTCCTCTCCTGCAGTTTCACGCCTAGCTCAGCCTGGGGCTCAGGCAAAATCCAAAACTCAAAGCGCTGCTTTCCCGCCGCCGCAATCCCTCACCCTGATTGCCCCAGCCGGTATCCGCGATGACAGCTTTGTCGGTCGCTACAGTTACCTCAGACCCCTCCTTTGGGAAACACCTATAGTGGACTGGGTTTTGAACGCGATCGCTCCCCTAGCTGCTTGGCTGGGCCAGCAGGCCGCTTTTGAGCAAGTCTACCGCGCCCGCACTGAGCTGCTAAAACAGCCTGTCGCCAAATCTTTTCTAGTGGATCGCCTCACTCCGGCAGACGCCATCGACACCGTTGAGAAATATCTAGATATTCTCACTCTGCCAACGCAGGTGATTGCGGCTGAACTCGATAGCACAATTCCCCTCTGGCACTGTCAAACCTATGTCGAAGGAATCGCCAACGCTCAGCTCACCGTCTTGCCTGAGGCCGAACATGACTTAATTCAAACTCACTGCGAGGCGATCGCCCGGATTATCCGGCAGCGTATCTAAAGAGCCTCTGCGCCTTGTCCGAATTTTGATGTCTTTGCGTCTCCGCTTCTCCCGCTCCCCGCCCCTAACACTAAGCACTTATGAGGAAAGCCTCTCGGCCACCTGCTTTAGCCGCTGAAGCTGGGCCTGCATGTCTTGCTGTGTCCATTTAGCGGCAAATGTGTTGAAGCCAAAGGCAATGAGCGGATTTGGCACTTTGAACTCGAAGCGGTTTAGTAACTCAGTGCCCTGGTCTTTAGGCAAGCACTCCCAGCGATCGCGTCCTTGGAAAAACCCTTCAAACTGCCAAACCACCAGCCCTGGCCTGCGTTCGACGACTGTGCTTTTCAGCGTTGGCTGTAGCAGCGGCACCTGAATGATAAAGCGGCTTTGGCTACCTTCTGCAGAAGACCAGTCGCCCACTGGCTCACAGCGCAGGGCCGGATTCAGCCAGCGGTGCATTAGCTCTCGCTCGACAATGCAGCGCTCGACCGTCGTCGCAGCGGCCCGAATCCAGATGGATTGCTCAAACACTTGAGTGTCAGACATTTTTGACAAAATCAGGTCTATCGAAGGCTAGATGCTGGAAAAAACCAAAGAAATTACGCTTCTTTTCAGTAAAATTGCTTAATTTCTCTAAGTTGCTTGACGGCAGCCCCTAAAATTCCCACTATTAGTGTGAATTCTCAGTAAATTAAGAGCGATTCTTTTTGGGCATCTCCCTTAAGCCTAATCGATCACAGAAGTTTATCGGGGACTGGTGAAAATCGTCGTTTCACGTCAGTATTCTTTCGGAGGCACAACTTTCATATTTTGCTGAACCCTGCTTTCTTCGAGATGACTATAGAACAAAATTCATGATGATGACTCTTCAGACTGCAGCAGAGATATATTCTGCCTTGCCGATTCCGCCTATTCTGGCTCAGGAGGGTGACACCAACGTTTTTGTCACTCAGCTTGGCAATCGCTTTGGCAGCTTCATTCCTAATCTAGTAGCCGCTATTCTAATTTTGCTGGCAGGCTGGCTGATTGCAACGGTTGTTGCTTCAGTAACACGCGGCTTGCTCAATCGCACTAATCTAGACGATCGCATCGCCAACATGGTGATGGGACGCGATCGCGATCAGGATGTTCCGGTCGAAAACTGGATCGCAACAGCGGTGTACTGGATCATTTTGATCTTTACGCTGGTTGCTTTCCTCAAGGCTCTAAATCTGACCGAAGTGTCAGAGCCGCTTAACAATCTCCTACAGCAGATTTTCCTATATTTGCCCCGTATTGGCGGTGCAGCGCTGCTGTTGGGTCTGGCCTGGCTTATTGCCACCCTGGTCAAGCTTTTGGTGACGCGGGGCCTCTCTCGCTTCAACCTGGATGACCGCCTAGCTGAGCAAACCGGAGAAGGGGGCAGTCCTTTTCTGGTGAATGAAACCATTGGAGACGTGCTCTACTGGTTCATTTTTCTGCTGTTTTTACCCTTAATTCTAGATGCGCTGGACTTACAAGGTCTGCTAGAGCCGGTTCAAGATCTAATCGATCAGTTCCTCTCTGCCGTGCCGCAAATTCTGACAGCGCTGCTGGTTTTGGGCATTGGCTGGCTAGTAGCTCGCATTGTTCGCGGCATTGTCACCAACTTCCTGATGGCAACAGGCATCGACCGGCTGGGTGCCCGTTTTGGTCTAGCTGAAACTACTCGCGAAGGCGTAGCCTTATCCAATCTAATTGGCACCATCGTTTACGTGCTGATTTTGATCCCAGTCGCCATTGTGGCGCTGAACGAACTGGATTTAGAGGCTGTTTCGGCACCTGCTATCGTCATGCTGGAGCGTGCTTTAGCCGCAGTGCCTCAAATTTTGACGGCAGGCGTAATTATCATCCTCTCCTACGTGGTGGGTCGCTTTATTGCCGACTTGGTCACAAGCATTCTCGTCAGCGTTGGCTTCGATCGCATCTTTGGCGTTTTAGGACTGCCTGAGCTATCTGGCCCTACGGCTAGCCAGCCTCGCACCGTTCCCAATGCTGAAGGTCAGCCAGAGACAACCGTACAAACTCCGGGCAGTACGCCTTCTGAGATTGTCGGCATCATTGTTCTCGTCGGTATTGTTCTATTCGGCGTTATCACCGCTACTGAAACCCTCGGCTTTGACCAGCTTACAGACATCGTACGGGCGATCATGCGGGTTTCAGCTCGTGTCCTCAGCGGTGTCATTGTTTTTGCCATTGGCCTCTACTTTGCCAATCTGGCCTTTAGAGCCATCAACAGCATCAACAATCCCCAAGCGCGGACTCTAGCCCAGGCGGCTCGCATCATCACCATTGCCTTCGTCGGCGCGATGGCGCTGCAGCAGGCAGGGGTGGCCACAGATATTGTGAATCTGGCCTTTGGTTTACTGCTGGGGGCAGTGGCCGTGGCGATCGCGATCGCTTTTGGTCTAGGTGGACGCGATATTGCGGCTGAGCAAATGCGTGAATGGCTCAACAGCTTCAAGAACAACAACCGCCCCTACTAAAAGCTGCCTCAGAGTCAGGACTGACGCACTCAACAGGGTGCCAACGAATCATGAGATCCTCCCGGCTGTTGCCACCTCCCCTCATTTGAGGGGGGCGGGGGGATCCTTCGCACTCTCATTAGTGTCTCGAACTTTGAACTGCATCACTGCTAAACCCGCTAGGGTGGCATAGACGTGCGCCCCCTAAGCTCAGTTCTGAGCCAAGTTTTTTAAGGCCGTTCCCGTGACCCGGCAGAGTTGCCATTCGGGCTTGATTTCAGCTCCCATGCGCTGATAGAAGTCTATTGCTGGGGTGTTCCAGTCTAAAACGCTCCAGTCTAGCCGACCGCAGCTCCGCTCCACTGCCAACTGGGCTAAGTGGGTCAAGAAGGCTTTACCGATTCCCTGCCGCCGATAGGTAGGCAGTACGAACAAATCTTCTAGATAAATTCCCGGCTGCATCAGAAAGGTCGAGAAATTGTGAAAAAACAGGGCAAATCCAGCTGGATGGTTATCAACCCTGGCAATCAAGGCTTCGGCATAGGGGCGATCGCCAAAAAGATGCGCCTGCAAATCGGCGGCAGTGCCCGTCACTTCATGAGCTAGCTTTTCATACTCGGCCAGTGCCTTGACTAGGTCAAATAAAATCGGCACGTCTTCCGGGGTGGCGGCCTGAATAGTGAGGCTGGCGGCGTCAGGCAGAGCATTGCTTCTCATAGCGTTTTCTTGTCCTTAGCGAAAGATTTACCTACTGCAAAGACGGTTCAGCCTAGCGCATCCTAAAAAAATCGGCAAACCACTTTGCCCAAAATCAGAGCAGCGGGCACCGTGCCAAAAGCGCGGCTATCTTCGCTGGCAACGGTATTGTCTCCCTGGAGAAAACAGGCTCCCTCAGGACTAGCGGCAACGACCCGCTTGATGAGGCGCAAGTCAGGTCGTTGGGGATGCCTTGCCACCACAATGTCTCCAACCTGCGGCGGAGAGTGGCAATACGCCTGGGGATCTAGCAAGACTTCGTCCCCCGGCTGCAGCAGTGGCTGCATAGAATAATTCACCACGCGAAACCGCTGGCGTTTTCTTAAACACCAAAGCAGCAGATCTTGCCATCTGCTGCTCGGTAAGTCTGTTGCCATTGTGCTAACAGAATTGGCTGAACGGGCCGTCAATATTGCTGTCGCCAGCAGTAAGGGGGCATTCGCGAATGCCCCCTTACCGAATCGAGATATGTCTAGCTGGCGGTGTACCAGGAAACGTCACGATCTTTGGTGGCCCAGAACATGTTGTGGATCTTTTGCACAGCTTCCATCAGTTCCTGGGAATGCTGCAGGCTCACTTCTACCTTGCAGGCAGAGCAGAGCTTGGTGGCTTTCCAAAAGGTATCGTGCAGATCAGGATACTTATCGAGGTGAACCGGCTTGAAGTAGTCAGTCCAAAGAATCAAGATTTCATCTTTGGCTTTCTGAGCCTGCTCTTCCTTAATCGCAATGTAGCGAGACAGGGTGTTTTCGTAAGCTGTCCAGGCTGCTTTGTCACTGGTCGCCGGAATCTCTAGATCCATGATTTTCTTAGTCATGGAGAGAACCGCTTCAGCGTTGATCCGAGCCGCAGAGGGGTCGTAAACGCCACAAGGTCCGTCGCAATGAGCATGAACTGCGGGTGCGGGGAACCAGTCTTTTAGCGTAGAAATTGCTTTATTTAGCATAGTGAATTAAAATTCGCTCGCTTTAGGAGAATTTGGTATCAACAAACTGAGGGAAATGGGAACCGGGTGATTTGGCTAGCAAAGCCAGCTATCCCTAACCAGATCGGTAGGTCAGATCTGCGAGAAATCTTGGCGATCGCATCCCCCCCTTCCCCATTTTTATGGCAACTGGCCGATCGCGACAAGTCTCTAAGGGCACTAAACCCGATCTTGCGGTCTGTTTTCTATCAAAAGTAGTAGAGTCATCCCAGTGACTTAGTTAAAACGCAATGCCTCAATTTTCGCTGCCCTATCTCATCGGCGCTGTGCTGGTGTCCCACCTACTAGCAGGATGCAGTGGACTAGACGCACTGCTAACTGACACCTCAGCGTCAGAGGTTTTGCCTCCCTGCGTCCAGGACGAGTGCAACTGTGGTGACTTTCGCGATCAGGCTTTGGCGCAGCGGGTACTGGACGCTTTTGTCGGTGATCCCTACGGCTTGGACAAAGATAACAACGGGCGGGCCTGTGAGAGCTTACCGGCAATCAGCTCAGAGATGGACGCCATTGCCCCCAGCAGCCGCAATATTCATCTGGTTTTGGGCAACCCTAGCAACGCCAGCGATCGCAATCTCAACAACTATCTAATTGAGCGGCCCCAGTATGCGCTGTCTTACAACCGCGATCGCGGCACAGCCAACTGGGTGAGCTGGCAGCTTTCAGCCGACTGGCTCGGCGGCGTTGATCGGCAAAATGATTTTCGCCAAGATGGCGGCCTGCCCCAGGATGTTTATCAGGTAACACCGGATGACTATCGCGGCAGCGGTTTTGATCGCGGTCACTTAGTCCCTTCGGGCGATCGCACCGCCACCCGCGACGACAATTCCGCCACGTTTTTGATGACCAACATTGTGCCCCAGTCGCCGGCCAACAACCGTGGCCCTTGGCGAGAGCTAGAAGAATATTCTAGGGACTGGGTATATCAGCAAGACAAAGTGCTGTGGATTATCAGCGGTGTCTATGGTAGCCGGGAAGTTTTAGCCCAGGAGGTTGTGGTGCCCTCGCGCATTTGGAAAGTGATTGTGGTGCTAGATCCCTCTCAGGTCAGTAGTTCTGCGATCGAGGTGGATGAGGAGACGCCGGTAATTGCCGTAGATTTGCCCAATCGCAACGGGCTAACCGGAGACTGGCGGGCCTATCAGACCTCGGTAGACAGCATTGAAGCGGCAACGGGGTATGACTTGTTGGCTGAATTGCCCGATGATGTGGAAGCGGTACTCGAAGCTCAGGAGTAGCATGTGACCCAGTTTGTGCCGGAGCTGACGGCAGATGGCTCTTACACTTTCTACTCGGCAGCCTTTGGCGAGCATTTTCACAGCCGCGACGGTGCCTTTCAAGAAGCCCAGCAAACCTACATAACGGCGACTCAGCTAGCGCCAAAGGCGCAGCGGCAGCAGCTTTACCTGCTAGATATTTGTTACGGCTTGGGCTACAACACAGCGGCGGCACTAGAAACGATTTGGCGCGTCAATCCCCGCTGTCAGGTAACCTGGTTCGGCTTAGAACTAGACGTGACGGTGCCCCAAGCCGCGATCGCCCAGGGACTCACAAAATCCTGGAGCAAATCGGTTCAAGCCGTACTAGCGGCTTTGGCACAGCAGCAGGTGTTCAGCAGCGATCGCCTCCAGGCCCAGTTACGACTAGGCGACGCGCGACAGCAAATCTTATCGCTGGCATCAAGCGGATTCCAGGCCGACGCGATTTTTCTCGATCCGTTTTCGCCGCCCCGTTGCCCTCAGCTTTGGAGCCTGGAGTTTTTGCAGCAGGTTGCCAACTGCTTGCGGCCTGATGGCCGTTTAGCCACTTACTCAGCCGCCGCTGCCGTCAGAAAAGCCCTCCTGGCCGCTGGCTTGCATTTAGGAGAAAATCCGGTTGCGGGGCGTCGCTGGCCGGGGACGTTGGCCAGCTTTCAGCAAAGCGGCTTACAGCCCCTGTCACTTCAGGCTCAAGAACATTTGCAGACCCGCGCCGCTGTCCCCTACCGCGACCCGCAGCTAAGAGATGCCCCAGAGCAAATTCAGCAGCGCCGCCAGCTTGAACAGGTTCAGTCCGCTCTAGAACCCACAACCCGCTGGCGGCAAAGATGGTATTACTAAAATAAAAATGCGCACAAATCATCCGCACTATGGCTTAATTTTTATATTGACTTTGAGCAACTTCGCCGAAAAAACATTTCGATCCCTAGAGGGTCTTGGCACTATGTGAAAAAGAATCGCAGGGAACCATTCGCTATATTCCCCTAGCTTTTTGTCCTGACTCCCAGGTTTAAAAGCTGTTAATAGTAACTATGCAGACCAACTCTGTCATCTCTTCGTGAACTACTCTGACACACAGGCCGCTAAAGTTTTAGTCGTAGACGATCATGCAGCTAGCCGCCTGACGGCTGTTGCTCTACTGTCAGTAGAAGGCTATGAGGTCGTAGAGGCTGCCAGCGGGCCATCAGCCCTACAGTCGGTTACGGACTGTCTGCCAGATCTGCTCCTGTTAGACGTGATGATGCCGGGCATGGATGGATTTGAGGTCTGTCGTCACCTCAAGCAAAATGATCAGACGCGGCTAATTCCAATTGTGTTCGTGACGGCCTTAGATAATCGACAGGCCCGCCTCAGAGGAATCGAGGCCGGGGGGGATGACTTTTTAACCAAGCCTTTTGATCAGCTAGAACTCTCAGCCAGAGTGAAGTCTCTGATCCATCAAAAGCGCTTAAATGAAGATTTAGATCACGCCGAGCAGGTGTTGTTTTCCTTGGCGCGGACGATTGAAAGTCGAGATCCAAACACAGGGGATCACTGTGAGCGCTTGGCTCAGCTAGGGCAGGCTTTTGGAGAATTTCTGCAGCTCTCGCGATCGCAAATCCGTGACCTGATGTGGGGTGGTTACTTGCATGATATTGGCAAAGTGGGCATTCCCGATGCGGTGCTGCTGAAGACCAGCGGCTTCACCCAGGCTGAGCACAAAATCATGCGGGAACACGTCATTATCGGTGAGCGCATTTGCCAGCCCCTACGCACCCTGCGCGGCGTTTTGCCCATCATTCGCCATCATCACGAACGCTGGAACGGCTCTGGCTACCCCGATGGACTCGTTGGCAACGACATTCCCCTGCTGGCCCAGGTTTTTCAGATTTTAGACATCTACGATGCCCTGACCAGCGATCGCCCTTACAAGTCAGCCTATCCGCCAGAAAAGGCGCTGCAAATGCTCTGGCGGGAAGTCGGTCGCGGCTGGCGCAATCCTGAGCTGATGGCTCTGTTTGATACGTTTGTACGGCAGCAGATGTATCAGCGGCAACTGCCCGCTACAGCCCCGCTAGCTGAAGTGAACTGACTGCGAATCTCTCCGAGGCGTTTTTGCTCTAGGAAAGAAGCACGGTATACTCCGGGATGGCTAGCTTAAAGGAAAATTACAAACGATGTTAGCGGTAGCAGTTTTGGCCGCCGGACGCGGCACCCGGATGAAGGGAACTTTACCCAAGGTGCTGCACTCGCTGGGGGGGAAATCTTTAGTAGAGCGCGTTTTAGATAGCCTCAAAACGGCGGATCCCGCTCGCCGCTTTGTCATAGTGGGCTATGGCAGCCAGCAGGTGGAGCAAGCGCTGAGTCATCTCAGCGATTTAGAATTCGTGGAGCAGGCTCAGCAGCTAGGTACCGGCCACGCTGTCCAGCAGGTAATTCCTCACCTCGCAGATTTTCAAGGTGACCTGCTAGTGCTCAACGGCGACGTGCCCCTCCTGCGACCAGAAACGCTACAGAATCTAATTCAGCAGCACCAGACCCACCGAAACGCGGCTACTATCCTCACGGCCCAGATGGCCGATCCCAGCGGCTATGGCCGGGTCTTCTGCAATGAGCAGCACATCGTCACCGAAATCATAGAAGACCGGGACTGCAGCGCCACACAAAAGCAAAATCGCCGCATCAATGCCGGTGTCTACTGCTTTAACTGGCCGCAGCTAGCCCAAGCTCTGCCCCAGCTCAAGACCGACAACGACCAGCAGGAATATTACCTCACCGACGTGGTGAAGCTGCTCTCGCCGGTGATGGCGGTTGACGTGGCAGATGCGGCAGAGATTCAGGGCATCAACAACCGCAAACAGCTAGCCGCCGCCGCCACGCTGCTGCAGGAGCGGATTAAAGATTACTGGCTGGCGGCTGGGGTAACGCTGATTGATCCCGCCAGTATCACCATTGATGAAACCGTAGAGCTGGCTCCAGACGTAGTAATTGAGCCGCAAACCCATCTAAGAGGCCAGACCCGAATTGCGACTGGCAGCCGCATTGGCCCTGGCAGCCTGATTGAGAACAGCCAGCTTGCCGAAAACGTGACCGTTCTCTATTCAGTTGTCAGCGACAGCACCGTGGCTGCCCAAACCCGCATTGGCCCTTATGCTCATCTACGGGGACAGGCCGCCGTAGGGGCAGGATGCCGGGTGGGTAACTTCGTGGAGCTAAAGAAAGCTGAAGTGGGCGATCGCACTAATATTGCTCACCTCTCCTATATTGGCGATGCGACGCTGGGCAATCAGGTCAACGTTGGCGCTGGTACCATCACCGCCAATTACGACGGCTATCAAAAGCATCGCACCGTGATAGGCGATCGCACCAAAACCGGCTCTAACAGCGTCTTTGTAGCCCCTATCAACATTGGCGAATCCGTCACTGTGGGAGCCGGATCTGTCGTCACTAAAGACGTGCCCGATGATGCTCTGGTCGTCGCCCGCGCCAAGCAAACCGTCATTCCCGACTGGAAACCTAAGCATTTACGCAAAGAGTAATTATGCTGCAGGCCATTTTGTTTGATCTCGATGGCACCTTGGCCGATACCGACCCGATTCACTTTCGTATCTGGCAAGAGCTTCTGCGATCGCACCAGGTAGAAATCGATCATGCTGACTACCAGCAGCAAATCAGCGGTCGCCTCAACGCCGATATCATGGCAGACCTCTTACCCCAGCTTTCGGCAGCGGAAAGAGAACAGTTTGCCAGCGATAAAGAAGCCCGCTTCCGAGAACTGGCCGTCCATGAGCTGCAGCCTCTAGCCGGATTGCTCCCCCTCTTAGCCTGGATTGACCAAACCGGACTCAAAACGGCAGTCGTCACCAATGCCCCCCGCCAAAATGCCCACTTCATGCTCAAAACCCTGAATCTAGCCCAGCGCTTTGCCACCGTCATTCTGGCGGGTGAGTTGCCAAAGGGTAAGCCCGACCCGATGCCCTATCAGGAAGCGATGCGGCAGCTTCAAGTGCAGCCAGAGCAGACTTTAGCCTTTGAAGATTCCCCTTCCGGCTTGCGCTCAGCCGTGGCTGCCCAGGTGACAACCGTAGGCATGGCCACCACTCACACGGCTGACTCGCTCTACGAGCTAGGCGCTAATTTAGTGGTCGCTGACTTTACCGACGAGCGCCTGAAGCAGTTGGGCCTCTTGAGCTGAGGCAATAGAAAACCACCAACAAAAACTGCCTAGGGCATTGCACCCTAGGCAGCGCTCGATTTTAGCGAACGGCTTCAGTGAGAGAAGGTTGCATCAAGTACCTGACGCCAAGATGACGCTCAGGATGGCTTAAGCAGTCCGCTGACGACGACGGAGTCCTAAAAAGCCGCCTAGACCCACCAGGGCGATCGCTGCTGTTGCCCCCGGCTCTGGCGTAGAAGCCATATCGTCTACCGCCACAATTTCGCCTGCCGAAGCTGGCAGAACGGCAATATAGCCGCCTGTACCATCCACTTCGCCATCAGTGCCCGCGCCCACGCCCGCATCTACTGACAGGCCGTGATAAACAATCTCACGGAAGTCCAGCGGAAACAGATCAGCCGCCTCAAACGAATCGTCTGGATCTGGTGTCAAGATATTGCTGCCAAAAATACTGCTGTCAGTCAGGTCATAGGTCATTGTGTAGCTGGCATTGCCATCAGGCGTATTGATGGTTTCGATTGGCAGCACAATCGGGCCGTAAACGGTCGCACCTTCTAGCAGTTCAACAAAGCCATCACCATCTGTATCCTGGGCCAGCGTCGGTGTTTCAGAGTCAGCGGCATCGCCGCCGCTAAAGAGGCCATGAATGTGACCGACGTGAGGCTGATCCGGCTCGAAGCCTGTAGCCTCTAAGGTGACAGTCAGCGTCTCCATATCGTCAGATACATCCAGCAAGACAGTGCCTGTCACGCCGGAATTATTTAGGGCGCTCAGGTCTGCTGTAAAGCTGGCAGCTTGGGCAGATGCAGCAGAAACCCCCATGAGAGAAACACTGAGGAGGGCTATTTTTGCTAATTTCATAAACTCACAGTTACTTACACCACGGCCAACAGTTACTTAGACTCCGGCCCGGAAATCGTTGTCCAACGATGGTCTATCTCTAATACGAGAGAAGTATTCGTTTGGATGCCATTGAAGTAGATATTGCAATAGAAAATCTGCTTAGGCCGTCTATCGGTGGGAATAGCTCCGTATGTCTTTTGCGTAAAGTGTAAGTGAAGCTACTGTGAGGTTGCTGACTGCTGCAATCTTGGCGGCAAAGCTACTGAAACAGAAAGCCCGAAATTATGAGCGGTATCAGCAAGGTTAAAAAGACAATAAAAACGAGCGTCCCTGCATCGACTGTGATCAAATTGGGATCTGCCGAGTCCTTGTCAGGGGGACGCTTAGGTTGAGTTGATTCAGGATCTTCTGGCATGAGTTGGCGTTTGGCTAGCAGCTTGCGGTTTTAGTGCCCTTACCCATCTCTAGCGCATCTCCTATCTGATGTCCATTATGGTAAGCAGTCAGCAGGACTTCGCTGGTTTTGCCCCAGGCAATGCGGCCTGAGCGATCGATGCCAATTGCGCCAAACTCGCGCTGATTGCGATCGGCCTCAGCAAAAGATTTATCAAACGCCTGAGACAGGGCCATACCGTCGGTGACGCGCACGACAATGCGGGCCGCTAAGCACTCATCTATAATGTCTTCCCCAATACCCGTACAGCTAATTCCAGCATCGGCTGTCGCATAGTTACCCGCAGGCATAGCTGAATCGCTGACCCGGCCAATGCGCTCTAGCCCCTTGCCGCCCGTAGAGGTGCCAGCGGCAATCTGGCCCTGCGCGTCTAGCGCCACGACGCCGATGGTGCCGCGACGAGCACTGCTATTAGCCAAAGCGCTCTCCGCCACGACGCCAGCCATCTCGTGCTTGAATCCTTCCGATCGCTCCCGCATCCATTCCTGTAAACGCAGCTCGGTGAGCGGATCGTACAGAGGCGTTCCTAGTTCGCGCATCAAATCGGCAGAGCCATAGTCAGACAAGACGCGATCGCTAAAGTTTTGTAAATGCTCAGCCAGGTCAATAGGATGCTGCAGCCGCGAAGCGTTGATGACGCCGCTGAAGCGCTGGGCCGCGCCGTCCATTAGAGCTGCGCTCATGCGAATCTGGCCGTCGGACTGTAGAACTGAGCCAGTGCCGGCATTGAAGCGGGGGTTATCTTCTAGCAAACGACATCCTAGAACCACTGCCGATTTGGCCTCTGCCCCAGCGACCAGCTTTTGATAAACCGTTTCGACAATTTGATGCAGCTCATGTCTAACGGCTATCAGACTCTCCTTTGACTTAATTTCGCTACCGGCCCCACCGTGAATGATCAGCTTTGGTTCGATCCCGCCTGTCATGTAAATCGCTCCTTGGAATACCCTATGTTTGTTGCACAATCTTTACATTCTAGAGCAGATAAGTAAGGAGCCTGATTTTTTATAGGAGTGCGATCGCACTGGCGGATGTATCGAGCCGTCTGTCCCTTGCCGTCTGCGTCAGCCTGTTATGGCAACATGGCTGGGCCATGTACTTAAAAGCAGTTTGCTTATTCTTAAAAGTCAAGCTTAAAAAATGATTATGCAGTGCAACTTTACAGAGATTCGGCGGCTTCATCGGTAGTCAATGCTTCAATTAGCAAATCTACCTGCTGTTGCTGTTGCTGCAGAAAGCGTTTGCACTGCTGTAGCTGTTCTGCCGCCTGGGTAAACTGCTCGATGGTTTCCCCTAGGGGAAGTTCTCCGGCTTCAATTTGCTCAATGGTGGCCTCAATGTCGGCTATGGTCTGCTCGTACTGCCAGGTATCGGGTAGAGCATGGGACGGGCGCTTTTTTTTCACGGCGGAGTCTCCTAAAAGTCTGAAGCGTTTAGCTGGGTAATCTGGGCGGTAGCGGTTCCCTGGGCCAGCCGAATGTCAATCGTATCGCCCAAAGTCAAGTCGGTTGCGGTGCGGACAATTTGCCCTGAAGACTGGCGAATCAAAGCGTAGCCTCGCTGCAGTACCCGCTCCGGGTCAAGGGTAGAAAGCTTTTGCTCTAGCAGGTCGCTCTTACTGCTGGCCTGCTGTAGTCGCTGAGCGATCGCGGCTTTTAACCGCTGCTGCTGCCACTGTTGCTGCTGCATCTGCTGCCGCATTTGCTGACCTAGCTGGAGACGCCGTAGCTGATTGAGACTGGCGGCATAGTCATCCCAGGCAAGTGCTAGCTTGCTCTGCAGCGCCTGGGTCAGGGCCAAAGTGCGATCGCGGTGCGCAGCTAGCAGATCACTCAGACTGGGGACAGCCGCGGCGGCGGCGGCGGTAGGCGTGTGGGCGGCCCAGTCCGCCACTAGATCTGCTAAAGACTCATCTCGCTCGTGGCCGATGCCCGTTATCACCGGAACCGGACAGGTGGCGATCGCCCGCACGACTCGCTCGTCATTGAAGCAGGCCAGATCCTCGGCAGAACCGCCCCCTCGCGCCAAGATAATCACTTCTGCCCGGCCGTCCACCGATAGCTTTGCTAAAGCGCGGGCGATCGCTGTGGGGGCTGCTGTCCCCTGCACCAGAGTCGGTGAGAGCAGCACACGGAGGCCCGGATAGCGCTGGCGCAGCGTGCGCTGAATATCTCCCCAAGCCGCCGCCTGAGCTGACGTGACTACGCCAATCGTTTGGGGATGAGCCGGTAGGGGCCGCTTCCGCTCGGCGTCAAACAGGCCCTCTAGCTGCAGGCGATCGCGTAGCTGGCGGTAGCGTAGAGCATTGAGTCCCTCCCCCACCGGAATGCTCTGCCAGACCACAAGCTGATAGCTACCCCGCTGGGGATAGAGCCGGATTTGGCCCAGCAGCGTCATCAGCGTGCCCTCAGCGGGCAGTGCCGCCAGACGCGGTAGCTGCGATCGCCAGATGACACAGCGAATCGTCGCGGCAGCTTGAGGATCCTGCAGCGTCAAAAACAGGCCGCTAGCGTGATGACGCAGATTGGTGACTTCTCCCACTACCCAAATTTGCCGGAGCTGGTAGTCTTGCTCTAGCAGCGTCTGGATGTAGTCTGTCAGCCCAGCGACGCTGATAGCCGTCAATTCATTCTGAGAGTTGGCAGAGAAGGGCATAGGCTGTGGCTACTGCAGAGGCAACAAGGTCGCTTTGTCTAAGTTAGTACATTTGTATGTTCTTTTAGGCCATACTCTTACAATAGATAAGAGTTTCTAGCCGCGAAAGTGGATGAAAAGCAGCAATCGTCCGTTATCCTCTTCTAAGATTTTCTGAGCCGCTAGATATAGAAACTTCCGAGATGGGTGAAACAGCAATCTAGACTAACCCTTTACAATAACTCCTGATATTTTCTCTGACATTTCTACTTAACTGAGGCGAGCATGGCTAAATCAGCGGACAATTCCTCCGATAAGCAAAAAGCACTGGGTATGGTGCTCAACCAGATTGAGCGTAATTTCGGTAAAGGCACCATTATGCGGCTAGGTGATGCCAGCCGGATGCGGGTAGAGACTATTCCTACAGGGGCTCTGACCCTGGATTTGGCCCTAGGCGGCGGCTTGCCGAAAGGCCGCGTCATCGAAATCTATGGGCCGGAGAGTTCAGGTAAAACCACGCTGGCTCTGCACGCGATCGCTGAGGTGCAAAAAACTGGGGGGATTGCCGCCTTCGTAGACGCTGAACATGCCCTTGATCCTTATTATGCTTCGGTGTTGGGCGTAGACATTGAAAATCTGCTTGTCTCGCAGCCGGATACGGGCGAGGCCGCTTTAGAAATTGTCGATCAGCTCGTGCGGTCTTCAGCCATCGACTTAGTTGTAATTGACTCCGTCGCGGCTTTGGTCCCCCGCGCCGAAATCGAAGGAGAAATGGGAGATTCGCACATGGGCCTGCAGGCGCGGCTGATGAGCCAAGCCCTGCGCAAGATTACCGGCAATATCGGCAAATCCCAGTGTACGGTGATTTTCCTCAATCAGCTGCGGCAGAAAATTGGCGTAGTCTACGGCAACCCCGAAACCACCACTGGCGGTAATGCCCTTAAGTTTTATGCTTCCGTCCGCTTGGATATTCGCCGCATTCAAACCCTGAAAAAAGGCAGTGAAGAGTATGGCATTCGTGCCAAGGTCAAAGTCGCTAAAAATAAAGTGGCTCCGCCTTTTCGGATTGCCGAGTTTGATGTAATTTTCGGTCAGGGCATTTCTCGACTGGGCTGTCTGATTGACCTAGCTGAGCAAAACGATCTGATTGTTCGCAAGGGGGCCTGGTATAGCTACGAAGGCAATAATATCGGTCAGGGCAGAGACAACGCTATTCAATACCTAGCCGAAAATCCTGACGTTATCGATACGGTCGAGCAAAAGCTGCGGCAGTTGCTGAGTCCGCCTAAAGGCGAAGCGGTTGAAGCAGATACAGAAAAGACAGCCGAAAAAGAAGTTGCCGAGGCTTAGAAATATTCAGTATGTGAGCCTAATAAACACCAGCTCAGGTTAGCAGGCAGAACGTCTAAGACGGGCTTTGAGTTCAGCAGATATCACAGCGGCACTTGAACCCTCTCGCTTCTTCCCTGGCATCAGCGATTAGACTATCAGAAGGAATATCTATTCTGTAAGAGACCCTGTATGCTTGTAGGGAAGATCGGCATCTGGTAGGATTCACATTAGTACATAGTATTAATACTTAACTGATTCGCGCCATCCCCTTTAGGTTAAGGTGCTCATTCCTCATAGTCTGTAGCTGAGGAGAAAATGCTTAACCTGAAAGCTGAAACAACCGTATTTTTGCGGCGATGCAGCCTTAACAGAGAGTTCACCAGAAATTGCGGCTTAGCTTAGGTGACTGTCAGGTTTAGAGGCAGGGGTTTTGGTTTAAGCTAACACTGATTTGAAAACAAGCTGTCCTATTTGCAACATTTTTAGTTAGAGGGAACCTATGACCAGTAAGCCAGACCGCGTGGTTTTAATCGGCGTTGCCGGAGATTCTGGATGTGGCAAGTCCACCTTTTTGCGACGGCTTGCCGATCTGTTCGGCGATGAGTTCATGACTGTCATTTGCCTAGATGACTATCACAGCCTAGACCGCAAACAGCGTAAGGCAGCGGGCGTTACAGCTCTGAATCCGAAAGCCAATAACTTTGATCTGATGTATGAGCAGATCAAGGCCATCAAAGAAGGCAACCCGATTGATAAGCCGATTTATAACCACGAAACTGGTGAGCTTGATCCACCTGAGCGCGTAGAGCCTAACCGGGTCGTCGTCATTGAGGGACTGCACCCGATGTACGACGAGCGCGTTCGAGGACTGCTAGACTTCAGTGTTTATCTTGACATCAGCGACGAAGTCAAAATTTCCTGGAAGATTCAGCGCGATATGGCTGAGCGGGGACACCGCTATGAGGACGTCCTGGCTTCGATTAAGGCTCGCAAACCTGACTTCGACGCCTATATTGACGTGCAGAAGCAGTATGCCGACGTGGTGATTCAGGTTCTGCCTACCAATCTGATTCCCGATGACGAGGAGCGCAAGGTACTGCGGGTGCGGCTGATTCAGCGCGAGGGAATCGAAGGCTTTGAGCCGGTCTACCTGTTTGACGAAGGTTCCACTATTGACTGGATTCCCTGTGGCCGGAAGCTGACCTGCTCCTATCCCGGTATCCGGATGCACTATGGCCCCGATGCTTACTTTGGCAACGAGGTGTCGGTTTTAGAGGTAGACGGTCAGTTCGATCGCTTAGAAGAGATGATCTATCTCGAAAGTCACCTCAGTAAAACCTCAACCAAGCATTACGGTGAAATGACGGAGCTGTTGCTGAAGCACCGGGAGTATCCGGGGTCTAACAACGGCACGGGCCTATTCCAAGTGCTAGTAGGCTTGAAGATGCGCGCTGCTTACGAGCGCCTCACTGGGGAAGTTGCAGCGGCAACGGCTCAGGTTGGCTAGAAATCTTTAACCTCACGGCGATCGCTAGGTTAAATACCTGAAGATAGCGGGAGAGCGGCTGGCCGTCCTCCCGCTATTTGCCGTCAGTGGGGTTAACCGAACTGCTCAATACGCGCGATCGCCTCTTGCACTTAGCCGTAGATCTTTCAAAATAGGGGATTAGAGAACGCAACGCTAGAGGCAAAAACCGCAATGTCCACTGTTTTAGAGCAGGGAAATATCAGTATTCATACTGAAAATATTTTCCCGATTATTAAAAAATGGCTGTATTCCGACCATGAGATTTTTCTGCGAGAACTGGTTTCTAATGCCGTAGACGCCATTCAAAAGCTTTCAATGGTGGCTCGCTCTGGTGAATTCAGCGGTGACACGGGCAATCCTGAAATCAAAATCACGATTGACAAAGATGCTAAAACTCTGAGCATTTCAGATGACGGCATCGGCATGACCGCTGATGAAGTGAAAAAATACATCAACCAGGTCGCCTTTTCTAGCGCTGAAGAGTTTGTCAGCAAATACAAGGACAGCGCCGACCAGCAAATCATTGGTCACTTTGGTCTAGGTTTCTACTCTTCCTTTATGGTGGCTTCTAAAGTAGAAATCAATACGCTCTCCTACAAAGAGGGGGCACAGGCCGTTCACTGGTCTTGTGACGGATCGACTAGTTTTGAGCTAACCGAGTCTGAGCGCGACAGTCACGGAACCACCGTGACGCTGACGCTGATGGATGAGGAGCAGGAGTATTTAGAGGCGGCTCGCATCCAGCAGCTGATCAAAAAGTACTGCGACTTCATGCCTGTGCCCATCAAGCTAGAAGATGAGGCCGTTAACAAGCATGAGGCACTGTGGAAGAAATCCCCCAGCAGCATCACCGACGAAGAGTACTTAGAGTTTTACCGCTATCTCTATCCGTTCCAGGAAGATCCCCTGCTTTGGGTACATCTCAACACTGACTATCCCTTTGTGGTCAACGGCATTCTCTATTTCCCCAAGCTGCGCCCTGACGTTGATGTCACCCAAAGTCAGATCAAGCTGTTCTGCAATCAGGTCTTTGTCAGCGACAACTGCGAGGAAGTCATTCCCCGCTTCTTGCTGCCGCTGCGAGGCGTCATCGACAGCAGCGATATTCCGCTGAATGTGTCTCGCAGCTTCCTGCAGGCCGATCGCACCGTACGCCGCATTGCGGACTATATTGCTAAAAAAGTGGGCGATCGCCTGAAAGAGCTATACAGAAGCGATCGCGCTGAATATATCCGCTGCTGGCAAGACTTGGGCACCTTTGTCAAATTTGGCTCGCTCAACGACGACAAGTTCAAGAAACAGGTCGAGGATATCCTGGTTTTCCGCACAACGGCGAAGCTAGCCGAAACCGAGGGTGCCGCCGCCAAGGTGGAAGTCCAGTCGGGTGAAGGAGATGCCTGGGCAGAAGTGAGTGATGACGGTGCTAAGACTCCCACCGACGAGAAAGGCTACTTTTACACCACGCTCAAAGAATATCTAGAGCGCAACCAAGAACGGCACGAAAACCGCGTTTTCTATGCCACAGACGAAGTCGCTCAGGCCACCTACATTGAGCTGCACAAGAGTCAGGGCTTAGAAGTCCTCTACATGGACTCTTTCATTGATACTCATTTCATTAGCTTCCTAGAGCGGGAATATTCCGACATCAAGTTTTCCCGCGTCGATGCCGAAATGGATGAGACTCTGCTCAAAGACGATCAGGCCAGCGAGATTGTCGATCCCACTACCAACAAAACCCGGGGCGAGCAGATTAAGGAGCTGTTTGAAAAGTCTCTCAATCGGCCCAAGCTGACGATTCAAACCAAGTCTCTCAAGTCAGACGATCCGCAGGGGGCACCCCCGGCAATGGTGCTTTTGCCTGAGTCTCTGCGTCGTCTGCAGGAAATGACGGCACTGATGCAGCAGTCAGCAGCAGAGTTTCCCGAAGAGCACATTCTGATGGTGAATATCAATCACCCGCTGATTCAGAACTTGGCTTCTATGTCTCAGGGCACAATTGTCTCTGCTGGCGGCTCTGCCTCTCCCACTGAGCAAATGACCAACCTGATATGTCAGCAAGTCTATGACCTTGCCCTCATGGCCCAAAAAGGCTTTGACGCTGACGGCATGAAGTCGTTTGTCGATCGCTCGAACGTGCTGTTGACTCGCCTAACTGAAAAGTAGGCATAGCGTCATCAACGCTTGAGTAAAGGCTTTTGGAGGCTCTCTGAAAGCCTTTGCTTTAGGGCTGATGCAGCCGCTAAGTAGGCGGAGCTAATTACTTGTGGCATAGGTCAGCGACAGCGTAAATAGGTCAGCGACAGCGTAACCCAACACCCACATGCTTAACCGCGTCTGCCTACTTATTTGTAAGATTGCTGGAACCGCAAAGTAGTTCAATGGCAAAGAAATGCTGTTCAGCAGCAATGCCACCAAACCGCCAAACGCCTGAATTAACCATAGTCAAGACCGCTGGTAGAGTCTCAATATGCAAGACTCTACCAGCGGTATGCCAATACTGGGTTTCTACTGCTCTAATATCGGCAGTCAGTCCTGAGGAAGCAGGGCTAATAGACCATAGCGCCTAGTCCCATCACGGCTCTGGAAAGGAACTGCAGAGCAAAAATGGCCAAAATAGGCGAAAAATCGATCCCTCCCAGGGGCGGGATGATGGAGCGGAAAATGTTGAGGTAGGGGTCAGTTAACTGGCTCAAAATGGAGAAAGGTGGATTAAACCAGTCTACGTTGGGAAACCAGGTTAAAAGAATCCGCACAATTAGCAGAACAAAGTAAATTTGTAAAAACGTAGAGAGCGTGTCTGTTAGCAGGCCCAGTAAGGAAGAACTCATAGACAATTAAATTCCTAAAAACCGACGGCTACAATGGCGCAAGTTCGCTTTTCAGTGTAACCGATAACTTTTGCTCAGCGGTGCGGCCTGCACGATTCCTTAATGTCGCGATCGCCGTACCCAAGTTTAGTCACGACAGATATTTAGCCTCAGAATAGCGGTATAAAGGCTCTCCCTCAAAAGGCTCTCCTTTAAAATGTAGGAGGCCAAATTGCCGTCGCTGTTTTGCTAAACTCAGCTCCCAAGCCAAAGAACATCGCTTTTGATAACTTTGAAGGCAGTGCTTAAAACCTCCTATGCGAATACTGCTTGTTGACGATGACCAACCCCTGATGCAGACGCTCGCAGAAAGCCTAATTCAGCAGCGTTATGCCGTAGATATTGCCAATAATCGGGAAACAGCAGAGGAGTTTTTAGCCCTCTTCAGCTACGATTTGCTAGTTTTAGATGTCATCTTGCCGGATGGTGACGGCATTTCGTTCTGTCAGCGCTTACGCCAGCAGGACTTTGAGCAGCCTGTTTTAATGCTGACAGCCCGTGATGACAGCGGCAATAAAATCAACGCGCTTGATGCTGGGGCTGATGACTACGTAGTCAAGCCGTTTGATTTTGAGGAGCTTTGCGCTCGCATCCGGGCGCTGCTGCGGCGAGAAATCCACACGCTCCCCCCGGTGCTTCGCTGGCAAGCGCTGCAGCTCAATCCCAATACCTATGAAGTCACCTATGCCGATCAGCCTCTACCCTTAACCCCCAAAGAATATGCCCTGTTAGAGCTTTTTCTGCGCAATCCGAGCCGCGTATTCAGCCTCAACGCGATTATTGAAAGTCTCTGGTCTTTTGAAGATCCCCCCGGTGAAGACGCGGTTCGGACTCACATCAAGGGGGTACGCCAAAAGCTTAAGGCGACGGGCGCACCCAAAGACCTAATCGAAACAGTCTATGGTCTGGGCTATCGTCTCAAACCCTTGAACGCACCAGCACAATCGCCCACCCCGCTGCGTCCAACTGCCGCAGCAGCGGCTATGCCCAAGCAAGAAACACTCGCTGCCGTCATTAAGGCCTGGGAGCAGCATCGCTCAGTTATGCAAGAGCGCTTAGACTGTATTGAAGCAGCAGCGATCGCCCTCAAGCAGGGGCAGCTCACCCAAGAACTTCAGCAGGCAGGCTACTCAGATGCGCATAAGCTGGTAGGCTCTCTGGGCAGTTTTGGCTTTCCGGAAGGGTCGCGCCTAGCGAGGGAACTGGAACAGCTCTTGCTCAAGCAGCTCAGCGCTCAGGAAGCATTGCGCGTTTCTGCCTTGGTGCAGGATCTGCGCCAGGAAATGAAAAAGCCGTCAAAGTATCAGATGAAATCAGCGGCTATGGCTGCCTCGCCGCTGTTGCTGATTGTCAGCCACGAGCCTGAGTCGGTTCAGGACTGGCAGGTTGAAGCCTTAAAGCTGGGTATGCAAGCGGTTGTAGTGCCTGCCCTGACTCAGACCTGTCTCAGTTCGCTGCAGCGCTCCCCTGATCTAATCTTGCTCAATTTGATCGATCACCGAGCGGCTTTAGCGGCAGATGACTGGGATCAGCTAGCAGCGGCGCAGCCGTCTAACGTGCCCATACTGGTGCGGATGAATAGCGAAACATTTAGCGATCGCCTCAAGCTAGTGCAGCAGGGCGTTCAGAGCATTTTGCCGCAGACTGCCACCGCTTCTGAGATTATGGCTGCCGCCAGGCAGGCTCTCAAAGAGGCAAGCGGCAGCGCCAAAATCCTGATTGTTGATGACGATTCTCAGCAGCTTGACTGGTTGCAGACGACTCTCGCTCGCTGGGGATTTGAGATTTCCACCCTAGACGATCCCGATCGGCTTTTACAGACTCTAGCGGCGGACGGACCGGATTTGCTGGTGCTAGATGTCGAGATGCCGGAAATTAATGGCTTAGATTTATGCCAGGTGTTGCGGGCTGATGTGCGTTGGCAAACCCTACCAATCCTGTTTTTGACTGTACACGAAGATGCCCAAACCCAGGGACGCGCCTTTAGCGTAGGGGCTGACGATTTTGTTACCAAGCCGGTAATTGCCGCAGAACTGGCTAACCGCATCTTAAATCGTCTCAGGCGTTCCCACACCCACTAAACTGCCTGGCTAAACCAGATTCTGGGGGCAGTACCCCAAGCCGTCAATAAAGCGGCGGCGAAAGACTTCTAATTCTTCTGGTTGAGGAATCCCGTGCGAGACAATGACTAAGTGGTAGCGGTTCATCACCTCGGTCAAAGATCTGCCAGCGTCTAAGTGCGCCAAAGCTCTAGATTCGTGCAGGCTAGGCTGATAGGGCAGTCCGTTCTCGCTCAGAAAGGCTTTAAAGTCAAGGCAGGTTTTCGGCTCTAAAGGCGCTTCTAGCTGGATTCGCATCACCCAGCAGTCCACCAGATAAATCACGGTGACACAGGTAGTGTGAATGCCGGGCTGATTAAATAGATAGTGAATCATGCGCAGCGTCAAGCTGGCATTGGCAAAGCAGTAGAAATATTGCATCATTCCAGTCCATCTCTAATTCCTTAGCCTAGAGAAGAAATCTGAGGGACTTGTGAAGATTAGCAATAAATAGTTTGGTCTGAGATAGCGAAATCGATAGGATCAGGTTTTGCTGATTGCTTCGGTGCCACTGTCCTGGTTTTTCTTACGTTCAATATGTCGCCTTTTCATCAGACAGCGCTCTTAAGTCCAGCTCAGCTGATGAATCGTCAGCCGCTGATTGTCTCCCCTACAGAATCGGTAGCGGCTGTCATTGAACAGATGGCCTATGTGAGGGGTGTCAGCTGCGCGCTGACGGCAGAAAGGGAGCAGGCAGTTGATTTAGCGGCGATCGCGGCTGAAATTGATGTGGGCTATGCCCTCGTGATGACGGCAGGAGAGCTGACCGGCATCTTTACCGAGCGCGATTTGGTTGCGCTAGTGGCTCAAGAAGTGGATCTCAATCGGTTAGCGATCGCCGCTGTGATGTCGCAGCCCGTCATCACCATCAACCAAAGTGAGATCAAAAGCATTTTTTCAGTCACAGCCGCTTTTCAGCAGCATCAGGTGCGCCACCTGCCAGTTTTAGATGAGGCAGAGAAACTCCTAGGCGTCATCACCCTGACAACGCTGCGGCAGGCTCTACAGCCGCTTAATTTTCTAAAGCTGCGCCAGATCAGCGATGTCATGCTGACCCAGGTGATTCAGGCTGCGCCAACGACCTCAGTTTTGACCTTGGCGAATCTGATGTCAGCTCACCGGATTAGCTGCGTCGTGATTACGGAAGCCCGGTTTCACCTGGGCAGAACGGTTGCCATGCCAGTGGGCATTGTCACCGAGCGCGATATCATCCAGCTCAAAACTTTAGGACTCAATGCCAGTCGCCTGCAGGCGGCTCAGGTGATGAGTACGCCCCTCTTTTGCCTGTACCCCCATGATTCTCTGTGGCAGGCCCACCAGCAAATGCAGCAGCGCCGGATTCGTCGCTTAGGAGTACAGAACGAAGCCGGGGAACTGGTGGGCATTGTCACCCAAACCAGTCTGCTACAGGTCTTAGATCCCACAGAGCTATTGGGAGAGATTGAGCAGCTTCAGCAGCTCCTTCAAGATCGCAGCGATCGCTTAGAGCAAACTAACCATCAGCTCCGCCAAGAGGTTGATCAGCGCCAACGGCTAGAGTCGCAGCTACAGATAGCCAACGCGGCGCTAGAGAAACGGGTTTCGCTGCAGACCGCGCAGCTCATCCAGACCAACCAACAGCTCCGGCAGGAAGTTGCTGAGCGGCAGCAGTCAGAACAGGCTCTAGATCGAGTCTTTTCAATCACGCCTAGCATGTTGTGTACGGCAGGGTTAGACGGCTACTTTAAGCGACTAAACCCCTCTTTTAGCCAAACTTTAGGCTATAGCAACGAGGAGCTACAGGCGCATCCCCTGGTTAACTTCGTCCATCCCAGCGATCGCAGTGCCACCTTAGCAGAGCTGCAAAGGCTTGCTGCTGGCAAGCGCACCATTGCTTTTGAAAATCGCTATCGCTGCCGGGACGGCTCCTATCGCTGGCTGCTTTGGAACGCAGTCACCCATCCCGATGAACAGCTCATCTATGCTTCAGCTCGCGATATCACAGAGCGCAAGCAGGCAGAAGCGCTGCTGGAACAAGAGCGGGACTTTATTGCCGCGGTGCTAGATACGGTGGGCGCGCTGATTGTGGTACTCGATCGGCAGGGCCAAATTCTGCGCTTCAATCGCACCTGCGAGGCCATCACGGGCTACCAGACAGTCGAAGTCCGTGGCCGCTGTCCCTGGGACTTTTTGCTGCTGCCGGCTGAGCGGGCTGCGGTCAAGGCGGTTTTTCAGCAGCTTGTGCGCGGCCAGGCACCTAGCCAGTACGAAAACTACTGGGTCAGCAAAGACGACAGCAAGCATTTGATTAGCTGGTCTAACACGGTAATCACCAACGAGCAAGGACAGGTTGAATATGTCATTGCTACAGGGCTAGATGTGACCGAGCGCCGTAAGGCAGAGCGCCGCCTAGAGCGCCAGAGCCGACAAAATCAGCTCCTCACAGAGGTCACGCGCAAAATTTCTCATTCGCTGCGCTTAGAAGAGATTTTGCACACCATTGTGACAGAAGTGCAGGGGCTGCTCGCCTGCGATCGCGTTTTGGTAGTACAGCAGCAGGCCGATGGCAGCAGCCAGCTCGTAGACGAAGCAGTTCTGGCTCCCTGGCCTGCCATGCTAGCCCAGCCTGAGGCTATGACGCAGCTGCTGATGCAGTCGTTACGGCTGCAGGAAGCTTCTCAACAGGGACAGCGGGTGGCGATCGCCGATTCGGCCCATGCTTTGACGGCCGATGCTCAGGTACTGCTAGAGCGCTTTGCCGTTCAGTCTGAGCTGGTGGTGCCTGTGTTCTATCAGGCAGTGCTGTGGGGTTTTCTGCTAATCCACCAGTGCGATCGCCCGCGTCAGTGGGATCAGGCCGAAATTAGCCTGGTGCAGCAGCTAGCCGATCAGCTAGGACTAGCCGTGACCCAGGCGCAACTGCTCGATACCTTAGAAGAGCGTGTCAGCCAGCGTACCGCCGAACTGACCCAAATTAATCATCAGCTACAGCAGGAAATCCGCGATCGCCAACAAACTGAGGCCGCGCTGCGAGAAAGCCAGCAGAAACTAGCCGGGATTTTGGACACGGCTGATGAGGGCGTAATCTCCGTTGATGAGGTTCAAATTATCCAGTTATTCAATCAGGGGGCTGAGCGTATTTTTGGCTATCCCGCTGCTGAGGTTTTAGGCCAGCCGCTCAGTATCTTACTGCCAGGTCTGTTTCAGACCAGCGATCGCCGCTCCATGCAGGCGCTAGCCGAAACAGAGGTCAGCGCTCAGCCTATGGCCGAGCGCAGCCGTGGCGTTGTCGGTCGGCGGCGAAACGGCCAGGAATTTCCGGCAGAAGCCTCTATCTCCAAGCTGCAAACGGAGCAGGGCTTAGTCTTCACTATTATCCTCAAAGATGTCACTGAACGCCGTCAGGCCGAGGCAGCTCTGCGTCGCAGTGAAGAAAAGCTGCGCCTGACCACCGACGCGCTGCCGGTGTTGATTGCTTATGTCGATCGCCAGCAGTGCTATCAGTTTAATAATCTTGCTTATGAAAGCTGGTTTGGCCTATCGCGCGAAGCCATTCGCGGCTGCCGGGTGCGTGATGTCATTGGGGAAGCGGCTTATCGGCAAATTCAGGACTATCTAGCCCAGGGACTGGCGGGTGAAACAGTTAGTTATGAAATAGAAATGCCTTATCTAACGGGCGATCGCTGGATTAGCGCCAGCTATATTCCCGATGTACAGCAGGATGAGGTGAGGGGCTTATTCACGCTGGTCAGCGACATTAGCGATCGCAAAGCGACCGAGCGCCTCAGGGATGAATTTGTCTCTGTCGTTAGCCACGAACTGAGAACTCCTTTGACCTCAGTGCATGGCTCTCTCAAGCTATTAGCCACCGGACAGCTTGGAACCCTCTCAGTTCATGAGCAGGCCCTGATTGAGATTTCTTTAAAGAACACCGAGCGGCTGACGCGCTTAATCAACGATGTCTTGGACTTAGAACGGATTGAATCGGGTCAGATCAGCATGGTAATGCAGGTCTGCAATGCCGGCGATTTACTGTTGCAGGCCATTGCAACCATGCAGTCAATGGCGCATGAGGCTCAGATCGAGCTAACAGCGACTGCCAGCTCCGTTGAGATCTGGGCTGACCCTGACCATATTTTGCAAACACTGACCAATTTGCTCAGCAACGCCATCAAGTTTTCTCCCCCGCAGACAACGGTTCAGCTAGCTGTAACCGAGCAGGCCAGCACTGTGCTGTTCGCTGTCCAGGATCAAGGGCGCGGCATTCCTCCTGATAAGTTGGAAACTATTTTTGAGCGGTTTCAGCAGGTAGATGCCTCTGATTCGCGCAAGCGCGGCGGGACTGGCCTTGGGCTGGCTATCTGTCGTAATATCGTGCAGCAGCATCATGGACATATTTGGGCCGAAAACCGTCCTGAAGCAGGCAGCACCTTTTACTTCACTTTGCCAAAGCCGGTCTCTAAGCAGCCACTATGATTTCAAAGAGAATTTTGCTCATTGATGATGAACCTGATATTCACAAAATTGCTGAAATTGGTCTGATGCTGGAGTCAGGCTGGCAAATGTTTACTGCGACCTCTGGCAAAGCTGGCATCACACTGGCCGCAACCCAGCAGCCCGATGCCATTCTGTTGGACGTAATGATGCCCGACATGGATGGTTTAGCCACCCTTGAATCACTCCAGCATAATCGTCAGACCCAGGCTATCCCCGTTATTTTTTTGACAGCTAAAGCCCAATCCGCCGACCGCCGCCGTCTTTACAGTGCCGGCGCTAAAGGCGTCATCACCAAACCCTTCGACCCAACTACCCTAGCGAGCCAAATTGCTGGTTACTTAGGCTGGCCCCTGTAGCTGATTATTTCTATCCTCATAGGATCTCCATAATTGCTCTGTAGGCTACTTACATATCTCTTCCAATAGCCAACCTGTAGGCAAGCGGGCAATTACTATGAGTTCGTCAGTTTCTCGGCTAAGTTGTCAACCGCTGGACTTTTCTGCTAGTGCAGCCGCAGCCAAGCGCATTCTGCTGATTGATCGGGCAGAAGATTCTCGAACCATTATTCGGTTCAGTTTGGAGATGATTGCTGACTGGCAGGTTTTGACTGCAGCCTCTATTGGTGACGGTGTAATCCTAGCTGTAGAACATCTGCCTGACTTGATCCTGCTAGACACGGAAACTGCCGGATCGGTTTTAACCGAGCATTTGTGTCTTTATTCTGAGCTGCAGCATGTTCCTATCGTCCTGATAGTGCCTCGGATTCGGCTGGGCGATCGCCTCAGCAGCGAACAACAAGGAATTGCCGCGATTATCTCTAAGCCCTTCGATCCGGTGGCTTTAGTCCAGTGTTTGGTTGATCTGTTTGCGCAGAAACCTGTGGCTACAGCTCTCGGTTGAAACTTTTGTACTTATCTGAGCGAGTATTGACCGTCCTGAGCTTGAACTTGGGACTCATCAGCAGATAGAGAATGATTGTCGGTATGCAAAATAGGTAAAACGGATAGGCAAACAGCGCGATTGAAAACTGTTCAATGGCAAACAGATTTAGCAAGCTCGCCAGCCAGAAGAGGAACCAGGGCAGCACATCTTCGCTATCCGGGCGCAGATAGGTTTTGCGAATGGTCGGCAGCGCCCCCGAAAAGTCAATAGCCAAGTTAGTAAACAGGGCGATTAAGGGGGCATCAAAAGCCCACCAGAGAATCAGACTCAGGCCAGCAGCGGCTAGGCAAGCGCGATCGAAACGATTCCACCCCCCTTCGCCGTATTTGATGGAAGCCAAAGCAATGATGAGGTGGCAGACAGCCGCTGCCGCTGGCACCCACAGTGAACTAATAGAATCCGAGGAAGAGGATTCGTAGCTGAAAACCAGAATCAGCCCCACCACTGACCAAATCCACCAGCTTGCCCGATTCGGACGGGTTTTGCCTTGATAAATTGTGATTAGATAGGGGACAAATCCCAAAAAGTAGATACAGCCTGCTACCAGACCTAGCCCTAGCCGCCAGTCAGTCATTTGCTTGTTTATTCCTCATGTTTAGAGTGAAATCAACTGTCATACTCAGTTGCTAAGTCTCAGATCGCTATCAATACGATGACTAATAGAGCGTAATAAAAGAAACATCAACCGCTCCATAAAACTGGTTAAAGCTGTGTCTGTTCTCCCCTTTAGCGACATCTCCTTGTCCCAGTAGTAAGCGCTTGACGCGAAATTGGTGGTAGTTTACCAGTTGGTCAGTCAGCGAAATATAGTTAAACATATCGCTGGTCGCTAGCGCCCGGTCTACCTGGGGCAGATCGTGCCAGGGACAGGTCATATCGGCATGGTGGGCGCTGTGATAGCCGAAGTTTAGCAGCAGCAGGTTGAGCCAGGCATAGCGGTGAGAAATCAGGTTGGAAAAAGTGTGGGCTTGCTCATAGCTAGCTGCCCGGTAAGGCAGGACCGAGCCGACTGGAAATCCTTCATAGGTATGTTGGAAAGCATCTGCCCAGCGCAGCACCGTAATCATGCTGCTATAGGCCACAAAGTAGAGCAGCAGTGCTTTTAAAGATAGGTAGCCTAGGCCGATAAAAAAGAGCAGTCTCAAACCCAGCACGACAGCAATTCGCTGCCGGGCTTTGGCGTAGGGCGCATTTCGCCATAGCAGGTAAATACTGCGCCAGCGCGCCCAAAAAGCCACCACTGGCAAATAGCACCATTCCAGCAGCAAAACGGTGTGTTTGAGCAAAGGCGGGAGCTGTCTGACCGCTGCCGGAATATCAAAGCGATAAAAATCAGCTTGGTCGGTATGGTGTTGAATATGCTGAACTGTGAGGGCTTTGAAACCGAAATAGCAAGCTCCATTGAGCCAGCCCATCAGCCGTCCGCAGCGAGCATTACGACGGCGCGATCGAAAGATGTTGCCGTGCATAAATTCGTGGGTTAAATAGGCTGAGTAAATCAGACTGTGGGTGAGTAATAGCACGCCGAGTCCGTTCAGCCAGCCATTAGCGAGAAATAGTAGGGCAATGCCGATGACGTAGCCGCTGAGCGTATAAGCGATCGCAGCCGTGTTTAACAGAACATGAGGTGAATGCCGAACGACTCTGGCGGTGGTAAGCGTTGTGGCCATAATCTTAGCTGGGACAATAGCGATAGAAGCTCTGACTCTAAACTGAAACTACCGTCTTTGCTTCGCGCTGTTGGCGTAGTTCAAGACATTCCCGGTAAATTTCTTGAAACAGCTTTTGCTGGAGATTGGCAAATTCGCTAAAGCCCTGAGCGGCCCAATCCCAAATCTGCTCTTGAGATTCAGGGCGGTACTGCGTTGCTAGCTCTAAAGCCGTCAACGCGTAGTCAGCATGTTCCACCTCGATGCCTTCGCCTTCATGACGGCTGTGAATCACAATCCAGCACCAGGGATGAAACTGATGCTCGCCAATTTTGCCATTGCTGGCCTGCTGCTTCAGGAACTGATCGAAGCGAACATCGGCGTAGTCATGGCGAATCACTTTATCAATCAGAGCATATTCGCGATCGCCCAAAATTTCGGAAGCAATGTGCAAGCCAATCCCTCGGATCAAAGACTCAATGTTGCCGGGAATACCCTGATAGCTAGTAATTAGATCTTGAACGAGTCTTTCTAACCAAATCGGGGCTGCAAATTGATTACGCTGCGCTGCGGAAAGATTGGCGTAGTTGCCCACCGTTTTCAACGTTAGCTGAGCTAAAGCGCGATGAGAAGGATTTTCATAAGTCCCTTCATCTGCCGCCGCTGTTAGAATTTTGGCCGCAATTTCCATCCCGCGATCGGCTTCTTCGGTGACGGCTGCTTCAGGATGAACAAAGAGATAGCGTGACAGACCAATTGAGCTAGCTAACCGCGCAATCATGGCTGAGGCGTAGCCATTGAAGTAGGTATAGCGATGAAAGAAAAGATAGAGAAAATAAGGATCTTGAGCAGCTAAATCAACGGATGCGTGAACGGTTTGATCCAAAGCATCAAGATCAAATTTTTGCTCGAACAAATCTATAGAAAAAGAAGCCATAGTGAATTGAGTCGATGACCTGAAGTGTATGTATACCCTGACGCTAAAGTAATCGCCGCAAGCAGGTTCTCCAAGGCGTATAAATACGGAACTTTATACGTGCTTTATGAACCTCTTCATCAACTTTTCGCTTTGAGCCGCATCAATTGCTGCTCGTCTCTATCAAAACCAAGTAAACTTACGGAAGCATGGCATATACCAAGGCTTTAGACGCGACAGCCGCTGCGGCGATCGCGGCTTAAACAATCAGCTACGTCAAGTCTGTGCTTATTCTGACTTGAAGCGCTGTGCAGGAATTTACTGAGCTGAACCAAAATTTTTTGACTGCGCCATTTTGTTACAGTGCGTCAGCCGTCGGGGTCACGTAGCTAATTGAACATGAGGTATGAGGAGAGGTTCGGTTGGCTACATTTCTCGTTTCACACTGAGCGTGTTCTTAACGTTAGTCAGCCAATGTCTGCCTTTGGAAGCTTGTCAATGACTCCCTAGATTCTGATAGGGTTCGAGATAGCGATCGCGTAATTGAAATGGCTCAGCAATCTTCAGGCCAGTGGAATTTACCTCAGTTTCTAGAAACCCTTAACTTCTTTGGCGAGGTTCCTTTTCTCGGCAGTATTCGATGGTTACAGCAGATGTTTGATAGCTCCGTTGAGGTTTCAGCCCAGGCCGTGCCTGCTCCGATTCAGCAGGCAACCTTTGGGATCGTTGGCACCGATACACCGCGCAGACAGGCGCTAGCGGAAGTGCTGCGCTCTCGCCGCCTCAATTTAAGATTTTTGACGATTGAGGACGCTCACATTCAGTCCGAGGTCGAGCTTTCACCAGCGGCACTGGCGGGAGTCGCGGGAATTTTTGTCTGCGATCGCCCCAGCTCTATCAACTGGCCGCAGTGGTCCCAGCAGCTAGCTAGGCTGGACAAAACGCCTGAAATTAGCCATCGCCTGTTTGATTTTTCCCAGCCTGCTGACGATATCAAGCGGATTTGGGGGGCACTAGATGACGTGGTGATGGGCGGAGTTAGCTCCGGCGGATTTTATCAGGGGCAAGGCGCGGCTACTTTTGCAGGCACCGTCTCAACCGCGAACTCTGGTGGCTTTAGCTCAGTGCGAACGCGAGATTTTGAACCACCGTTTGATTTACAAGGCTGGCAGGGCATTCGCCTGTACGTTAAAGGAGACGGTCAGCGCTACAAGTTCATTCTGCGCGATCGCCAAGGCTGGGATAGCTTATCTTACTGTCAGTCCTTTGATACAACAGCGGGGCAGGAAACCGTGATTCACATTCCCTTTGCCACGCTGCGACCTACGTTTAGAGCAAAGACGGTGGAGGAGGCTGCCCCGTTCAACCCTGCTAGCATCTATTCATTTCAGGTAATGCTGAGCAAATTTGAGTATGACAAAGCTCTAAATCCTCATTTTGAACCTGGCCCCTTCCAGCTAAACATTCAAAGTATCGATGTCTATGCCCAATTGCCCCAGTTAAACATCTTTTGCCTGGAAGCTCAGGCTGATGATTTAGCCTCAGTCCGATCTGAACTGGCAGAAGCCACGGCGATCGCTCTGCATCCAGTTGACGCGACCCAGCGCCCGCTAACCTCAGCCGTTAGCGACTGTCTGCAACAAATTGAAAATAGTCTTGAAGCAAGAAAGGGATAGACTCTTAGTAATTTCAGAGAATTTGCCAAGCGCTAAACCGCCAGTTTCTGAATATAGGCTTGATGTGCTGGCGTTCCTAGAGTAGTTTGTAACTGCGCTAAGACTGTAGCAAGATCTCGCTGCTGCATAGATTCCACATCCAGCGAAAGCCCTGGAAATATTTGGCTTTCAGTCAGACCAGATGGGTTTGGCATTATTGACTGATACCGATCGTCTAATAGCTGATACCAAAGAATCTGGTTCTCATACATTTGCCAGACTACGTATTCCTGAACACCGTTACGACGGTAAACATTGAGCTTGGTATTCATATCGTATGAGGCACTGCTGGCGGCAATCTCGACAATTAGCTCAGGAGATCCCTCAATATAGTCATCTTCTGTAATTCGAGAACGTCCGCCTGCCGCAGGCTCGATCCGCAATAGTGCATCGGGCTGGGGCGCATTGTCTCTGTCAAGTCGCACCGTTGTATTATCGGCCAAGTATGTGCCCGGTGTGGCGGCATGGTAGACTCCCAGCCAAGCCATCATCAGCGCATGCGGGTTACCATGACTATTGGCCCGGAGCGCTGCAGCCATAAAGACGATACCTTCTATCAGTTCAGCCTTCTTCAGCTCCGGCATTTCAGCGTAGCGGTGCTCAAACTCAGTCCGCGTTAGATGATCGCCATTCTCCAGCGGTGGCGTTGCTGATTGGGTGGCAAAAACCATAGGAGTACCCTATTTGAGATTGTCTCAAAGTAGTGAGGCTAGCAGACAACGGGTGCGGTCTAGACTCGTCTAGCACCACAGCATTCATCTAAGAGCGCAATTGATTTAATATGCTTCGCGCGTACCGCGATCGCCTCTGGCTCTCTCTTTGGCGCGGGCCGCACTTTTCTTCAGCGCGTCTAACCGCTTAATATAGCGATCGCGCTGGCGCTTGCGGGGGGTTTGCTCAATCAGCGTTTTGAGGGCACTGCCTAAGCTCTTGTAGGCGTTGGGCAGGCTATAGCCGAAACGCGTGGCAATGGCGATCGCCTTTTCATCGGCTTTAATCGCTTCCTCTAAAGTCTTTTGACCATTGTTCCGACGATAGAGCCGATAGCCGGAGATGCCGCACAGGGCCAGCGCCAAAATTAGCAGCAGCCCGTCCTGGACCCACAGCTCACCGACAGCGCCGCCTAGACCAATTGCTAGCGCCGCCATCTCCCAGCCATCCCGGGGAATCGTATCGTTCTGAATCCGGGCCACCTCATGCCAAAACAGCAGATTGCGCTGATCTAGCGCCAACTGTTCCCACTTTGCCAGATCGATTTGCACCTCAACCTGATCTTTACCCAATTCTTCGCAGGTGATGAGCGGTGGGGCTACGTCCGTGGCAGGTTCTACTGTAACCCAGCTCTGCAGTTCGGGTGGCAAAAGCCCTCTGAGACGGCGAAGTTCGCCCATATCAACCCTGGCAGTGGAGGTGGCGTATGATGTCATAGGTCGTCAGCTTGTTCACAAACTCAATAATACTGGAAAGCCGATGGCTGTTTGGAGTATATCAGCCTTGTCTTAATCGTTAAGCCAGCCGTAGGGATACCAGCTTGGGTGCTAGCTTTAGTGTAGCTAAAATCTTCAACTTGCCTCAGACCGATGCCGCCTCAATTTGTCGAGTAACTGTTAGCGCCGAGTAGCTGACGCCAGCCGTCCCTTCTCCGGGATGGGTGCCATCTCCTACCAGCCACAGTCCTGTTACGGGAGTGCGATTGGCAAAACCGAATGGGCCAAAGGTCGCCACCCGCTGACCAATGCCGCCGACGCTGCCCTGCTCGCGTCCGGTAAAGTTCTGAAACGTGCGCGGGGTTGCCGCTTCAATATGAATTAGATTTGCCTGGCGGAGATCAAAAAACAAACTCAGACGGGCGATCGCCGTTTCGGTATACTGCTGTTTCAAGGCTTCATAGTCCGGCGATCGCCACCAAAGGTTTACGTCCGTAAAGGAAGAGGCAATTACAGTTGCTTTACCTGCCGGGGCGCGACCGTCTCCGGGCCGGCTGACTGAGACAAAGAGCGAATTATTTTCGGCAATCGGTCCTTCATAGTCGTAGAGAAACTGCAGGTGAGGCGGACAGTTCTCTGGCAGCGCGGCTTGGTCAACGCCTAGATAAACGACGAATGCGCCTGAGGCCGGCGGCAGCTTCTCAACTCGATGTTTATAGCCTTGGGGGGCCGAGGTGCCCAGCAGTTTGACTAAATTTTGCGGCGTCACGTTGGCGACTACCTGATCGGCAGTTTCAGTCCAGACTTCCCCCGTTTTTTGATTGCGTATGGTGACGGCAGCAGCCTTATCCGCCTGAACCTGAATGTTTTTTACGGCATGGCGCATCCATAGCTGACCGCCAAACTTTTCTAAGGCCATGACCAGGCGATCGCTGAGTACCTGCATACTGCCTTTGAGGTGATACAGCCCTTGGGGAGCCTGAGAAACCCCCAGCGCCGTCGCCGCGTACAGCAGCGCCGTTTCATCAGCATCGACTTGGGAATACAGCTTGAGCTGCAGGTCAAGAAATGTCTTTAGACGGCGATCGCCTGCCAATCCATAGCCCCGCAGCAGCTGGCCCACTGTGGAAAACGTATAGGGCAGCGTCATCAGCGTGTCAGGTCGGACTGCTTTTAAAAGCTGCGTCATATCCCAGAGATTGCGCGGCGGCAAAACGGGCTGCCGTGACTGAAACCGCCAGCTATAGTCAAACAGGGCTGATAGTAATCGCCAAAAAGGTTCACTGCCGGGAAACTGCCGCTGCCGCTCCTGTTGCCAACGTTGAGAATCGCGCCAAACCCTAATCGGCTCGGTTTCACCCGGCAGATAGACGGCACAGGCGGGATCGCAGATTGTAGCCTCAGGCAGTTCTAGGCCCAGTTCTGCAAAAATCTGATGGTGAATTCCTCCCGGTTCTAGCCCTGCTACCTGAGTTGCCCCCACATCAAAGGTAAAACCGCGCCGCTTGAAGGTAGAGGCGCATCCTCCGGGCACAATTGCCTGGTCAAAAACGCGCACTTGATAACCCCGTTTAGCCAGCAGCGCTGCCGCTGTCAGCCCGCCAATTCCGGCTCCGATGACGATGACTGATTGACCTGCCTGGCTGACCATGAGTTTGTTACAATTCTTAACTCTATTCTCAGTGTAACTTAAAGAACAGATCTATGAGGCCAAGCCAATCTCCTGTAAGCGCTGCTGCAGATAAGTTCCTGCTGTCAGCGACGGATATCTAGCCTGCCCCCCGGTCCGAGCAACACACTCTGGCAGCGGCGTCAAGTCCACGGCTGCGCGCGGATGGACAAAGAAAGGCATGGAGAAGCGGCGATCGCGCTGATTGTCTGGATTAACGACGCGATGGGTCGTGCTTTTGAATAAGCCGTTGCTGAGGTGCTGCAACATATCGCCCGTGTCCACCACGATTTGTCCGGGCGGGGCCTGAACCGGCAACCACTGGCCGTCTGCCTGCAAGAGTTCTAGGCCGGGGGCGGTGGCCTCGCACAAAAGCGTAATTAGATTAATGTCTTCGTGGGGAGCGGCTCGTAGGCTAGCTGCTGGAGCCGTTGCCGGAACAGGCGGATAGTGGATCACCCGCAGCAGCGTATCTCCCTGCTGAATCAAGTCTCTTAAATAGGTACGTGGCTGCCCTAGGTATAAAGCGCAGGCTTCTAGTAAAACGGCGGCGCAGGCTTCTAGCTGCTGAAACAAGGCTGTCATAGCGGGCTGGAACTGGGGCACTTCTTGGGGCCAGAGATTAGCTAGCCCGTCAGCGGGCGATCGCCCAATGTGCCAAAACTCTTTGAGGTCAGGGTGAGGCGAATCTTTGGCATGTTCTCGCCCAAAACCGACAAAACCGCGCTGCCCTTTCAGTTCTGGTCGTTCGTACTGGTTTTTGATATCAGCGGGGAGCGTAAAAACTAATGCGGCAGCGGCATAAGCCTGCTGAATTAGCTCAGAGTCTACCGAATGCTGCTCAATGGCAAAAAAGCCAATGTCTTCGAGGGCTTGCCCTAGGTTATTAACAAAGTCTTGCTGCTCCGCCTGAGTGCCCTGGGTAAATTGCTGCAAATTAAGCAGCGGGATGGTGCGATCGCCCTCAGTGTTGCTCATCTGCCAGTGACCTTAGCTGTATTGCACTCTACTTTATTACAGCTAGTGAAAGTGCTCAGGCAAGCTGAACTGTAAGTCGTGAAGATTGGCTATGAGTCGCGTTTTACCGCTTTACCCAACGGCAATTTTTGCCGATATTTTAACCAAGATAGCGACGGCTATGGCTTAACTGCCTGAGGTATCGGGTCAAGGGCGATCGCGTTAGCTAGTCAGAATTAGCGCTGAGAGTATGCCTGGCTCAACCGATAGGCCATGACCCAGCAGGTGCAGGTGCAGACAAAGATGCTGCTGGCTGAGATTAGCAGAGAGAAGGAATGCTGATTCAGAAAAGATGAAACCACTGTGGCCTCCTAAAAGATCTTGGCTGAGGGTCATTTCCAAAGTGCCCTGAATTTTGGTGAGTTGCCATCCCCTTTCTCTAAAGAAGTCATACAGTTTACGCAAAGTTTAGTTGAGAAAAGACAATACAAGTTCACCTTTCTCAGAGAGCAAACTGTCAGCTCTTTCTCACCCAGTGATCCCCATGCTTTCAGCGCTAGCAGCAATTAATTTTTTCTCATAAAAAAATCTCGCTCCTGACCTGAAAATAAGTCTCAGAGGCAGCGGAGCGAGATATTTAGGCGTCAATTGCGCCGGATGGCAACAGCGCTATTCCTGCAGATCACCCACATTGAAGAGGAAAGGAACGCTCGACTTGGAGTCGCCTCCCATCACGAGTACGCGCGGCATCTGGGCACCACCCTTACGCCAAGCTTCGATCGCCTCTTTTTGCAGCACCAAATCACCCCCCTGCGCTTTCAGGGTTTCTGCCAGCAGCCGCTGAGCTTCGGCTCGTCCCTTGGCGCGGTTGATCTCGGCTTGCGCTTCCTGTTCAGCCTCTTGGGCAATGTAAACCGCTCGTCTAGCTCGCTGCTCGGCAATTTGCTTTTCTTCAACGGCGCGAGCAAACTCCGGTGAGAAGTTGAGATCGACGACGCTGGTATCTAGAACAATAATGCCGTATTTTTCTAAGCGGCTATTGAGGGCAATGTCAAAGTCCTCCTTGAGTTCAGAGCGCTTAGTAATGGCTTCTTCCACTGTCCGCCGTGCCGCTGCAATCTTGAAAGATTCCTGGGTTTGGGGCGCAATAATTTTAGAAACCACGTTCTGCAAAGTTCCCTGAGTCCGGCGAATGTTGACCACCTGGATTGGGTCTAGCCGAAAGTTAATCGCAAAGCTCGCAGAGAGGTTTTGCAGGTCTTTAGTTGAGCTTTGGGCTGGTACCTCAAACTTCTGCACCGTGACATCGTAAATATCAACCCGCGATACAAATGGCGGCTTCAGGTGAATTCCTTCCAGCAAAGCGCCATCTTGAGCTTTCCCTAAGATGCTCAGCACCCCGGTTTGCCCTGGATTGATAATGACAAAGCTACTGGAAGCTACAATGCCCACGATGACCGCCACGATAGAGATAAAAATTGGCTGCCAGCTTTGAGCTTGGTTCTTCAAGGTTTTCTTCCTAATAAATGGACAGCAACATAGATCGAGTTCGGACTCAATCACCTTTACTACTATGACATCCACTTTCCGGCTTCACCGCTGGCTTGCCTGGATATCTGCTCTCCAAGGATTTACGCAGATGGGGGCAGCAAGCGGCTGAAGGAGATTACGCCGATTTTTAAATCAATCTGTCTTTATCGCCTAATTAGTCCTCAAGCTGCGGCAGGCCCAGTACTTCCCCAGAGCCTTCAACCACCTGCCCAATCTGATAAGCGGCAACGCCTGCCTGCTCAAACCCCTGAATGGCTGCTTGGGCCTGAGACGGAGCGACTAAAACCACAAAGCCAATACCCATATTAAAGGTGTTGAACATCGCTGCTGGGGAAATATCACCCGCGATCGCCAGCCAGTCAAAAATCGGTGGTACGGGCCAGCTGCCTAACGATAGCTGCACTGACTGGTGCGGCCCCAAGCAGCGGGGCAGGTTTTCGGGAAGTCCCCCCCCGGTAATGTGGGCCATGCTGTGAATAGGCAGTCCCTGCTGCCGAACCTGCAGCACGGGTTTGACATAGAGGCGGGTAGGAGCCAGCAGCACTTCGCCTAGAGACTTGCCCTGCAGCTGTTGGGGGCGATCGCTCCAGGCATAGCCTGGTTCAGTTTGTCCCGGCGGGATTCCTTCGCTCATCACTTTACGGACTAGGCTATAGCCGTTACTGTGAACCCCCTGGCTGGCTAAGCCAATGGCAATATCGCCAATCTCAACGCGATCGCCTGACAAAATCGCCTGCTTTTCGACCACGCCGACGCAAAATCCAGCTAGGTCATATTCGCCGGGCTGATAAAACCCCGGCATCTCCGCCGTTTCTCCCCCCAGCAAAGCGCAGCCCGCCTGCTGACAGCCCGCCGCTACCCCGGCAACAACCTGAGTGAGCTGAGCGGGTTCTAGCTTCCCAGTTGCCAAGTAGTCTAGAAAAAATAGGGGTTCTGCGCCGCAGGTCAGCACATCATTGACGCACATGGCGACTAAATCTACACCGATGGTGTCGTGCTGATTAAGGGCCTGAGCAATTTTAAGCTTCGTGCCTACCCCATCTGTCCCTGACACCAATACTGGCTCTTTGTAGTTAGTAGCGAGCTGAAACAAGCCGCTAAAGCCACCCAACCCTCCTAGCACCTCAGGCCGATGTGTGCTTTCCACCATCTGGCGAATTTGCCTGACAAAGTTTTGACCCGCTTCAACATCGACGCCCGCAGCACGATAATCCATCAGTCCTGTCCGTTAATAAGTAGATGAGTAAATTGCATGGGTGGCTTTAGCGTAGCTAATACGTCAGAGATGCCTTAGCTACTGCTATTGACTCCAAAGTCAGCATTAGATTATGCATAAAAGTGAATATTCCATGCCAGCTTTTGGCCTAAAATCGGCAGAAAACGAAATTTAATTAATTTGTTTTCTCTAAGCAGTTGCCTCAAAGATATAAAAGTTTGTAAACGTTTCCATCTCTCTGGAAACCTGAAAATAACCCTGAAAAGCTTGTCAGTAGACCATCCGCTAAGAAATGTAAAGTTTCCGTGAATTTTCGGAGTCAGGCATTCTCCTCAAAAACACCCTGATCCCGAATACCTATTCTTCGTGCTAACGTACATTTCGGTCAACAGCAGAGGGTGAAATCGCAATGGTTATGAGTTAGAGACAGCTACGCGAAGCTGTCTTCGCACTGAATTGACACAGCCGTCTCTCAGCCGTAATCGCTTTTCAAGACATTTGTTGATGGACTTATGAAACAAAAATTTTTGGGTAGCCTTACCGCAGCGCTGGTCATGTCTACGATTGGCGCTACGCTATCGGCTAATGCCCAGCAAACGGATGACCTAGGTCAAAATCTTTCGGATAGTGCGGTCTATGCTTCAAATTCAGCAGCCGACGATGAATCTCAAACAGCTAGTTCAGTCCAGATTTCTGCTAGCGAATCTAATCTCGATCAGGACTTTGTGCGTGTATTGGGACATCCACTCGATACTCGTCAGGCTGCTACGCTCTACATCCACGACATCCCTGTCCTGACATTCCTGGGAACGACGCTCGATACTACCGCAGATAAGGAAGTTGCTTCGGCAGGCAGTTCCACCTCTAGAGACGCAGGCGATCGGCCAAATGTTCCCTCAGCTTCAGCCGCTCGAGATTTTAGCCACGACCCAGTTCTACGAGCCACAGCGGTCGCCTCTCGCATCAATCAGCTCACCCGCAATAACCTAGATGCCAACGAAATCACGGCCCATTGGGATGCGGCTGCAGAAGTTTACGTGATCAAAGTGGGCGACGACACCCTCGTCAGCTTCAACCAAGATCTAATGCTGCCCGATACGACCCAGGATCCGGCAGAAGATGCTTTGCAGGCAACTAATCGCCTGCGACGGCTGCTAGGCGATGAATCCCCTCTGACTGAGATTGAGGGACGGCCCCAACCTGTGACACCGCCGCCGACTACCCGTGTTGCTTTTGCGGATAGCGGCATGGCTTCCTGGTACGGCCCCGGTTTTCACGGTCGCCGTAGCGCCAGCGGTGAAGTATTCAACCAGAATGCTCTAACCGCCGCGCATCGAACCTTGCCCTTCGGTACGCAAGTCAGAGTGACGAATCTGTCCACTAATCAGCAGGTTGTTGTTCGCATCAACGATCGCGGCCCTTATAGCCGGGGACGTATCATTGATCTCTCAGCTGCTGCAGCCCGACAGATTGGACTGGCGCGGGCAGGGGTAGGACGAGTCCGGATTGAAGTGTTGCAGTAAGTTAGGCGGTGAGTGGTCACTTTCCTGAATTCTGTCTAGTTTAAGAGTAGAAGTGGTTCAAAGGCCCTTTGCTAGCTGTGTCAGCGAGGGGCTTTTGAAGTTAGGGGGAGCAAACTGGCTCACTTATTAAAGAGTTATTTGAAGTGGCTGATAAAGCTTGTTTGCCTCAGTGAAGCTGATAGACACTCTAAGTGAGGCCCGATTCTCAGAGGTCACTTGTGCAGATACTTAAAACAATTGACGGGCTGCGCTGTAGCCTCGCTCGGCTGGGAAAAACTCAGTCAGGTGCTGACAAGTCCGTGGCGCTTGTGCCCACGATGGGAGCGCTGCACGCGGGCCATCAAAGCTTGATTGAGCGGGCTAGGCAAGAATGCGATGTGGTGGTGGTCAGCATTTTTGTCAATCCGCTGCAGTTTGGCCCTCAGGAAGATTTGGCTCAATATCCCCGCGATTTAGCAACAGATCGGCAGATTTGTGAGGCTGCTGGGGTAGATATTATTTTTGCCCCGACAGCTACCGTCCTATACGGGGATGACTCATTAGAGACAGCAGCTTTAACACAGGTAATGCCGCCAGCAAATATGATGGCGGCGCTGTGCGGGCCGTTTCGTCCCGGTCACTTTCCGGGGGTAGCGACGGTTGTGACTAAGCTGCTCAATATTGTCCAGCCCGATCGGGCCTATTTTGGCCGTAAAGATGCTCAGCAGCTCGCGATTTTGCAGCGGCTTGTCCCAGACTTAAATCTGACTAGTCAGATTGTGCCCTGTGCGATCGCCCGCGAGCCAGACGGTTTGGCCTACAGCTCTCGCAATCGCTACCTCTCTGATGCGGAGCGATCGCAGGCGACTGCTCTCTACCGCAGTCTCAAGGCCGCCGAGGCCGTATTTCAAACCGACGTTCGAGATGCCGCAACTCTCGTTCAGGCAGCTCAGGCCGAGCTAGCTACCGTGCCAGCTCTGCAAATCGAATACGTTGAACTGGTGCACCCTGAGACGTTGACTCCTTTAGAGACAATTGAGACATCCGGCCTGCTGGCGATCGCTGCCTATCTGGGTAAAACGCGCCTGATTGACAACATCATTTTGCGATCGCGCCAGCCAATTGTGGCGATTGATGGGCCAGCGGGAGCAGGCAAGTCTACGGTAGCGCGGCGGGTCGCGCGGCAGCTAGGACTGCTGTACTTAGACACCGGGGCTATGTACCGGGCCGTCACCTGGCTGGCTCTGCAGCGCGGCATTGATCTACAAGATCCAGTTGCTGTGGCTGAGCTAATGCCGGAATGTAAAATTCAGCTCGCTAACGTGACGGATAGCGACGAGCCAGACAGTCCCTTTGCCACCAAAGTCTGGGTTAATCAGCAGGAAGTCACCCAGGCTATCCGCTCCGAGGCAGTGACCAAGCAGGTTTCAGCGATCGCAGCGCAGCCAATTGTGCGAGAAGTCCTGCTAGAGCAGCAGCAGGCGTATGGCGAAAAAGGCGGCGTGGTGATGGAGGGGCGCGATATTGGCACCCATGTCTTTCCTCAGGCTGAGCTGAAGGTATTCCTCACGGCCTCAGTGCACGAGCGGGCACGGCGGCGACAGCTCGATTTCAAAGCGCAAAATCAGCCGGTTCCGGAGCTGGAGTCATTAGAGCAGGCTATTTATGAACGCGATCGCAAAGACAGCAATCGTCAGGTGGCGCCGCTGAGAAAGGCCGCAGACGCCATCGAAGTTCAAACTGATGGGCTTTCGATTGCAGAAGTGGTTGAGAAAATTGTCAGCCTCTACCAGGAGCGCCTAGGCGCTTGAATTCACGGCAAAACGCTGAACCAAAGCCCAATATGCACCGTTTTAGCCAGCGATAAGTCACTGTAAAAAACGCGATCGCCCAGGCGAGCCAGCATGCCAGTTCCTCTCACCCAACCCGTTTGCAAATCGCAAAGGAGCTGAATTTGGCTATACTCTGGTGCTGAGCAGTTGGCGGTCAGGCCGGTTCTCGTCAGGTGAATTTCAATGGGGAAGGGCACCGAAGTTTGGGGTGTTAGCAGCACCGGACTAGACTGCCAGCTTGTGTGGCAGTCATTGGGGGTGCAGGCCAGAATGACGACGCCAGCCGCTAGGTGATTGATGCTAACTTGCAGCCTATATTCGGCTGGTTCAGTCAGAGGCTGATGATCGCAATCGAGCGTCGCAATCTGATGTACCCGCAGGCTGACCTGGTGCAAAGCCGCAATTGAAGTCAATGCGGGAATATCTTCGAGTGAACTGAGCGGAAAAGGCCAATTTTCGGCGGACATTTGGCTTGCTCCTCAAAACTTAGGCATTTGTGCTACCACCGCAGAATTTGCAGACAGCCATGAAGCTAGACTATGCCTCGTCATCGTCGGGAACCTAATTGAACAATGACATCAGCTTAGACAGGCAGGGGGAAGAAGCCGAGTAAATTTATACGAGCTGTGCTAGCGGCTGAGCCAGGCGATCGCTTCTCGAATCCAGTCTTCCGTATCGGTACTCTTGTTCAGGGACGTATTTTGCCCGACAGCCTGTAGCGCTTGCACGATTTCACCTGTGGTATAGCCTAGCGCCAGCAGCGTTATCTCAACTTCTTCTTGAATAGTGGCTACTGGGCCGCTCCCAGGTGTCTGGGCCAGTCCAGTCTGCTGCCGCCACTCCGCCAGCTTCGTTTTCAGCTCTAGCACAATTCGCTCGGCTGTTTTAGCTCCGACTCCCGGCGTCCGTGACAGGACGCGAATATTAGCCGCTACGACTGACTGCACTAGCTCCTGCAGTCCCAGCGTATCCAGCATTGCCATTGCCATTTGAGGGCCAATGCCGCTGACGCCAACCAGCTGGCGAAACAGATCCCGTTCGGGCCGAGAACCAAAACCAAAAAGCACCATTTGGTCTTCCCGCACCTGCAGATGGGTATGAACCTGTATCGGCTCGCCAATGGGGGGTAGGGAAGCTAAGAGGCGAGAGGTAACCTGCAAATCGTAGCCAATTTGGTTGACCTCTAATGTGAGAATAACGCGATGATTGCCCAGCTTTTGGATGTCGCTGAGAATGCCCTTTAAATAGCTAATCATATAGAAAACAATGGCTGAGGCATTTGTGATGTTGCCCCGGTGTCTATCTCACCTGCAAAGCTAAGGTTGAATCCGCTTGGAGCCATGCGCTTCGCGCGATCGCCCGCTTCGATTGCCGGGGCGATCGCTGTTGGCTGCATTAGCTGCGGGGGGGTGAAGCTGCTGCCGCCCATTCCGGACGACCCGCAGCATATCGGTAAACTGACGCTCCATCTGCTGCAGCACATGATCAGCGTAAGCGTCGGCATCTTGCTGAATTCCCTGAGCCTCACTGAAAGCCTGCTGGCGCATTTGCTCCCACTCTTGCTTGGCCTGCTGGCGAACCTGATCAATTTCGGCTAGGGTTTGGGCCTGTAAAGCTTCGCATTCTTGATTGACCTGCTGGCGCAGCCGCTGGGCCTCTTGTTCAGCCTGGCGAATAATTCCCATCTCATCAATGATCTGAGCGGCCCGCTGCTCAGCCGCCACCACAATTTCTTCTGCAATCTGCTCTGCCTCTAAAAGCAGCTCTTCGCGGCGCTGCACGACCTGTTTGGCATCCCGAAAAGCCGTCGGCAGATTTAGCCGCACCATGTCTAGCTGATCGAGCAGCAGTTCTTCATCAATTAGCGTCCGGCGGCTAAAGGGAATACGCGGACTGTCTAAAACAATTTCTTCAATGCGGTTGAGGGCTTGCTGTAAATCTATGTTGCCCGTTCCTGAAACGACGAGTTCGGGGGGTGCTGGCTCACCGGAGTTGGAATTGCTGGGCTGAGAGCCGATGCGAGGGGGTTCTGGGCGTAGCATTGGTGAATATCAAGAGCAACGTGTTTAGGAACGAGATGATCAACAGGGCCTCCAAATTTGGCAATTTCCTTAACTAGGCTGCTGCTAAGAAAACCGTACTCGGTGGAGGTGGCCAAAAAAACCGTTTCTATTTCGTCAGAAAGCGTTTTATTGGTGTGAGCCATTTGCAGTTCTTTCTCAAAATCTGAAAGAACTCTTAGCCCGCGTAAAAGTACCTGTGCCTTTCGCATTCTCGCATAGGTTACGGTTAAACCGTCATAGCTATCAATCTCAACGTTGGTCAGATGCTGAGTTGACTGACCAATTTGATCAATTCGCTTAGTCACCGAAAACAGCGGCGATTTGCCCGGATTATGGGAAACAACCACCACCACCCGTTCAAATAGGCGACAGGCGCGAGTAATAATGTCTAAATGCCCAAAGGTAATAGGATCAAAGCTTCCAGGATAGATAGCAAGCACGTCGTCTCAACCAGACTCAATGAAGGGATTATAGCGAACTTAGGAAACGCCAACGGGCTTGACGTACACTAAATCGCATCGACAGGTAGCAACACCTGCAGCCTTCTGGTAGCCGCTCTTTTCGTATAGGCTCACGGCCTGCTGCAGCACGCTAGCGGTTTCAATCCAAATTTGCTGAAACTGTCTGGCTGCGATCGCTTTTTCTAGCTGCTCCAGCAGAAATTTGCCTAGGCCCAGACCCCGCGCTGAGACCAGCAGATACATTTTGCGAATTTCGGCTGCCTGCTGTCCTCGCTCAATTGGGTAGTATCCGGCGGTGCCGACGATTTTGCCTTGCCGCTCCACAACCCAGAATTCTCCTCCTGCTTGCCAATAGCAGACTTCTACGTCAATAGCGTCCCGGTCAGTTTGCTCCGGTTCCCAGCCTAAACCGTATTCAGCCAGGACGGTTTTGATCACAGCGGCAGCAACCTGGCGATCGCTGGGCTGCCAGTCCCGAATTAGAAAATCTTGATACTGAGCTTGCATAGCCGCTAGCTGTGAATGCGAGGTTCGGGATGCAGCGTCGCTAGGATATCACTTTCCACCTGGGCTAGCTCCATCAGGCGCGTCTCAACTTGCGATCGCTCAAAATAGGTCGTCGCCAGCGTCCAGTAAATACCGTAGTGACGGGCTTCAGATGCCATCAAGCTGTGATAAAACTGGGCCAGTTCTGGTTCCGGGCAGTGTTGAGCTAGCAGCCCTAGCCGCTCATGGCTACGGGCCTCGATTAGAGCTGAAACCAGCAGCATGTCTAACATCCGCTGAGGCTCATTATGACGCATTTGCGCTTTGAGCGTGGCCCCGTAGGGCGGTGGCGGCAGCGGCCCCAAAGGAATTTGTCGTCGCTCTAGCCACTGGTTTACCAGCTCAAAGTGGCTGAGTTCTTCCTGGGCAATTGTCGTCAGTGCCCTGACCAGTTCGCGGCTGGAGGGATAGCGAAACATGAAGTTGAGCGCAGCGCTGGCAGCTTTGCGCTCACAGTGGGAGTGATCGAGCAAAACAGTATCGATATTACCCAGTGCTTGCTGCAGCCAGGCGTCTGAGGTAGGTTCTACTAAAAATTTGATTTTGGTAGGAGGAGCCGACATGAGCAGTGGAATAAAGACCGCTCTAATTCTACTGCGATCCGGTGGTTACCTATTGAGCGACAGTTTGGGCTTGCAAATAGCGCACTAAAGCCTGGAGGCCCAGCAGATAGCTCTCTGAACCAAAACCACAAATCTGCCCCACCGCCACCGGAGCGATATAGGAATGCTGTCGAAAAGCCTCTCGCCGATGAATGTTGCTGAGATGAACCTCGACAGTGGGTAAGGCTACCGCCGCGATCGCATCGCGAATTGCGATGCTGGTATGGGTATAGGCTCCGGGATTAATTACGATGCCATGATGGCGATCGAGAGCTGTCTGAATCGCATCGATCAGCTCTCCTTCAGAGTTAGACTGAAAAAACTCAAGCTTGGCCTCTAATAGCTCTGCTGCTTGAACTAAATTCTGATTGATATCCGCTAGAGTCTGCTCACCATAAACTTCTGGCTCACGCTGCCCTAGCATATTCAAATTTGGGCCGTGAACGATCAGGATGCTAAACAACTGACAGCCTCAACAGATAGCTGCAAATCTTAGTATCCACGTCGCGGACGATCTTCCACAGGAACAGGAATCGGCTCTTGCTCAGGCTGCGGCTGTGGGCCAAACAGGGCGTCCATCAGCTTGTCTACCCATTCTTTCAGCTTTTCGAGAGCCTTTTCAATGTAGTCCATCCGTTGGAAAGCTCCTTATCCCTATCTGTTATTAGCTTTCTATATCCTTCGAGTTCCCAGCTACTCAAAAGTCAGATGCATGTAGCGATCTGTCGCAGAGGGCATATATGTATCCATAATAACGAATCGTCGGAAATGATCAAGCATATCAGCGGATGGATTTCATCCGATCAGTTTCAGAACTTACAAAAGCTGTCGCCGCAGCAGGTCTAAGGCCGTACAAACACTGACGTGGCGCACCCAGTCTCGCCCGCGATCGCCACCGAAGCGATAGCAAAAGCTCTGTACATTGTTATCGGGATCGGCTAGGCCAATGTAGACCAGTCCCACCGGTTTATCGGGGCTGCCACCGCCAGGGCCAGCAACGCCGGTAATGCCGATGCCCCAGTCAGTCTGGAGCTGAGCTTTGACCCCGGCGGCCATCTGCTGGGCTACCGGATCGCTGACGGCTCCCTGCGTCTCTAGGGCGCCTGCTTTAACCTGCAATAGCTTTTGCTTGACGGCATTGTCATAGGCAATAATGCCACCCCAAAAGTAATCAGAACTGCCTGAAACGGCTGTCAGCGCCTGCCCCAATCCGCCGCCAGTGCAAGATTCAGCCACGGCTAGGGTTTGCGATCGCGCCCGTAGCTGTTGCCCTACAACCGAGGCCAGCGTATCCTCATCGGCCCCAAAACAGTCAGCCCCTGCCATTTCTCGAATAGCGGCTTCTACGGGCTGAATTATCTCCTGGGCGATCGCTGCTGAAGCGGCCTTGGCCGAAATGCGCAGCCTGACTTCGCCTCGACTGGCGTAGGGAGCCACGGTTGGACTTTCCCGCTCGAAAAAAGGAGCCACCTTCTCCGCTAGCGCCGACTCGCTCACGCCCCAAAACCGCAGCGTGCGGCTGTGAATTGTTGAACCCACCCAGCCCTGCTGTCTGAGATAGCCGACAGCCGTTGTCTGCCACATGGCTTTCATCTCGCTGGGCACCCCCGGAAACGTCATCACCCATAGCTGCGATCGCGGTTGCCAAATCATGCCAGGGGCACTGCCTACCGGATTAGGCAATACGTCAGCCCCTTCTGGTAGCAGCGCCTGCTTGCGATTATTGGCGCTCATCACCCGGCCTCGCTGAGCAAACTTCTGCTGAATATCGGCAATCACTTCCGGGCGCTCAGTCAGCGGCGTTTTGAAGAAGTCAGCTAGAGTCTCAGTGGTCAAGTCATCGGGGGTTGGCCCCAAGCCGCCGGTAAAGAGAAGTAGCTGCGATCGCTGACAGGCAATTTCTATCGTCTGCTGCAGCCGCGCGACATTATCGCCAACCACCGTCTGATAATAATGCGGGATGCCAAGCTGAGCCAGTTGCTGAGCCAGATACTGGGCATTGCTGTTAAGAATTTCCCCCAGCAGCAGCTCAGTGCCTACACAGATAATCTCAGCGCTTCCCTTCATCACTGTTTCGCCCAAGTTTTTCCCTGTCAAGATATCATTTTGTCCGATGGCATAGCGGTATTGCGCCGCGAATAAACCGTTTTCTCTGCTGTACTATGCCTCTATGAAGGCTTTTCATGGGCAAAAACCAGGCCAATTGACGGCAAATTTGGCCTATTTACTGCTGGGCGGCTTACTCTTTCGCGGGGTCTGCGCCTATCTGCTATTTCCGGGCTTTGATGAAGCTTACTACTACGTTTATAGCCGTCACCTGAGCTGGAGCTACTTTGATCATCCTTTACTGGTAGCACTGACAACGCGGCTGGGCTGGCAGCTTACAGGCATTATTTCTCCCTTCACAATTCGCTGCGGGGCGCTGCTGCTGTATACGGTCAGCCTTGGTTTGCTCTACCTCACGGCTAAGCGGCTTTTTAATCCGCGCGTAGGACTGCTGAGCCTGGCGATCGCCACGGTGACGCCTCTATTTACCATCGGCTTTGGCATGCTCACCTCGCCAGAAAATCCGCTGATTTTTTTTTGGACAGCGACCCTCTCCCTGGCGGCAGCAGAATTTTTCCCGACAGTGGGCGATCGCGCGGTTGCTTACCGCCCTAGCTGGCGCATTGCCGCTGTGGGCGTTTTGCTGGGACTGACCTGCTTGGGCAAATATCATGGCTTTGTGCTGGGGCTAGGACTCGTTGGCTTTTGTCTGTGTCATGGGTCTTACCGCAAAGCCCTGCTGTCCCCTTGGCTAATAGTGGCTTTAGCCCTGTTTGCTGCTACCCTCTTTCCCCTCTGGTTTTGGAACTGGCAGCACGACTGGATTTCGTTTCGGTTCCAGCTAGGAATGCGATTTGAGAATTCCAGCTCCGGCAGCTATTCTCTGCTGGCTTTGCTAGGCGTCTGGCTGATGGAAGTTGGCTATTTGTTCCCAACTGTAGGGCTGCCGCTGTGGTGGGTGGCTGGGCGATCGCTGTGGCAGCAGCGCCAGCAGTTTTGGCAAAATCCTGCAATTGAGCGATCGCTGCTAGATAAGAGAGCCTTCGTCCTCTGGGTTTCTCTGCCGATTATTTTAGGCTTTACCCTACTGGGCGGAGCGCAGCCAATTTTACCGGGCTGGCCGGCACCGGGATTTTGGGGCATGACAATTTTGCTGGCGGAATGGGCCAGTCACTGGCAGTCAAAAACACGGTGGCGCTGGCTAGCGGGCACTGGCCTCGTTGCAGCTAGCCTGCTGCTGATTATTTTGCTGCATGTCGCCTTCGGCCTTTTACAGAAACCGGGCCAGTACGCCCTATTTGGCGGTCTAATTGAACCGCAGCAGGATCCGACCACGGCGATGATTGACACGCGATCGCTGAGTCAGGCTTTTCAAGCGTCTTCAGCCCTGGCGCTCGCCTTAGAGGAGACAGACTTTATTTTTACCAACGACTTTTTTCTGGCAGGCTATATCGATATGGCAATTCGGCCCTTGACCGCCGTTCCTGTAACCGTATTTTCTCAAGATCCGCGCGGCTATGCTTTTTGGTATGACTCAGCCGAGTGGCTAGGTAAGACTGCCCTATTTATCACCAGCGATACGTTTTATCAGCCGTCAGAAACCCTCGCTCGCTATCGCCCTTATTTTGGCACGATAGCAGAAGTTGATTCTCTCTCGATTCGGCGCGGCGGCGCGGTGACAGCCACCTTTCGCATCTTTAGCGCTCAGCCGCTAACTCAGCCCTATGCCTATCCCTACTGACGCGAGAGCCGTCTTACTTTCCAGCCCGTATAGCTGAGCAAAACCGTGGCTCCAATGGCATAGGCCCCGCCGCTGGGCATGCCTGAAAAAGCCAAGGCCAAACTGCCAACCCACAGCGTCAGCACATAAATGAACAATACGGTCAGGCGATGAGACAGCCCCGCGTTTAGTAGCCGGTGATGCAGGTGGCGCTTGTCAGCCACGAAGGGAGAACTGCCGCTCAGCACCCGGTTAAAAATTACCGCTGACATATCTAAAATAGGTACGGCCAAAATCAAATAGGGCAGAAAGACGGCTGCTGTCGTCACGCTCTTAACTAAGCCAATCACCCCTACGCCAGCTAGGGTAAAGCCCATAAAATAGGCTCCCCCATCTCCCATAAATATCTGGGCCGGATTGAAGTTGTAGCGCAAAAAGCCCAAAGCGCCACCGGCGACAGCGGCAGCGATCAGCGCTGCCGCTGGCTGATTCATAAATAAGCTGACAATCAGCATGATCACGGCTGCAATGCCCGAAACCCCCGCCGCTAAACCATCTAAACCGTCAATCCAGTTGATGGCGTTCGCCATGCCCACCAGCCAAACAATCGTGACGGGCAGGCTGACCCAAACGGGCAGAGATACTAATCCCATTGAGGGCACTGTCAGAAAATCAATACTGACTCCCACATGCCAAGCTAAAGTAGCCACCACAGCCTGCATCAAAAGGCGGCTCAAGGCAGAAAGCCCAAACAGGTCATCCATTAGCCCAATCAGGAAAAAGGCCAGTCCGCCGATTGTGACGCCCCATATTTCGTACTCGTGGGTAGGGCTGAGGGGCTGTCCGACAGAATCAATAAATCCTCCCGTACCCCAAACAGTCAGTAGCGCCACCAGGGTGCCTACAAAAATAGAAATCCCCCCCAGACGAACCATTGGCTGACTGTGAACCTTTCGACCTCCAGGTAAATCAACTCGTCCACTTTTCAGGCCAATTCGCTTGACGATAGGCGTTACAAGCAAAACGACAATAGCAGAGATTACAAAGGCTAAGAGATGATACAGCTGGGAGTGCATCTGACGGCTTTTTAAGAGAAGGGCTTATGCAGCTTACAGGAGTCAGCCAGAGTGTACAGGAATGCGATCGCTTAACTCAACCGTTATCTACCAAAAAATCCATGCAAACGTATGACAGATTGTAAACCGTGAAAACGGGACTGACATAGGTTATTTGCATGGATTCTATTAAAGAACCGTGGATTTGCAAGTTCTGGGCTGCTGAAAATTAGGTCAGTGCCGGAACCCGCCCGGTTAAGTGGGGATAGAGGGGAAAGCGATCGCAAAGCTGAGCTACCCGCTGCCGGCAGTCCTGAGTGACTGATTCATCCTCGGGGGCAAGCAGACGATTGGCAATAATGTCAGCAATCTCTGTAAACTCAACTGCCTTGAGGCCCCGCGTGGTCATCGCCGGGGAGCCAAGACGCAGACCGCTGGTAACGAAGGGAGATTCTGGGTCAAACGGCACCGTATTTTTGTTGGCCGTAATATTGACTTCGCTAACGAGCTGATCGGCCCGCTTACCCGTCATGCCCACTGAGCGCAGATCAACGAGGGCCAGATGGTTGTCCGTGCCGCCAGAGACAATTTTGCAACCGCGCTGCTGTAGCTGAGCCGCCATTGCCTGAGCATTTTCAATTACCTGGGCCGAATACGCCTTGAAGTCTGAGCGCAGCGCTTCGCCGAAGGCCACTGCTTTAGCCGCAATTACGTGCTCTAAGGGGCCGCCCTGGCTGCCGGGAAAAACTGCCTTGTCAAACTTTTTGCCCAAGTCAGCATCGCGGGTCAAAATCAGGCCGCCGCGCGGGCCGCGCAGGGTTTTGTGGGTTGTGGTAGTGACCACATCACAGTGAGGAATAGGGTTGGGATGATGCCCTGTCGCAACTAAGCCCGCAATATGGGCAATATCAGCCAGCAGGTAGGCACCCACCTCATCCGCGATCGCCCGAAACTTATCAAAGTGAATAGTGCGGGGATAGGCTGAGTAGCCGCAGATGATCAGCTTGGGCTTATGCTGCAGCGCCAGTGCTCGAATCTGGTCATAGTCAAGCTGCTCGGTGTCAGGGCTGACGCCATAGTGCTGCACCTCAAACCACTTGCCCGACACGTTCACAGGAGAACCGTGGGTTAGGTGTCCTCCGTGGGATAAATCCATGCCCATGATGGTATCGCCCGGCTTGAGCAGCGCTAAAAAGACGGCAAAGTTGGCCTGAGCCCCTGAGTGGGGCTGAACGTTGACATGGGCCGCACCAAACAGCTCCTTAGCCCGATCGATCGCTAAGGTTTCCGCCTCATCAATGAACTGACAGCCGCCGTAATAGCGCTTACCGGGCAGGCCCTCGGCGTACTTGTTGGTCAGCACTGAGCCTTGGGCGGCCATCACTGCCGCAGACGTAAAGTTTTCGCTGGCGATCAGCTCTAAGTGAGCCTGCTGACGCTGCAGCTCGCGCTGCACAATTTGAGCGATCGCCGGATCTGACTGAACCAAAAAGTCAAAGTTAGTTTGTTGCACGAACTAATCCCCTATTCCAACCGTTATCAAGCTTGCTTGGCAGTGGCCACTGCATCTGCGGCCCTTGTTTTCTAACCGCTAACTGGCTGCTGCGCCTACTCAGAGCCAACTGACATCCTCATTATTTCTAGCGATTTTGCAGAGCTTCCTATGATATCTCTATCCTAGCCGCTTGACGAGGGCCAGCAGAGGTCTTTTGAGTCAGTACGCTAGCGAAATGTAACGCTTTGCAACATAATAAGAGGATATGTATGAAGTCAAAGTGAAGCCGCAGAAGGGGTTAAGCAGTTCATGCGCGTTGCGATCGCTGGAGCAGGTCTTGCAGGTCTTGCCTGTGCAAAATACCTAGTAGATGCTGGACATACGCCTGTTTTACTAGAGAGCCGAGATGTTTTAGGAGGGTTAGTTGCCGCTTGGCAAGATGAAGATGGGGACTGGTATGAAACCGGCCTTCACGCCTTTTTTGGGGCTTATCCCAATATGCTGCAGTTCTTGAAGGAGCTAGGCATTGAAGATCGGCTGCAGTGGAAAGAACACACGCTAATCTTCAATCAGCCCAATAAGCCAGGAGTACTCTCACGCTTCGACGTGCCAGATATTCCTGCGCCGATCAATGTCATCACGTCAATTCTGCGAAACAATGACATGCTGACGTGGAATCAAAAGCTGCGTTTTGCCGTAGGGCTGCTGCCTGCGATTATTCGCGGCCAAAAATATGTTGAGGACATGGATCAGTACTCTCTGCTGGAGTGGCTGCGGCGGCAGGGCGTAGACGAGCAGGTCAATACCGACATCTTTATTGCTGCTTCAAAAGCCCTTACCTTCATCAATCCCGACGAAGTTTCGGCCACCATTCCGCTGACGGCGCTCAACCGCTTTTTGCAGGAGCGCTATGGATCCAAAATTGCTTTCCTTGATGGTTCGCCGCCGGAAAGACTGTGTCAGCCCATTGTGGACTATGTGACCGAGCGCGGCGGTGAAGTGCATTTGCAGAAGCCGCTGAAGCAGATTTTACTCAATGAAGACAATACGGTGAAAGGCTTTGCCATTCGGGGGCTGAATGGCGCTAGCGATGAAATCATCACTGCCGACATCTATGTTGGGGCCGTTTCGGTAGACGTGATGAAGGTGCTGCTGCCCGCCGAGTGGAAACCGATGCCCTTTTTCCAAAAGCTAGAGGGGCTAGAGGGCGTTCCTGTGATCAACCTGCATCTGTGGTTCGATCGCAAACTGACTGACATCGATCAGCTCTTGTTCTCCCGCTCTGACCTGCTCAGCGTCTATGCCGACATGAGCAATACCTGCCGCGAGTACGCCAACCCCGATCGCTCAATGTTAGAACTGGTGCTGGCTCCAGCCCAGGACTGGATCGAGCGCAGCGATGCCGAAATTGTTGAAGCCACGCTGAAAGAGCTACAGAATCTTTTCCCCCAGCATTTTGGCGACGAGAATCCGGCTAAACTATTGAAGTATCAGGTGGTGAAAACCCCCCGATCGGTCTACAAAGCAATCCCTGGGCGACAGGCCCATCGGCCTTCTCAAGAGACTCCCATTGCCAATTTTTACTTGGCAGGCAGCTATACCATGCAGCGTTATCTAGGCAGCATGGAGGGTGCTGTGCTTTCGGGTAAGCTTGCGGCACAGGCGATCGCCCAAAACCAGCAAGCCGCTCCTGGAGAGGGCGTCAAACCAGAACTGCAGCCTCTAGGCAGCTAATGACGGCAGCACTTGCGCTCATGCTGATACCTCATCCGTGTTGACAGTTGCGCCAGATTCCTTGATTTTGTTAGCTATTGCCAGTGCTGGTAGCTGATTGCAACACTGTCCATTCTCCTGCTTGGGATATTGATGCTGCAACTTTCTGAATCTCCCTCTCGGCGATCGCTCACTTCCCTTGCGGAAGCCTATGAGCTTTGCCGTCAAATTACCGCTGAATACTCAAAGACCTTTTACTTAGGGACGCTGCTAATGCAGGCAGCCAAGCGAAAGGCAATCTGGGCGATTTACGTTTGGTGCCGTCGTACCGATGAGCTGGTGGACGGGCCGCAAGCACGCTTTACCACTGAAGAAACCCTAGACCGCTGGGAAGCCCAGCTAGAATCTATTTTTGCGGGTCATCCCGTTGAAGATGCCGATGTGGCACTGGTAGACACGCTGACCAAGTTTCCTCAAGACATTCAGCCCTACCGGGATATGATTGCCGGCCAGCGCATGGATCTCTATCGCTCCCGCTACGAAACCTTTGAGGAACTGCACCTCTACTGCTACCGGGTTGCTGGAACGGTCGGGCTGATGTCTACTGCCGTTATGGGGGTCGATCCTAGCTATCACTCTGCGCCCTGGGCCGCCAACCAGCAGGCTGCTCCCTATCCCGCCGATGAGGCTGTCGCTTTGGGCATTGCCAATCAGCTCACCAATATTCTGCGTGACATTGGTGAAGATGCGCGGCGGGGCCGGATTTATCTGCCCTTAGAAGATTTGCAGCTATTTGACTACACTGAAGAAGATTTATTCAACGGCGTGATTGACGATCGCTGGCGATCGCTGATGCAGTTTCAAATTCGCCGCGCTCGTAAGTATTACGCTGAAGCCGAAAAGGGGATCAGCGTCCTCAGTCCAGATGGTCGCTGGCCCGTTTGGGCGGCTCTGATGCTGTACCGCGAAATCTTAGACGTGATTGAAGAGAATCAGTACGATGTCTTCAACCAGCGAGCCTATGTGCCAACCCTGAGAAAAATGCGCTGTCTGCCCACGGCTTTGCTCCGGGCCAGAGTGCTTTAGAGATTAAATCAACTGCTGTCGATCACAACTGCAACCCCATGCCGCTGATTAAAGTTCAAACCTCTGTCGACACCCCCAATCAGCCTGAACTAGAAGCCATGCTGAAAGAGCTTTCGGCTAGTCTAGCCCAGCATATCGGCAAGCCAGAGTCCTACATCATGACTGCTTTTGAGGGCAACGTGCCCATGACGTTTGGCGGCACTACCGATCCGGTGTGCTACGTCGAGATCAAAAGCGTCGGGACGATGGGGGCTGCCAAAACCTCCGCTATGAGCCAGGCTTTCTGCGAGAAGGTAGAGCAGTCGCTAGGTGTCCCCAAAAATCGCACTTATATCGAGTTCGCCGATGCTCAGGGGGCGATGTGGGGCTGGAACGGGACGACATTTGGCTAAAAGGGCACTTCTCGATCTGAGCCTGATGGAGACTGGGCCGTTTTGCCGTTATTTCTGCTGCTGTCTGTTATTTCAGCACTGTCTAGGCTAACGACCTGACCATTGAAAAACTGGGCAAAACTTTTAACCGCCCGATCGAGATCGCTCTCAGGCTGCCAGCTCGCCGGGGCAGGCGCTAGGGGAATGGTGCTGTCGGGTGAACCATTTTGAACCGGATCGGTAGGCAGCTGGGCTTTGACGGCGGTTTCTGGCGGCGCGAGATCGGCGGGCGCAATGACTTCCGGCGCAGTTTTCATGGGCTGAGCCGCAGCAGTGGGGGCCGATGGCGCTACCTTGGCCGCTGTGTGAGCGGAGGGAGCGATCGCTGTTCGTCCGGCTTGCTGTGACTGCTGCTGAAACGCTTTAATCGCCTCTGCGGAAACAGCGGTCAATTTGACGATTACGGCTCTCCCCTGAACTTTGGCAAAAGCCTGCTCTAGCATAGACTGGCGCTCCTCTTTCGTACGCTTCAGCCAGCGCTCAGCAATACCGATTTCGGCCTGATCGACTCCAACCTTAAGCAAGCAGCCCCACTGCTTCAGCAGTATCTTCGTCGCGTTTGACTCAACCGCCTCGATGACGGCCTGCCAGGTAGCAGTCAGATTGGCATTGGTGGCGGCGACCGGTTCGGGAGCTTGAGCAGCGGCGGGTTCCCTCGCTGCAGGTTCGGCGGTAGGCGCAGGCGCGGCAGCAGGCGTTTTGACAGGTGTGGGAGTTGCCGTTGGCGCCTGAGCGGCGGCTGGGGGCGGCGCTGCTGGCGGCTGGGCTGATGCGGGGCGGGCAGGAGGCTTCGCGGGCGCGATCGCCGCGGCAGGTATTTGCTGAGCCGAGGGCAGCAACCCCAGCAGCGTCACCTCCAACCACAGTCGTGGCTGAGTGGTGTTGCGTACCTGTAGCTCGGCCTGCCTCAGGTGCTGCTGTCCGGTTAATAGCAGGGGTAAATCAACCGCTGCCACAAAAGACTGCATCTCAGCCCAGGTGGAGGCGGTCACGGCGACTAAATCTGAGCGATCGCCTGCCGTCTTTGCAATCAGCAGGTCACGGTAGAACCCAGCTAGACTTTGCAGCACAATGGTGGGTTCTCGGCCCCGATCCATCAGATGTCTTGCCTGTTCTAAAACGGCAGCGGCTTCATCGGCGGCGATCGCCTGCACCAGCCCTAGCAAGTCCCGCTCAGGCACTGCCCCCACCAAATCCCAAACCCGCTCAACCGTCACCTGTCCGGCCAGCAAGCTAAGCTGATCTAGCAGACTCTCTGCATCTCGCAGTCCCCCCTGGGAAATTTGAGCCACCAGGCGGATTGCTTCCTCAGCAATATCGATATTTTCCTCACGGGCGATCGCCCCCAAATGGGTGATCATGGCCTCTAGGGGGATCCGGCGAAAGTCAAATCGCTGACAGCGCGAAATAATCGTTGGCAGCACCCGCTGCGGATCGGTAGTTGCCAGCACAAACACCACATGCGCAGGCGGCTCCTCCAGCGTCTTCAGCAAGGCATTAAACGCTGCCGTGCTGAGCATATGGCAGTTGTGAACTAACAAGCCGTTGGCTACAAAGTTGTGATTTCCCTCAACCTCAATGTCATATACCCGTTCACTCCCAACGTGGCGAACAGATACGACCTCCTCCAAACTTGTAGTCCATTGAGGAAATTGAGTATTTTTGTAAGTCCGAGAGCCATTTTCTAGCTGCTTTAGCTCCCAAGGCAAGATAGCAGTATTTCTTGCAGCTTCTGGCTCTTCTGTAAGAGCGAAGCTTTGCTGCATAGCCCATATCTGTAAGCCACTCAACCATGAGCTGATTTTCTGCGTCAGAATATCCCTCAGTGTGAAACTGAATTTGAGGGCTTCCTTCTGGACTAAGGCTGAGAGAACCGTCATCCATGTACCACCAGGCCAGTCCTTCTGGAGAGACTTGTGAGAGCCATTTCTTAGAAACTTTCTTTTGTCCTCTAGCAGGTCTGACTGTGGTGTAGACCTCTGAAAGCTTTGGATGACAGACTGTTCGGCAACAGATTGACATGCTGCCATATCCACGATTGGGACTAATTGAAAGCTTGGGCTGTAAAACACCCAGTCGGGAGGCTTTATACTCCAGCCATGACTGCTGCTTTTGTCCGTGAGTCCATGCCAGTCGCGGAAATCTGCTGTGCTTATTGGGATAGGTAATCGAACCATCTCCCAAAAGCGTCCCATAGATAAGGCCCAGCTCTTCAGTCGATAGGCAGCCTGTTTGAGCGACAAGTTTCTGAGTTCGAAGCTCCCAAGTTCCGTGTCCTCGTTTATAGGGGTGTCTGTTCCAATAGGATTGAATGCTTTGAAGACCTTTGCCTTTTTGCTGTAAGAACTGAGGAATGTCCAGTTTTCTACCGCATCCACACTGACAAAAGGGACGCAACAACTCTGCTTGTTCCAAAATGAGCTTAGGGTCGTACTGCTTTCTGCCGTAGGAGTTGCCTTTAAGCTGATGTCCTTTGGCAAAACGGCGGAGGCGGCCATCGGTTCCCCACTTGTAAATAGAGGTACCGCATCCGCAGGCGCAGGAGATAGTATCTTGGTTTTTTCTTTTACGTCTCTGGCTGCTATCCATCCGCTCGCAGTCCGAATCAAATGATTTTCAGTACATCTGATCTTACGCTGCGTTGTCTCGATTTCCAAAATAGGACGCACACCCTGATCAAGCCATCGCAGGATGGGCTTATACTGCCACTGAGCTGAGGTTTCGTTATAGCTGAGGGCCTGTTTACCCTGCAAAGATGGATCATCAATTCTCAACAATCCCTCGTCGGTCATTACCAGAGCATCACCGGTGATGCACTCATCAATCACGTAAACTTTGTGACGACATTGAACGGGGGCGAACTGGGCGCGTTCGATAATTTCACGAATATTATCAACCCCGGTGTTGCTAGCCGCATCAATTTCGATAATGTCAAGGGCTGAGCCGTTGGCGATCGCCCGGCAGACCTCACAGGTGCCGCAGGGTTCTGGTGTCGGCTGCTCGGTGCTTGAGCAGTTTAGAGACTTAGCTAAAATGCGGGCACTCGACGTTTTACCCGTTCCTCTAGGGCCGCTAAATAAATAGGCAGGGGCAATCCGGTTTTGCTGCAGCGCATTGCTCAATGTCGTGGCGATCGCCTCCTGTCCCACAAGCTGAGCAAACGTCTGTGGCCGATATTTATGGTGGAGCGGTTCGTAAGGCATAACTCTACGATAGCTTGTCTATCCGCCGTCAGCCCCCACTGCCTGAGGCAGCGCCATCGCGGGCCGTCGCTGCGCTTCGTTCGTCAGTGAGCCAATGCCTTCAATCTCAATCCGAACGCGATCGCCCGTTTGAATCGGCCCTGTCCCGGCCGGTGTACCAGTGAGAATCACATCCCCCGGCAGCAGCGTCATAATCTGGCTGATGTAAGCGACCAGCACCTCCGGCGAGAACACCATATCGCCCAGCGAAGCCGACTGGACTGGTTCAGCATCCTCGTTGAGAAAAGTCTGGATCCTAGCGCCAGGACTCAGCTCCCGCACAATCCAAGGCCCCAAAGGACAAAAGGTGTCAAAGCTCTTAGCCCGAGTCCACTGCCCGTCTCGCCGCTGCAAATCGCGAGCCGTGACATCGTTAGCAATCGTATAGCCCCAAATCTTAGACTGGGCCATTTCAGGGGTGCAATCTAGGCAGCGATCGCCAATCACCAAAGCTAGCTCACCCTCGTAGTCTATCTGCTGCGAACAGCTCGGCATCAAGATAGCCGAACCCGCCGCAATAATTGCCGTTGAAGGTTTGATGAATAAAAGCGGTTCTTTCGGTACATCGCCGCCCATTTCGGCTGCATGTTCAGCATAGTTTTTGCCTACCGCCACAATTTTAGAAGGCGCACAGGGAGCCAAAACAACATAGTTCTCAGCCGCAAGCTGTAAGTCAGTTAACTGTCCGGTCAGCCAAGGTGGTGCATCTAACACCTGAACGCTCTGATCAGGCTGCAGCAGGCCATAGTGTAGCTGTCCCCCCTGGGATTGCACTCGAACGTAACGTTGCGCCATGTTATTTGGTGAGTTCTTGCTATGATTGTAAAGCCTTGCCTTTCACACCAAGGTTTAGAGACAGCGGCGATCGCCGCTTTTTTTAGCTCTGTCAATCCTTGTCACATGAAAAGGCCATTTTTGTCCATAAGGAGCTTTAGCGATGAGCTATATGTATGAAACCATGTATATCCTGCGTCCTGACCTCAATGACGAGGCCATCGATCAGGAAATTCACAAATATCAGTCAATTGCCCAAGAGCAAGGAGCTGAAATTTTAGAAACCCAGCATCGCGGCAAGCGACGGCTGGCCTATGAAATTCAAGATCATCGTGAAGGCATTTACATTCAGATGAACTACCAGGGGCCTGGCAACATCATTGCTCCCCTAGAGCGGGCTATGCGTCTGAGCGAAGAAGTGATTCGCTATCTCACCGTAAAGCAGGACATTCCGGTGGATGAGGAAGAACTAGCCGAAGCGGTCGAAGAGTAACGGCGCATTCGTCGCCAGCCGCTCAGCGGCGAGTGCGGCTGGCGGCTAGCCAAAGAATAAGTTTTCTAAAGTACCATTTCTATAATCTCAGCTAGCCATTACATATAGAAGCCAGGTCATGAATAACTAGCCTTTAGTGGGGCTAGGATAGCGACTTAAGTAATAAAGTTGGCTAATTGATAAAGTTGCCTTTATGATAGTTCCAAAAAATGGAGTTGCCCTGTGACTCAGTTTGCTCATCTCAATCTCTCCGAGAACCAGCAAGAAATTGCCCAGCTGCAGGCTGAGCTGCAAATGCGCGATCAGCTTGTTCAACAGCTCTCTCAAGAACTATTTCGGCTGGTTAAAGGCAATGCTAACTTCATGCCCAGTGCTGAAATGTCAGAGCAGCACCAGGCAGAAGTACGGGCATTGCGGGAACAGCTTCAGGGTGTAGAGCAGCAGGTTGCTTTTTATCAAGGTCAAATCGAAGATCGCGATAGCGAAATCTACCAGCTTCGGCAAACCGTGCAGGAACTAACCGATCGCTCACGGATGCTGGAGCAGGTCGTGCAAGAGCTGCCTAAGGTTTACCGCCAAAAGTTTGCCGATCGGATGCAGTTGGTTAAAGAAAAAGTCGCCAAAGTGCAGCAGGAAAATCGCCAGCTCCAGGCAGAGCTGCAAAGCGTCAGCTATCGGCTAGCGGTGCGTACCCGCCGCAGCCAGCGCTTGGATTTGCCCAGTTTTGATGTTTCTCAGTCGGCTTCGATGCCTTCTTTCGGCAGCGTTTAGTCAGACAGGCGTGCTTATCCGGCAGGCATCTAACTTAGTTCATATGTGAGGCCAGAATAGACACAGCCATTGGTCTATCCTGGCCTCTTTGGCTATTGGCGCTTGTGATGCTGCCGCATCGCCTTGTTTATCTGTTTCCAGCGGGCTTTGGAGTTGTGCTGAATCTGCTGATCTTGTCGTCGAGCCAGGTAGGCTTGTTCACGCTGCAGCTTTTGGTAGCTGGCTAAGCGATGAGCGCTCAGATCTCCGGTCGTTAGAGCCTGCTGTACAGCACAGCCTGGTTCTTGCTGGTGTTGGCAGTCGCGAAAGTGACAGTTAGCGGCGATCGCTTCAATGTCAGCAAAGGTTTCCTGGACGCTATCTTCTGAAGCCCAAAGCTGAATTTCTCGCAGGCCAGGGGTATCAATCAGCAGTGCCCCCGTCGGTAGCTGCCAAAGTTGGCGGTGGCTAGTGGTATGACGACCGCGACTGTCACCGACCCGGACGGCCTGAGTGGGTTGAGCCGCATGGCCTAAAAGCTGATTGGTCAAGGTAGATTTGCCGACACCGGAGGAGCCAATCAGCGCCACGGTTTTGCCGGGTTGCAAAAAGGGATTCAGGGAATCTATCCCCTGATTTTTCAGGGCACTCAGATAAATGACGGGTACGCCAAAGGCGATCGCCTCGACTGCCGCTAGCTTTTTGTCCAGGCGATCGCAGACATCAGCTTTGTTGAGCAGAATCACTGGACTGGTGCCGCTCTCCCAGGTGAGCGTGAGGTAGCGTTCAATCCGGCGCAAGTTAAAGTCATCGTCTAGGCCAGAGACGATAAATACGGTATCAATATTGGCAGCAACGACCTGAGCTTCAGTTTTGCTGCCTGCCACTTTGCGCACAACCTGACTCTGACGGGGCAGGAGGTTGTGGATAATGGCGGGTGTCGTGTCAGGCTGAATCACGACCCAGTCACCTACGGCAGGAAAATCCTGGAGCTGAGCCGCCTGATGACGAAATTTACCGCTCACGACAGCGGCGATTTCACCCTGAAGAGTGACGAGCTGGTAACGCTGTCGCTGCTCAACTAGAACTCTGCCAGCAGCAAAGCCTGGAGGGGCGATCGCGCTAAATACCTGCGCTAAGCGATCGCACCAACCAAATTGTTGCAATGTCATTGGAAAATTTTCCTCAGTTAAACCTTATGTGGAGCAAGGTTTACAGAGGGGTCTAGCTAAAAGCTGGAGAGACGCCGCGCTCTGACCTTGCCCGGAGGGTGGAGTTGATGGAAATCTTTACCGACTCAGCCATAAAACGTCACCTCCCGGGTTGAAGTAAAAGCTTATTGTCCCCAGTCTAGCTTTTGTTTTTAGAATTGCTTATTTTCACTACTAAAGTTCACGTTGCTGGAAACAGGAAGCATCCGAAGAGTGATGGATAAGTCTGGGAGCACTTCCTAAAAGCTCCCAACTGCTTAGTGGTGAAGTTGTGCGGCAGTAGATGACTTACCCTAAGCAAAGTCTCCAGACTGCCTGTACAGTTTGGGGATGAGGTGTCTGTGGGTGCTGAGAACACCTACAGGCACCGCCAAGGTTTTCGAGTTCTGCGAGAGTGGGCTGCCATGTACGACAGCTTAATGAAAGAGCATAGGTGGTAAAAGCTCTGGGGTCAACCGTGACCCGTGCTGCTGTAGCATTTTGCTAGATTTCGTTGTGAGCCGCCATGCTGCTAGTACAAAAAGAAACGGTGTCGATGACCACCCGCGATCGCATTCGCTTAGATGCCGATGTTTATAGACCTGCCACAGAGGGCGAGTTTCCCGTCTTGCTGATGCGACAGCCCTACGGACGGGCGATCGCCTCTACCGTGGTCTATGCCCATCCCATCTGGTACGCCGCTCAGGGTTACATTGTGGTGATTCAGGACGTGCGCGGACGCGGCACTTCAGAGGGCGAGTTTCGCCTGTTTGCGACTGAAGTGGCTGATGGGGAAGACACGGTAAACTGGGCAGCGCAGCTTCCCGGCAGCACCGGACAGGTGGGTATGTATGGCTTTTCCTACCAGGGCATGACCCAGCTCTACGCGGCTGCGGCCAAGCCGCCTGCACTCAAAGCGATCGCCCCGGCAATGGTAGGCTACGACCTCTATGCCGACTGGGCCTATGAAAATGGGGCACTGTGCTTACAAGCAGGGTTAGGCTGGGCGCTGCAGCTAGCGGCAGAAACGGCGCGGCTGCGCGGTGAAGCAGCAGCTTACCAAAAGCTGTATGCCGCCGCTCGCAACTTACCCCTGAACGAGACGCTGCCTGCCCGACCGCAAATCCTCTCAGAGCTGGCCCCAGACTCCTTTTTCCACGACTGGCTAGATCACCCCCAGCCTGATGCCTACTGGGCAGGACTGAAGCCCCAGCTTGCAGCGGTTAAACTGCCTATGCTGCACGTAGGCGGCTGGTTTGACCCCTATTTGCGGGGAGATGTGCGTCTGTTTCAGGCGATGCAGGACAGAGCGCCTCAGCACTTTTGGGTTGGTCCTTGGGGACATATTCCCTGGGGACGCATCGCGGGCGATCGCGACTTTGGCCCCGCTGCCGCTAGTCCCATCGATCGTCTGCAAATTCGCTGGTTTAATCACTTTTTAAAGGGTGAAGAGACTGGGCTGCTGGCGGAAGCACCCGTTTGTCTATTTGAAATGGGAACAAATCGGTGGCGTCAGTTTGCCGCTTGGCCTGGAGGTAAGGAAGCGACTTTTTACCTCAGCAGCAGCGGTCTGGCCGGAATGCGTGAGGATGATGGGCAGCTAGTTGAGGGTAATAGCCTGACTGAGTCAGTCACAGACGTCATTGTGCATGATCCTTGGCGTCCGGTGCCTTCTCTGGGCGGTCATGCTGGCATTCCGGCTGGCTCTTTTGAGCGATCGCTGATAGATAACCGCAGCGATGTTCTGACTTACACCACGCCGACTCTAAATTCAGACCTGCACGTTGTTGGCGAGGTCGTAGCCGAGATTCACTGCGCCGTGGATGCTCCCAGCTTTGATCTTTGCGCCATTTTGTCTGAGGTAGATGCTTTAGGACAGGTTTATAACCTGACTCAGGGCTATGGCCGCTTTGAGTCGGCTGAGACGAACTTGACCCTGCCGCAAACATGCAGGCTAGTTCTTCAGCCCACCTGCTTTTGTATTCCTGCCGGAAATGCTTTGCGCCTGAGCCTGAGCGCTGCCTGCTTCCCTGCCTATGCCGTCAATCCAGGTACTGGGGCCACAGCAGGCGCAAGCCGTCTGATTGAGTCGCAGATGATAACGCTAGCGATCGCCTCTGGCGGTGAGCGCGATTCCAAGATTCAGCTAGCAAGTTTTGAAGTCTAGCCCAAGTCAGGCAATCTTGACTTAATCTTTTATTGCAAAAACGCTTCACAATATCTTTAGCCAGCGTTCACTTTAGCTTCACAAAAAATGGTGCAGCTATATGGTTTATGACCCTCTGAAGCCTGCAATATCAAGGCTTTAGCTGTATTAGAGAACACAGATTAAAAAAAATATTAAGCAAGCAAGATTATCCGATTATGGAAGCTTATACTTATCCATACGGTAATCACTGAGATACTTACAGACTTCAGGAATTGATCGTCGCAGTATCAAACACCTTTTCAGGAATCGCAATCAGCTCTCCTTAGAGCTTTTCAGATTCAACCGTATTCGGATAGGATTAAATCCGACTTGGAAAAACAACAAGACTTGGAGGTTTTTAGCAAACTGCTTGAAATTAGTCACTTCAAAATGAAGCAGTTTCAGATATTGAAAGGGCTTAGCAAGTTTGGGGAAACCTGCTAAGCCTCTACAAAGTCAAATCTGAAAGCTTCAGCCTTTGAATTTGTAGCTCACACATTTATGGGCTGAGTTGGTTGGCTTTTGGGGAAAAGCCTGCCAAACATCCTTCTTCGACTGAACCTTCTGCTAGCTCAACTGTCGTTAAGATGCTGCCTCATATTGAGTCAGTAACTCAATCTCATGCCTAATTATATTCTCGTAGCGTCAGCGGGCATCCCTCTAGCGATAGGGATCTTATGGGCGACTACTCCTTCTAGACGCTTCTTTCAAAAATTAGTTCCCAAATTGGGGGGACTGGGAACACCCTCGTTTGTAGCCTTTAAGAATTTGCTAAGGCGACGGTTTCGGATTCAGCGAACTCTGTCTGTCGCAATGCTTATTATTGCTGTAATTGCTGCTGGGCAAGCGGCTTCAGCCCAGATAGAAACCGATTCTCTACAGCCACTTAGTCACGCAGTTGTTCCTAAACCCAGTAACCTCAGGAATTTTGTGAAGAACGAAGAGGCCCTAGTGAGGCTAGGAAAAGCCTTATTCTGGGATATCCAAATTGGTTCAGATGGCAAAACTTCCTGCGCTAGCTGCCACTTTCATGCCGGAGCTGACAACCGTTCCCGTAATCAGCTCAGTCCAGGACTGCTCCAGGTGGCTCGTACAGATGAAACTAGGGAAGACGGGGAATTTGTTGAAAATCCTGATACGACAGTTCAGCTCGGCGGGCTGAACTATCAGCTCAAGCCCCGTGACTTTCCTTTCCACAAGCTATCTAATCCTAATCGACGCGGTTCTACAGTCCTAGCAGATACCAATGATGTCGCCTCTTCGCAAGGGGTACACAACAGCATCTTTGATCAGCAGACGGGAGAGTCTACCCCCGAACCGGATGAGGTGTTTAACATTCATGGCATCAATGTGCGCAAGGTTGAACCGCGCAATACGCCGAGCGTGATTAATGCAGTTTTCAATTTCCGTAACTTTTGGGATGGCCGCGCTCAAGAGAATTTCAACGGCGTAAATCCCTTTGGTAAGCGCGATTCTAGTGCAGTCGTGCTGAAGCGATCGCGTGAAGGAGAGCTGGAACCAACTCAGATTAGCCTCAACAATTCTTCCTTGGCTTCTCAGGCCGTTGGTCCGCCAATCAGCGCTTTTGAAATGTCTGCCGAAGGCCGCACCTTTTCTGATATTGGCCGCCGTGCTCGTAAGCGCCGCGCCAAAGCCGCCACTCGAATGCTCAGTCTGCGACCTCTGGCGAAGCAAGCTGTAGCCTCTGATGATAGCGTGCTGGGGCCTATCAGCAGGGAGCTTAAAAATGGCCTAAACGTCAACTATCGCCGCCTCATCCGGGATGCTTTCCGTAACAAGTGGTGGAACAGTGACACATTAGTGGCCTTGAATGATGAAGGCGATATCACTTTCGTAGACGGTAAGCCGCTCAATCAGGCCGCCCCCAATGAATTCTCTCAAATGGAGTTCAACTTCTCACTCTTCTTTGGCTTGGCCGTACAAGCCTATGAAGCGACGCTGATTTCAGATGACACCCCTGTCGATCGCTATCTTGCCGGCGACAGCAGCGCCCTCACCCGCAGCGAGATTCGCGGTATGGAAGTGTTTGAAACCAAGGGTAAGTGCATTAGCTGCCATGCCGGACCAGAACTGACTAAAGCCTCTGTCGCCAATGTCAAGAACCAGCCTTTAGAACGGATGGTGATGGCTAACGATCGCGTTGCGGTCTATGACAACGGTTTCTACAACATCGGGGTGCGTCCGACGACGGAAGACCTAGGGGTGGGGGGCAAAGATCCCTTTGGTAATCCTTTGTCAATGACTAAGCTAGAACAGCAGCAAGGACGGCCTTTCCCGGTTGTACCAGGTGAAGATCCAGCTCCCACTAGGCGGCTGCGGCCCAATGAGCGCACCGCTGTCAATGGTGCTTTCAAAACGCCGGGTCTGCGTAACATTGCTCTTACCGCCCCTTACTTCCATAATGGCGGGCAGCTCACTCTAGAGCAGGTAGTTGATTTCTACAACCGCGGCGGTGACTTCAGAAACAACCGCGATCGCGATCCTGACATTGAGCGCTTAGGGCTTACCAATCGCGAGAAGAAGGATCTGGTGGCCTTCATGGAAGCTCTCACAGACGAACGGGTGATATACGATCGCGCCCCCTTTGATCACCCAGAACTGCCCTTGCCTAATGGTCAGCGGGGGAATGAAAGTGCCGTCAAAGATAACGATGGCGACGGTCAGGCTGAAGATCGCAAGGTCGTGCTGCCAGCAGTGGGCAAGAACGGTTGGACAGGCAGTCCCAACTTCCTCAATCAGCCCATTCCGGTGCGGACATCAGCCACTATTGAACCAACGGTAGATCCTTCGCCGCTAGGCGGCGGCATCAGTCCGCAAGATGCCAACTGCCCAGCCGGCACTACCTACGTTGCGCTACCCGGTGGCTATATCTGTCAGTAGCGCTGAGTCAAAAAGCTATAGAGTTCTGTTGCTTGAACCCAAGTGGGAATTGATCTCGGAACCTATCGGAGATCAATTCCCCACCGCTAGCTTTCAAACTTTTACTCCAGAGTCTTGAACGGTAACGCTTCACGTTTCAATTGAGGAAACACAATGAACATCATCAAAACAGCTTGGCGTTGCATAATTAAAAGATGAATTAGAGGGAATCTGCGATGCAATGTCCAGAGTGCGGAGCCACTCACATCCGTAAGAACGGTAAGAGAAAAGGTAAGCAAAATCACATCTGCGTCGCCTGCGGTCGTCAGTTCATCGACACCTACGAACCTCACCGAGGCTACTCAGATGACGTCAGAGGCGAATGTCTCAAGATGTATCTCAACGGTTCTGGCTTCAGGGCCATCGAGCGAGTCAAAGGAGTTCATCATACGACCGTGATTACCTGGGTCAAGCAAGTAGGCCAACGCCTTCCAGAGGCTTACGACCCTCAAACAACCCCAGAGGTCGGCGAACTCGACGAATTGGAAACCTTTGTAGGCTCAAAAAAACAAAATTTGGCTGTGGACGGCTGTTGACCATTTCAAAAAGGGGATTTTAGGGTGGGTCCTGGGTGACCATAGTGCTGAAACCTTTGCTCCACTCTGGCAAATCGTGGCTGGCTGGAACTGCTATTTCTACGTCACTGATGGCTGGTCAGTCTATCCAACCTTCATTCCTGATGGCGATCAGATTGTCTGCAAGACCTACATGACTCGAGTGGAAGGCGAAAACACCCGATTGCGGCACTATCTGGCTCGGCTGCATCGCAAAACGCTTTGTTACTCGAAGTCCGTAGACATGCTGGCTCACTCTGTCCGATTGTTACTTCACTACCTCAAGTTTGACGATGTTCCAGTGCCTCCAAGATTCATCTCTTGATTCAGCAACGCCAACAGCTTTAGGGACTGCTCTAATCTCTGCTGTTACAGTAGGACTGATCCCTGCTTCAGCTCAGGTAGAGCCTGTAATCAGTGAAATAGAAGGCCCTTTGCAGAATGTGCGAGTCAATCAGCGAGAACTGAGGGTGATGAATATCACGATTAAGGTTCCTGAAGGAACTCCCATTAATTCGCCTACGGCAGAGCTATCTTTTGAAGATCTCAACGCTTTACCGAGACTGCCCGGTCGCAACCGAGATGGGTTTGAAGGCGGTACTGCCATCGTGATCGGTACACCTGATCCCAATGATCCAAACGCCATTATTGCTGACGATGTTTTCGTAGAACCGGCAGAAAACGTCGTCCTCGGCACGGTTGGCCCAGGATTGTCAACCATTCTAGATGTGCCTGTGGTGTTCTTAACCGATTCCCGCATTCCTAGCACAGCAATTAATTCATTCGGCTTTGAGATCGATCCGGCTGATGTCCAAGGTGGTGAGTTTGGTGGTGTTGAGGGTTACTTTGCTGGCGGTACGTTGTATGTTCACACCGCTGAGGTTGACGGTCCCATTCCGCCAGCTAGCAATCCCGATCAGCCTCAGGTTTCTGTACTGCGAGTGCGCTGCGATCCCGGTGGTCGTATTGAAGTACGTGGCGGCGCTTATGTGCCTAGCGGCAATGCCAATAATACGATTGTGGTGCGCAATCTCGACACCCGCACCAACTTTGGCAGTACCCAAGCTGAACCTGATGAAGAAGGATCACCTCAGTTTGGTGAATATCGTTTCCGCGAAGATGTAGAAACTTGTCCCAACCGCATCCGGGTAATTATGCGCGTGCCAGGACAGCGAAATCCGCGAGTAAACGTCAACCTCTAATCGGTCATAGACAGTACGTGGAGGAAGTCTGAGAGATCGTTCTTCCACGTACAACCGCGATCGCCCTGTAGCTTACAAAAATTTGCCACTAGTCAAGTTCAACAGAGCTATGCAGCTTATCCCATATCGCCCCCCGGTCATTGCGCTCTGCCTCTACGTGGTTGGAGCCGCGATCGCTATTGGCATCCGCGCTCTGCCCGTAAGCGCCCGCCCTTCCCCAGAAGAGTTTCTCAATCCTGGTGCTGTCGCGCCAGATTATCGCTGGCAAATTCAGCAGGCAGTTTGTTTACAGAACTGGGAAGCTGCTATTCAAACAGCATCGGCTTTGCTGTTAACGGCGGATCTTTCGGCGCTAGAGCGATCGCAGCTTTTACGCGATCGCCAGCAGTGGATTTACCATCATCGTCTCCAGATGCGCTCAGCCCTGGCCGAAGGCTGTGAGCAGGTGCTGGCTACTCCCTCGTTGCCCCCAACAGAGTCGGCAGTCAGTAATTTTTCGACAACCTCTAATGGGTTTGACTGGAATCGAGAAATTCAGGGGCTGCAATCTCAGATTCAGCAACAAAACGTTACGGCATCGGCTGCTCCCCCGGTGGCTAGCATCACGCTGCCTCGACGGGGGAATTTGCTCTCTGGCGATCGCCGCCAAGGCTCTCGCCGCTGTCAGAGTCGCCTTTCCCTTTGTGAACGGTGAGTCTGACAAAAAAAGCCTCAGCTCCAGAGTAGGGCTGAGGCACAGTTACATCATCATCTTGAGATATAACGAATTTGAGACGAAAACCGCAAATGACGCTTTGTAAAAGTTAACTAACTTTTATGTACTTATGAGTTGTGGTTAAAAAAAATTAGGCTTAGTAATGAAAAACCGTCTGAGATTAAGTTTCAGACGGTTTCTTTCAAGTTAAGTATTAGCAATTTGTCAGCGCTGCGGCTAATGCAAAAAAGACGCGGCGTTAAACTGCGGTCTAATCTCCGTAAAGTTGGCGATCGAACTCTTGCATCGCGCCGTAGTCATACACATTAGGTGGCTCTGGGTAACTAACGGCCTGCGCATAAGCTTCGCCATTGGGGCCAGTGTAGGTAGGATAAGTTTGCCCTAAACCTGTCGTTGCTGGCTGCTGCGGTCTACTAGCAGGATCAACGGGGGTAAGACCGCTTCCAGATTCTTCACAGAACTCACTAAGATCGATAATCTCGCCGCTTTCTGTTTCTAAATAACAGAGTGAATCGCTGGTGGACTGAGCCATTGCTGGTAGCGCAAAAGCTAGCTCAGCTATCAGAAAGGCTATTAGGCAAGGCAGCATCAGCGCCTTCAGAAAATGTTTAATCATGGGTTGGTAACCGTGAGAGAACTGTATTGCATTAAATACGCTGGGCTACAAGCCCTCATGCTTTGACTTAGATTGAGAGACTGTTTCAGCTTGACGAGCAGGCGCAAATAATTTCGGCTCAAAAGCTTAGCTTAGATTGGCGGCTAAAGCCTCCGCTTTGTCCGCTAAAGCCTGGTACTGCTGCAAAAGCTGCTGCGATTGCGTTGTCTCTCCCTGATCGGCTTGTGAATCTGCCTCTTCCTTCAGTAGCTCAGCGGCTGTGCGGTAATCCGCGATCGCCCCTTGCAGGTTATCGACTGCTTGACGAACTTCGCCGCGCCCGACATAGGCATCGACGTAAATGTCGCTGATTCGAATGGCATCCCGCAGATCAAAAATTGCCTGGGGATAGTTTTTCAAGTCAGCATAGGCTTTACCCCGGTTGTAGTACCCCACCGGATCTTCGGGATAAACCTCCATCGCTTTGCTGAAGTCATCGATCGCCTCTTCGTATTGTCCCAAAGTCATCAGCACTTCGCCGCGACTGTTATAGAGTCGGGCAAAGAATGGATTGTACTCTAGCGCGTGACTGTAAGCATCTAGGGCCAGAGATAGCTGATCGGTTTCCCGGTAGATGTCTCCCAGATAGCGGTAGGCCATCTCATAGGTAGAATCGGTGGCGATCGCCTGGGTTAAACCTGCGATCGCCCCTTCCCGATCCCCCTGATAAGCCTTTTCTAAACCCTCATTGAGATAGGTTTCAGCTTCCGTTCGTTCAGGCGAAATGTAGTAGGGATACTCAAACGATGGAATACGCTTGCCATGACTGTTCATGTAGGGAGCGTCGGCGTAGGCTGGCAAAATCGTCAGCGCGATCGCTAGCAAACAGCCGCTAATTATCGTTCTAACTAACCAACTGGCTTGGCCTAAAAAACTCATAGCGAAAACCTCAGAAGTAATAGGAACATCTCTCAAACTCCGGAGATTTCTTAGAGAGGAGGTACAGAGCTAGGATCGTAAGGCTGCGCCGGTGTGGTTGTAACGGGGTCAGGTCCGCCTTGGCCTACCTCAAGAGCCCGCATCATGTCGTGGTCTTCATGCACGACGTTGTGGCAGTGGAACATGTACTTGCCTACGTGAGGGCCGAATTTGGTAAGAACGTTAATTTCTTGGTTTTCGCCTAAATAGATAACGTCTTTGAAGCCGCGCTCATAGTTGTTCAGCCTGCCGTTCTTGCGATTCATCATCAAGAAGTCAATCAGGTGGATGTGAACCGGGTGATTCCAGCCACCGCCTTTGTTGACGATCTTCCAAATTTCCACGTCCCCTAAGCCAGGATTAGCCTCAACACCGCCGTCAGCCCAAAAACGTCCGTTAATAGCCCACATGCCGTTGTGGCGCTCGAAGACAATCTCTCGACGACGCTTCACCTGAGACTTGAGGCGATTAACTTCTTCCTGATAGTTGAAGCCGTCATTGCGTAACTTGTTGGGCAAGGGTGGATTGTAAGAAACCGGCCCGCCAACAACGTCGAAACGCATAATTTTGTTGGTACGGGGCAAACGTTCATGGTTCTTTAGCTCACCGTTGCGTAACTCAATCTGAGTCCCAGCCGGATACTTAGCAAAGTCAATGACAACTTCGTAGCGTTCGGCAACGCCTACAACCAAGTTGCGAGTTTCAACCGGAGACTCCAACAGGCCGCCATCAGAAGCAATTACTGTTAAGGGATCGCGGTTGCTCAGCTTCAGTTTATAAGCACGAGAAATGCCTGAGTTGAGAATGCGGAAGCGATACTTGCGGCGCTTCACCTGCATTACCGGCCAGGGCACCCCATTGACCAGTACGATGTCACCTTCGAGGTCTTTCTGACCGTTATCGGCGTAAACAAGCTGACCGTCGCGGTCCATAAGCTTATCAGCTATGAGCAGTGGCACATCGTATTCGCCTTTAGGAATATCCTCTTTCTCATTGGGATCTTCCTCAATGTATAGCGCTGCCAACCCCATGTAGTCGTTGATAGCAGTACGGTGTACGCCGTGATCGTGATACCAGATAGTAGCAGCTCGATTATTGGGGTAAATGTAATCCTTGAACTGTCCGGGGAAAGAAACATCGTCCGCCCACCCATCGTATTGAGGCAGAGATGCCATGCCGTGTAGGTGTACAGAAGTGTAGATTTCGTCTCCGTTGCCATCCTTGCCAAAAAGATTGTTGATTTGGCGCACGACGGATTGACGACCGACTACCTGCTTGATGGTCGGCCCCGGTGCGCTGCCCCCTACAGAGCAGTAGGGATAGATGTTGCGATACTCTGGGCGGCAAGTGGGGCCATAAGCCCAAATTTCAGTCTGCGTTCCTGGCAAAATCTCCTTGAAGGTCTTCTCCATAGTGATGTCGTAGTAGTCAGTCCCGCTAAAATCTTGGGGACCATTTGAGCCACTGCGATCGTCACTTCTAACTGGGGGAAGAACCAGGGGAATTTCAAAATCCCGTCTGTAGAGAGGTGGGCGGCGGGGGCTACGGTAGCCTTCCTCATCGGAAATAATCTGAGAGCGGGCAACGCGCTGCATTGTGGCAGGCACAATCATAGCTCCGCCTGCGGCTAAGGCAAGCTGAAGCGCCTTGCGACGATTAATTTTAGACATGATGATGATGTAACTGTGAACTCTACTCTGAAGGTTGCTATTCTTGCGTTTAGCAGTCAGAAAAGCCAAAAACGGGAAATAAGCTTCCATCAGCTAATGGAGAAAGTTAAGCCAAAAAGCTTATTGACCACTAGGCCCTTTGGGAAATTTGAAAAACTCTCAGCTAGCAAACTTGCAATAGAATTTTGCAGGTCTGAACCCGAAGGCAGAACTTATCATGTCGAGGAACCAGCGATCGCACGGGGAAAATTGTGATGGTGGTACCTGATTAATAAGTGAATTAGCTCAGGGCAGATTGGCAAAAGATCGTTTTGAAGCCAGTGGAACAAGTCGACCTGCAGTCTGGAAGCAACAACATTAGCCGCTACGACAAGGTAGAAGTAATGTATAAAACCAACTGCACTACAGGGAATTACGGAAAAATCAGCAATTGCACCTCGGCAAGTCCAATCAAGCCTTCATAGTTAATTTAACTGCTTTAATAAATTCTGCCAAGGGAAAAAGGGATGTTAATCGGCTAGATATGCCTGGGGTAGGGCAATACGCGGCCAGCAAAGACATATCCTGAAGCTGCATTTGGTCCAGCCGATTCCGTTTAGCTTCATTTAAGTCAGAAAATTTGATTTCAGTGAAAGTAACTAGAAAACTTTTACATAACTTTTATAGCTCGCTGCCTAATTAAAGTTTTCATGAAGAACTTGTCGTCTTTGTTCTAAGAACTTTATGTCGGTCTGGGGTTGACTTTAGCGAAGATTAAGTTTCGCCGACGCAAATGAACCCTGTTTATGGATTTGCGAAGGTCCTTAAAAAATGCCAACAAAAAAGCACCCCCAAGAGAGGTGCTATAGATGGAGTTGTAATTTAGCCTGTGAAAGTTGAAACTAGCGCTTAATGCACTGTAGCGCCACGATACTTTAGTCCCTCAGCTTGGGGCTGAACCGGGACGTGCTTGGCTACATGACGGCGCACAACAGCGCCCCGATAGCGACCAATGACCTCACCTTCAGCGATCACAACATCAGGCTGGGTCGGTTCGTATTCAACACCGCGATAATGTAAGCTCATGGATTTTTCGCCTCTTTAACGAATAAACAACGTGGAGAATTTAAGGAGGCGCGTTCCTTCGGGAGTTTCCCTACTTCCGTTCCCTTGAAGGGGTTTCAGGGGAATGAACGATTTATTTCTGTATCTATTGTTACTATTTCTGGATCGTTCGTCAAGTGTTTTGTCTGCGATAAATGGCGTAATTGCCGAACGGTGATGGCGGATTCGAAAACTGGCAGGCGGAGCTGAAATGGCTCTATTTCAAGCGCTTCCGGTATATTGAGGAGTGGTATAGAAGGCTGACGGTTTTGATAAAGCTTGGGGATGCCGCCGAGTTTACGTTAGGCTGAATAACTATTCTTATGGCGCTCAGAATGCATCATCCGATTCCCGCCGATCGCTATTTTCCCTACCTCACCTGGCAAGATATTAAAACGATGCCGCAGAAAGAATCTGTTGTTATCTTGCAGCCAATTGGCGCGATTGAGCAGCACGGCCCCCACCTGCCGCTAGCGGTAGATGCGGCGATCGCCACCACCGTCGTCGGTCGCGCTCTAGAGCAGCTAGAAGCCGATATTCCCGCCTATGCCCTGCCGCCGCTTTACTACGGCAAGTCCAATGAGCACTGGCACTTCCCCGGCACCATCACCCTATCAGCGCAGACGTTGCTGGCGGTTTTGACCGACGTCGCTGAAAGCGTCTATCGGGCCGGATTCCGCAAGCTGGCTTTTGTCAACGCCCACGGCGGTCAGCCGCAGATTTTGGAAATTGCGGCGCGAGATCTGCACCAGCGCTATGCCGACTTTATGGTATTTCCCCTGTTTGTGTGGCGGGCACCCCACTGTGCGGGCGAACTGCTCAGCGATCGCGAAAAAGAGTTAGGCATTCACGCCGGCGATGCTGAAACTAGCGTCATGCTGTCGATTTTGCCCGATCAGGTGCGCTTTGAGAAAGCTGTGAAAGCCTATCCGCCAGAACTACCCGAAAACAGCCTGCTGAGTATGGAAGGGGCACTGCCTTTTGCCTGGGCTACTCGCGATCTCAGCGCCAGCGGCGTTCTCGGCGATGCTACGGTGGCGAGCCGAGAAAAGGGCGATCGCATTATGGACTCAGTGACTCAGGGATGGGTTGAAGTGATCCGAGATATCTATCACTTTCAGCAACCTCAGGTTAGTGAAGACGGAGCTTAGACAGCCAGAATTTTTCCATATCTATAATGAGGAGCCATTAAAACATGACTCAGGATCCCGCCAAAGCAAAGACCAATGCTAAAGCCGCTAAATCGGCTGCTAAATCTAAAACAGCAAAATCCACATCCACCAGAACTAAGAAAGCTGCTAGTCGCCGCAAGTCATCCTCGCAGGCAAAAGCAGATGTGAAACCAGTGGCGACTAAAACTCTGGCTGTGGACATTGGCGGCAGCGGCATCAAAGCGCTGGTATTAGACAGTCAAGGCCAACCCGTTACCGATCGCCTGCGGATTGATACGCCCCATCCCGCTACGCCAGAGGCGGTAGTGGCAACCGTTTCTCACTTAGCGGCAGAGCAGGGCGACTTTGACCGCGTAGCGGTGGGATTTCCTGGCGTTATCCGCAGTGGCCTGACGCTGACTGCCGTTAATTTAGACGGGGCTTGGCAGGGCTACAACCTACAGACGGCACTAGAGCAGGTGACGAAGCGGCCTGTGCGGATTGCCAATGATGCTGATATTCAGGGTTGGGGAGCTACCCAAGGGCAAGGAGTAGAGCTGGTACTCACGCTGGGCACAGGCTTTGGCTCGGCCCTATTTGTGGACGGTCGGCTTGTCCCCAATCTGGAACTGGCCCATCATCCCTTCCGCAAAGGCAAAACCTACGAAGAGCAGCTAGGGCGGGCGGCTTTAGAGAAAGCGGGACAGAAGAAATGGAACAAGCGTCTGAAAAAGGCGATCGCTCAGATCCAGCATTTATTTAACTACGACCACCTTTATATTGGCGGCGGCGAAACAGATAAGATCAGCTTTGAGCTGCCGGAAAACGTCACCATCGTTTCTAATCAGCTAGGGCTGCTTGGCGGCATCAAGCTCTGGCAGTGAAGCTGAGGCGGTACTGCACCACCGGCCTAATATCGACGCGGTGAGCGTCTGAGTTAGGCTGCTGATCTAACCCACCAATAGCCCATCAAATTCTCTGACTGTAGACAACTCAGCAACTGGAACAGCAAAAAGCCCTGTTTTGTGAGGGTCAAAACTCTTTAGTTGGAGTTAAATAGTGGTCTTCAAGTCCTTTCCCTTCAATGCTTTGAGTGAATATCAGCAAATATAGCCACTGTAACAAGTGGCATAAACATGTCAACAGGGCACTATTGCAGCGCTAAAACAGTATGTAAGAGAAACAAAAACAAGTGTTTCTTAGAAGCCAGACAAAAGGAAGAGGTTAAAGTCAGTAGCAAAGATAAACGTAAATCAGTTCTCTCAAACTTTCTAGAACTGCTTGGCCTTACGTTTATTGTCCGAATGAATTCCTTCAGGCTCCGGCCTGTTCGGGCCTGCCAGCTTTTCCTCACTGCTTAGCTAAAGACAAAAACTGCATAGTCAAAAACTTTGTAGAAAAATTGCTTGCAGTTTACAAATCAGTCCTTTTCGACGGCTCAACTTCCTATCTCTATGACCTCTTAGGAGAGAAATCATGAAACTGTCTCTGCGCTCTTTACTAACCGCTGGCGTTACTTTAGCTGCGATCGCAGTGGTCCCCTTTGCCGCTAACGCCCAAACCGCTCCCACTGACTACAACTACATCGGTGCGGGTGCTGCTATTGGCGACTTAGGTGATTCCGATGTCGGCCTGGGAATCAACGGTAAGCTCACCCTAGGTGAACAGTTCTCAGTTCGTCCCGCTGTCCACAGCGACCTCGACTTCGATGATGACGGCACAACCCGCTTCATGCTGCCTGTGACCTATGACTTCAACGCGCCTGATTCTGAAGGCAATCTCTTCCCCTACATAGGCGGTGGCGTTGCTTTCACCACGGAAGATGATGAGTTCGGCGGTTTAGTCACCGCAGGGGCTGACTATCGTCTCACCGAGCGCGTAGTGGCTAACGGCTCTGTCAACTGGACCATCAATGACGACAGCGAAGTTAGCGGCTTTGTCGGTCTAGGCTATACGTTCTAGCCAACTCAAAGCTAGAGGCGTTCCGGTAACGTCTCTAGCCTCTTTAGCTCCAGTCTTAATCCCTCATGCAGTGCCTCCTTTCCAGTCCGGGAAGGAGGTTTTTTTGCCGTGATGAGACGATTTGCACAGCTGAGTGACCTTCCGATCTCCGGCAGTCATAATAGACAGCACGGGGCAGTGCTTACTCTATATAGAGTCCAACCAAAATGACTAGGAGCCAAAATGGCACTAGCGCTAACACCCACTAGCCAGCCTTTTCCGGGAGAACATCTTGTAGCAGCGGCGCTAGCTCATCTTTGAGCTGACCGGCGCGAATAAACTCGGCATAGGTATCAGATTCGATTGCCAGCAGCTCTTCTCGGAGCTGTTCCGCCGCATATTCCTGCAGCTCTGGCTTGTTTTGCTGTAGCTGATCTAAACTTTCCTGCACCTCCTCTAGCTGACCTTCCACCAGCGCCATCTGATAGCGGCCAAACTCTGGCTCAATTTCCTGGCGGGTTTCTAAAGTACGCAGGCGATCGAGGACTCGATTAAGGGCTACCCGTCGTGCCACGAGCTGGGTATATTCCTGTCGTAGGGGCTGATCGCCCAGTAACCCTAGCCGCACTAGCAAAAATTTAGTCGTGAGTCCCTGGACGAGCAGGGTAAACAGCATAACCCCAAAGACGATGGCAATCACCTCGTCGCGTTCATTCGCTAGAACAACCGGCACGCTCAGCGCCAGCGCCACGGAAACCGATCCCCTGAGTCCGCCCCACCACAGAACGATCTGATTGCCGAGCGAAATGTCTTTGTCAATCATTCGATTGCTGATGAAGCCAAGCCCGAAAATACTGATGGCGCGCGTCACCGTGAGCAAAATAATCGCCGTGACGATAGAGTCTAAGTGCTCAATCAGGCCCTCAAAGCGTACCTGATCGCCAATTAGCAGGAAGACAATAGAGTTGACAAAAAAGGCCAGGAACTCCCAAAACTCTGAAACGACTAGCCGGGTGCGCGGATTCATGCCAATTCGCGAGCCAAAGTTGCCCAAAATCAGGCCGGTGGTGACTACGGCAATGACTCCAGAACCGCCCAGTTCTTCTGCGACCAGATACGTGCCATAGGCCGACACTAGGGTCAGTGACTGCTCCACTAAAGGCAAATCGAAGCGCTGGGTCAAGAAAGAAATGCCAAAGCCAATTAAAGCGCCAATACTGACCCCCACGCCGACAAAAACAAAAAACTGGGCCAGCGTCACCGAAATATCGAACTGCTCGATCCCTAAAGCAATGCCAATCAGCAGGTTGTAGGCCACTACAGCAACGCCGTCATTGAACAGGCTTTCCCCTTCCATTAGGGTTGTTAGCCGTTTGTCTACCCCCAGTTCACGAAACAGGGCCACTACGGAAACCGGATCGGTGGCCGACAGGCTAGCCCCGACAATGAGAGCGATCGCTAAAGAATCACCGGCAAACTGCCTCAGCCCCAGAACAATCCCGGCAATGCTGATAACGACGCCCAAAATGGCGTACAGCCCAATGGGTACAAAATCTCGCCTCAAATTAGCCCACTTGATATTCCAAGCTGCCTCGAACAGCAGCGGCGGCAAAAAGATGAAGAGGATTAGCTCCGGGGAAAGATTGACCAGCCGTACGTCTAAAATTGCGAGTCCTAAACCTACAACCAACAGCAACAGCGTATAGGGAATGTTGCGCAGCCAGCTAAACACCCGCGATAAGGTAGCGACCCCCAGAGACACTGACAGCACCAGCAAAAATTGCCGCAGGTTTTGTTCAATCGCCGCGTTTTCCAGCGTGGCTTCAACGGCTGCAAGAATAAGCATCGTTTTTCCCAGTTATTTTGAGGAGATTGCTAGCTAACAAAATACCTGTAAGCGTAGGTTTTGCCTACATCTAGTCGCTCTAAGCCGGAACCTGCTGCTGTTGGCGTAGCTTATCTGCCTGCGAAAGTAAGGACTCGGCAAAGGCGATCGCTTCCTGATGGGTCTGCCCGCCCGCCAGCTGGGCCAGCTCCTCCCGCCGTTCATCCAGGCTCAGGGGAGCTACCCGAACGACGGTGCGTTCCTGAGCTGCCTCGTCCGTTGCTTTGCTCTTACGAGATTTGCGCCGCTTCGTGTCTTTGTCCTCAGCAGAGTCAATCACCTGCTTGCCTACGCGAAAATGAGCGTCGGCCATCGCTGCCACAATCGGCTGGTGGGTGACGCAAAGGACTTGGTGGCTATGGCTGAGGTGATGCAGCTTCTCGGCGATCGCCTGGGCAACGCGCCCGGACACGCCCACATCGATTTCGTCAAACACCATCGTACTGACGCCATCAATTTCAGAAATGCAAACCTTCAGCGCCAGCAAAAAGCGGCTCATCTCGCCGCCAGAAGCAATTTCTGTCAGCGGCTGCAGCGGCTCACCAGGATTAGGGCTAAACAAGAACTGAATCTGATCGGCCCCCGTAGCTGACGGGGTGGCTGGGGCAATTTCCACCTGAAACTTGACTCGCTCCATAGCCAATGGCTTCAGCGTTTCTACCAGCCGCTTTTCTAAAAGCTTAGCGGCCTGCTGGCGGAGCTGAGTGAGCTGAGCACAGTCCGCCTCTAGCTGCTGCTGCCGCGCCTGATAGGTTTGCTCTAGCGCTTCAATGGACTGACCATCCCCATTGAGCAGCTCCAAGGAAGCCTGAATCTCCTGATAGTATTCCAGCAGTTCCGGTAAATCCCGCCCATATTTGCGGCAAAGCTGCTTGAGCTGGCTAATACGCTGATCAATAGCCTGCAAGCGCTCTGGATCGGTTTCAACCCCCTCGCCGTAGCTGTTGATCTGCCGACCCGCTTCTTCTACCTGGGTCATGGCATCACTGACAAGATCAATAATCGGCTCTACCTCTGGGTCAAACCGCAGCATGTCCGCCAGAATTGAGCTGGCCTTTCCAAGCAAATCGGCACAGGCTTCAACGCCGCCATCATTCTCATAGAGAATTTGATAGACCTGATAGCTCTGCTGCTGTAGCTCTACAGCATGGCTCAGCCGCTGGTGTTCCTGCTGTAGGTTGACCAGCTCATCTGCCTCCTCTAAGTTGGCAGCCCCCAGTTCCTGCCCCTGAAACTCAAACAGGTCAAGCTGCTGCTGCCGCTGCTGCTCGGCCTTGCGACGGCGATCGAGGGTCTGAAATGCGGCTGTTGCGGCTTGGTAGGACTGGCTAACGCGATCGCGCTGGGTGAGCAGTTTAGCGCCGCCAAAGCCGTCTAGCCAGTTTTGCTGTAGGTTAGTCGCCCCTAGCTGCATGGTTTGGCCCTGGGCCGTGATCTCTACCAGGCTAGGCTTCAAGACTTCTAGCTGCGGTTTGTTCACCACGACCCCGTTCAGCCGAGAGCGACTGCGAACAGCCCCACGGCTGGCCGTCAGCTCTCGACTACAAATCAAATACCCTTCTTCCGTCAGCGGAATTTCTTGCTGGGTCAGCCAATCTTGTAGCTCACCTGGAGGTCTAAAAGTGGCTTCTAAAAGCGCTTTCTTTTCGCCACTGCGAATCAGACGGCTAGAAGCCCGTCCGCCTAAGACTGCTTCAATCGCATCTAAAATGATTGACTTACCAGCGCCAGTTTCCCCTGTAAGCACGTTCAGACCGGGCTGGAGCGGCAGCGTTAGCTGGTCAATCAGCGCAAAGTTTTCAATTTTCAGGGAAACCAACATACTGAGCCTATTGCAAGTCGGGCGTGAGCGTTTTCTAGCAGCCACACTCTATGGTAAGCGGTTTACCTGTCAAATGTTGTCACGCTTCTCTATCGGTTAGCACATGAGGTTTCGACGGAAAAAGGATATTGTTACAATAGTTAACGGCATCTTATTTTTGATGCCTTCTCACTACGGCTAAGCGACTCTATGCGACCTGAGGCTATGAAATCAATGCCTACTTCCGACTTTGAAGTGACCACTGTGCCTGTTTCAGCAACAGATAGCACGCTTCAAGACAGTCTTTCTGAACCCGTTGCCGCTGTCGGTTCAGTCCCCTCTAAGCAGCCCCCGCGCTCAGCCCAGGTCGAACCCGTTGATTTACTGACGTACGATCCAGCCGCCATCGAGCAGCATTATGGGCGTCGTCCCTTCAAAGTTTTGAGGCGTCTAATAGGTATTCTCTGGCCTCTGCTGAGCTTCTACACCCAGGTTTGGCTCGATCAGCGCACGGGCAAGTCTCGACTCAATGAGCTGAAGCGAGCCGTTCAGCTACGAGAGTTACTGACCCGTTTAGGGCCTGCCTATATCAAAATTGGTCAGGCACTTTCAACTCGCCCCGATCTGGTACCGCCTACCTATTTAGATGAGTTTGCCAAGCTGCAAGACCAACTGCCGCCTTTTCCCAACGCGATCGCTTTTCACTTTATTGAGGAAGCTCTAGGGGCACCGCCAGAGGAGCTATACGCCGAAATTTCGCCTCAGCCCGTAGCGGCGGCTTCCTTAGGGCAAGTCTACAAGGGGCGTTTGAAGACGGGAGAAGCCGTAGCTATTAAGGTGCAGCGGCCCGGACTGGCCCAGCAGATTGCTGTCGATCTCTACATTCTGCGACAGATCTCCAAGCTGGCCGACAAGTATGTTTCTCGCGTGCGCAGCGATCTGACGGGCATTATGGACGAATTCGGCACGCGCATCTTTGAGGAGATGGACTATACCCATGAAGGTCGTAATGCCGAGCGTTTTGCCAAGCTGTACGGTCATCTGCGCGATATTTATGTGCCCGGTATTCACTGGGACTACACAGGCCGCCGGGTGTTGACAATGGAGTGGATTGAAGGCACGAAGCTAACCAATTTGGAGAAGCTGAGCGCTCAAGGAATTGATGCCAGCTACCTAATTGAGGTGGGAGTGCAGTGTTCGCTGCGACAGCTCTTAGAGCACGGCTTTTTCCACGCTGATCCCCACCCTGGCAACCTGCTGGCGACGGCAGACGGTCAGCTTGCCTACTTAGACTTCGGCATGATGAGCGAGGTCAAGCCCTATCAGCGCTATGGCCTCATTGAGGCCGTTGTTCACATGGTTAATCGGGACTTTGAGGGACTGGCTAATGACTATGTCAAGCTAGAGTTTCTCACACCCGATACAGACTTGACTCCTATCATTCCGGCCTTAGCCAGGGTCTTTAATAATGCTTTGGGAGCTAGCGTAGCTGAGCTGAACTTTAAGAGCATCACCGATGAGTTTTCGGCGCTGATGTATGAGTATCCTTTCCGAGTTCCGGCCTACTACGCCCTGATTATTCGCTCCCTGGTGACTTTGGAAGGTATTGCTATCAACGTTGATCCTGAATTTAAGGTGTTGAGCAAAGCCTATCCCTACATTTCTAAGCGGCTGCTGACCGATCCCGCCCCTGAACTGCGAGCGTCTCTCAATGATTTACTCTTTCGTGACGGCAACTTCCGCTGGAATCGGCTAGAAAACCTGCTGCGCAATGCTCGTAACAGTGACGACTATGACCTGAACAAGGCTCTCAATCAAACTCTGGAATTCCTCTTCTCAGAAAGGGGAGAATTTTTCCGCGATCGCATTGCCGATGAAGTCGTCCACCAGCTTGATCGCCTCGGCCAGGATCTGCTCCACAGCGTCAACTACGCCATCAAGAAAAACTTAGGGATCGCGACGGTTCCCGCGCCCGCTCCGGCCCCCTCCCAGTCGCAGAGCTTTGAGCACATTACCAACATTCTCGGCATCTTACGAGACACGCGCGGATTTGATGCCTCAATCTTGACCTCTGTGCTACCTCAGGTTTTGCTGAAGCCAGAAACCCGCGAAATGGGACAGCGCATTGTAGGCGGCTTAGCTCAGCGAGCCGCAGCTCGCCTAATTCGTGGCGTCCTGCTGACAGAGCCAGAGCCTGTGGCGGAGTCTAACGGCCATCGGCCCCCGCAGCTCTCCTTGCCCCCCGCGCAGACAGAGCGGTAGTCTATTCGGCTTTACCCCAACTAATCTGACTGAAGCCGGAGCTTCAGGGCTTGAATTTCGCTCTGGAGTGCCTGAATCTCATGGCGCTGAGTGACCATTTCTAGTTCTCGCGCCTTGAGTTCTGCAGCCGTTTGTTCTAGCTCTTCGCGATCTAGCTTCAGCTTCTTTTCCAGCTCTTGAATTTCGTCTCGACGGGCCAGCGTTTCCAACGCCCGACGGCTGACCTCTTGGTTCTGTAAGGTCAGGGACTGTCGCCACTGCTCTGCGCGCTCAACTTCCTGGTTGAGCGCATCTGGAGAGAGTCCTTTAGTCAAATACTGGCTAATCATCTCCAGCACCCACTCCGTGGCGTCTCTGACCTCCTCGATCTCTTTATGATCAGCTACCCACGATAGCTTCACAAGAATCAGGGCGCCTTCGTTAAAGGCGATTATCTTATCGGTTTTTAAAGGGCTGGCTGCTGGCATCAGTTCCCAGGTATGTTCTGAAATCTGACGGGCCAGTATCTCCAGTTCAGCCCCCCCGATAAAGGCTTTTTTCAAAACTCTGGCGAGGTGTTGCATGGCGCAGCTAATGCATAGCTATACAGCTAGGGTACACGCTCAGCCTGACTTTCATGCAGTTTGTCTCAAAGGGGGCTTCTCCGCAGAATCACCAATGTGCCAAAAAAATGACAGGCACAGTCATTGGCCTATGGGTTTGGCGATCGCCTTATAAAAAGCTTAAGAACGCTTTGCGTTACTTACTGAGATGACCCAAGTGAACACTCGGTGACGAGTCTCACCATTTCAGGGTGACATACCCGAAAAGCACAATCAGTTGAATAAAGGAATTATGAGTCTTACTTACACAACGACTTATTCCCCTGATACTTCTCTCCCTACGCCTGTTCAGTTGCCTCCTGAGCAGCTTTCCAACCTCGATCTTGTGCTTCGGTGTCAGTGCAGTCGTCGCCCTGATAAGGTCGCCTTTGCAGAGCTGCTAAAGCGCTATCAGTCACATGTAGAGCGACTCCTTTACCATCTCGCCCCCGATTGGTCAGACCGCGCTGACCTGGCCCAAGAAGTTTGGATTCGAGTCTATCGAAATATTCGTCGTCTTAATGAACCTGTCAAGTTCAAAGGCTGGCTGGGTCGCATCACCACCAACCTGTTTTATGACGAGCTGCGTAAGCGTAAGCGCGTCCGCACCATGCTTTCGCTTGACGCCCCCCGCACCCTGGAAGACGGTGAAGTTGATTGGGAACTACCAGCCGACTTACCCAGCCCGGTAGATGACATGCTGAGCCGGGAATTCTACGACCAGCTTAAGCTAGCCATCGCTGAGCTACCTGAAGCCTTTCGTACCACTATTGTGCTGCGAGAAATTCAGGGACTGGCTTACGAAGAGATTGCTGATATCACTGGCGTTTCGCTGGGAACAGTAAAATCTCGGATTGCCCGTGCCCGCCAGCGGCTGCAAGGGGAACTTCAGCCCTATCTGGAGGGTCAGACATTTAAATAACTCATTGAACTGGGTCGGTTAGGTGCAGAAATCTCTATCATCCGAGGGGGTATCTTATCTAGATAATTCCTCTTATGATTACGAATAGACTATCTGAGGAATCTGGCTTATCCAATTCCTCAATATTTTTTTTGCATTGGTTTCTGCATTTTGCTCAGTCTGATATTTTTTCGATATCCGCTCTGAGATGACTTTGAACATCAATCAGCCCGTCTCCATGCAATCTCCTGTGTCTCACCCCCTTTCCTTCGCCCCCAAGCGCCGTCAGGCTTTCGGTGATTTAGACGCTGTTAAACGCGATCGCTTTGAGCTATTGAGTGCCTACCTCGACGGTGAAGTGACGCCGGATGAGCGTCGGCAGATCAATCGCTGGCTGGCAGATGATCCAGGGGCACAGTGCCTCTACAATCGTTTGCTGAAGCTCCGGCAGGGAATTCAAACTTTGCCGGTACCCACTGCCGAAGTCTCTGTCGAGCAAACCCTGTCCTGCGTGCTGCAGCGGGTGGGGCAGCGAATTCGCCTGCTGGCTTTAGCGGGTGCCGGAACCGCAGCCGTTTTGGTGTTAGGCGGTATTTCTGGTGTATTAGAGGGGCGTCCAGGCTTGTTTAAGCTGGCCCAACTGGCTTCGCCTGCTGCCGAAGACGCCGTACTAGAGGTGGCTTTAGACGAACCCATTATTGAAATTCCCAAGTCGGCAGTAGCGCCCGCCACTTTCTCCGAATAGGGTGGTTGCAGCCATGTTTCATCAGAGATTGGGTGACTTTTTGGATTAAAGTTACCCAATTTTTGCTATGGGGGCGGCTGCACTCCGACAATCATTGATAATAATAGCTACTGTTGATGCAGGGATGAGTAAGGCATGATGCAGCATTTTCGGGTAGGGTTGCGGCAGCTAGCTAGAGTTGGTCTAGCTGCCTGTCTGGTGGGGTTGACGCTGTGCTTAAGCAGTTTTCCCGCTTGGGCTCAAGACAATATGGTGGACTATACCCTCACCGATCTGAGTTATCGAGATTTTTCTAGTAAAAATTTGGAAGGGACTTCTTTCGCGGGGGCAGAAGTACGTCGGGCTGACTTTAAAGGGGCCAATCTAAAGGGCACAATCTTGACTAAAGCCTCTTTTCTAGAAACTGACCTAAGTGGGGCCAACTTGTCTGGAGCGTTTGCCGATCGCGTTGTGTTTGACGGTGCCAACTTCACTGACGCTCTCTTCACCGACGCGATCGCCACTAGCAGCACCTTCACTGACGCTGTGATTCAGGGGGCTGACTTTTCTAACACTATTCTGGATCGCTACCAGATTGCTCAAATGTGTGACTACGCTGACGGCATCAATTCGGTGACAGGGATTGCCACCCGTGATAGCTTAGGTTGCCGCTAGACTTCCCCAATATGCACAACTCCGTGTGGCGACAGATTACATTTGATAGCTTTGCCCTGCACCAATGGCGCGAAGTCAGCTATCTCCATCGCCTGCTCAATCCGTTTCGGCAGTGGCGGCAGGCTAGCTGGCTCCTGCAGCGGGCAGATGAAATTGGTCTGGTGCTAGCGGCTTTGATTTTTGCCTTAGCGCCTTATGTCTCTACAACTCTGATTGGGGTACTTTTAATCGCCTGCGCTAGCTTTTGGCTGCTGCTGACAATCTCGGATGAGGCGGGTAAAGGACTGACCCCCGTCCATCTAGCAGTCATTCTGTATTGGGGTGTGATGGTGCTGGCGACGGCTCTCTCCCCGGTCAAGGTGGCAGCAATCAAAGGACTGATCAAGCTCAGCTTGAATCTGCTGCTGTTTTTGCTGATGGCGCGAACGGTGCGGCGACCCCGGTTGCGAACCGGGCTGATTGCCGTTTATTTGCTCTCAGCGCTGATCGTTTCGGTCTATGGTCTTAGACAGTGGTTTTTTGGCGCAGAAGCGCTGGCGACCTGGGTTGATCCCACTTCGTCGCTGGCGGGTACCACCCGCGTCTATAGCTATTTGGGCAATCCCAATTTGCTGGCAGCTTACTTAATTCCGGCGGTGATGCTAAGCGCGGCGGCGGTATTTGCTTGGCCGCGCTGGGTGCCAAAGCTGCTGGCAGGCGTCATGGTGGGGGTCAACACGGTCTGCCTGATGCTGACGTTTAGCCGGGGCGGCTGGATTGGCTTTGTGGCGGCAGGCTTTGTCTTGTTGGTGCTGTTTGTCTACTGGTGGAGCATAGGATTTAATTCGTTTTGGCGGCGCTGGGCTTTACCCGCTTTTATTGGGGGGGCGGCTGCCTTTGTCGTCGTCGCGGTGCTGGCGCTGGAGCCGCTGCGATCGCGCGTGGCCAGCATCTTTGTTGGTCGTCAAGACAGCAGCAATAACTTCCGCCTCAATGTCTGGGCGGCGGTGATTGACATGATCCGCGATCGCCCCATTCTGGGGATTGGTCCCGGCAACGACGCTTTCAACCAGGTTTATCCTCTCTATCAGCGGCCTCGTTACACGGCATTAAGCGCCTATTCTGTATTTCTAGAAACTGCTGTAGAGGCCGGACTGATTGGCTTCTGCGCTTTCCTGTGGCTGCTGGTGGTCGCTGTGACTCAGGGACTGATGCAGCTGCGCAGGCTACGGCAGGTCGCCGACGTTCAGGGCTACTGGCTGATGGCGGCGATCGCTGCGCAGACAGGACTTTTGACCCACGGCCTCGTAGATACGGTTTGGTATCGACCGCAGGTTAGCACGCTCTGGTGGCTGACGATGGCTATTATAGCTAGCTACTATGTCGCCGGTTCCCCTAAAGCCTGGAAGCTGAAAGCTGAGTGACCCTATTTGGGCCGCGATCGCCAACCGCGTTTGCCCAGCCAAAACAGCAAACTAACGCCAGAAATGATTCCCAGCCAGCGGAAGCTGCTGGCTACAGTGGTAACTGGCAAATGCATGGCTAAATAGCGCTGATCGGCCGCCAGATACGCTTCTGTCATGCGGGCAATATCAGCAGTTTCAACAGCTGCGATCGCCTCAGAATAATCTGGAATAGAACTGCTCTTTGATGTGGGATTGACCCAGTTAGCTAGCCAGGCGGCGCGTCTAAAGTTGTCTTCGAGTCTGAGAGCTAATTTTCCCTGGAGGGCGGCTTTAGCATCGTCCAGTCGGAGATCGTCTAGATCGCCAGCTTGAAGCTGATCGAGCTGATGATGAATAATGTCTGCAATCTTGGGCCAGTGACGGCGTTGCGATCGCGCCTCGATAGAAAAATATCCCGTATCTATGAAAGGAAAATTATAGACTTGAACGCTGTAGATCAGTCCGTGCCTTGAGCGAATCTCTTCCATCAAAACCTGACGCAGCAGCTCGCTGAGGACTTCAAAGCTCCAGTAATCCTCATGGTGATATCCCACCGTGGGGGCAACGACTCGCAGCTTGACCTGATTGGTAATTTCTGGCCCTCGAACCACAATGCGGCGATCGCTGTCTGCCACTGGAGAGGCAGGCGCTTCGAGCAGTTTTGGGGTTGCATCTGCCTGCCAGTGGGAAAAATGCCGCTGCACTTGGGCAATCATCTGCTCTGATTCAACGTTGCCAACGGCAATCAAAGTGACATTACTAGGGACATAGTGAGCTTGGTGATAGTCAACTAGCTGTGCCCGGTCAATGGCATCCAGAGACTGATCCTCTCCAATAATCTGTAAGTTCAGAGAGGAGTCTGGAAACAGGGTTCTCCGAATATGCCAGTTTAGGTTATAGCCTAGCCCTAGATGATTTAGCTGATTCACAAGCCAGCCATAGCGCCCCCACTTCTCCTGAAAGATAACGGCTCGCTCGCGGTCAACTTTGTCTTTGGGGAAGGTGGGATGAGTCAAAATTTGCCCTAGCCACTCTAAAGCAATGCCGAGATCCTGAGCGGCCAAATGCGCGTAGTAGACAGTTTGCTCATAGCTAGTCCAGGCGTTCCACTGCCCCCCCCGGCGCGTAATCATGCGCTTGATGGCTTGCTCTGACAAATCTTCCGTTCCCGTAAACACCATGTGTTCTACGAAATGGGAAATACCGTTATTTTCTGCAGACTCATATCGAGAGCCCACATTAACAACGGCTAGAACGGCTACGGATTGGCTGCCAGGGCGTGGTTCATGCCAAATTTCTAAACCATTTTTAAGGCGATATCGGTCTACCCCAGAGCTTTCTTTGTCTGCGATATTGGCGACTTCAGCGACAGAAGGCATGGCGATTAGAAAGGACGTGAGCGGCACAAAAATGGACACTGGTAGGCGAAATCCCAACGATGAGTCCTCCAAGCTAGGTGTTAAATCCTTATGATGACTATAGTTCTGGCGATCGCGCTCTGCCTTTCATTTTTCCTTAGACTTGATGCTGCCCCCTGAAATCAAAAATCTGACTGAGCCGACATCCGTTGCCCTAGCCCAGCGGATGCAAACGGCTGAGATTGAGACGCCCTTGGCCCAACAACCGATTCCTACTGCCTATGCCTGTCAGGGAACCGGGGAACCGCCAATTTTACTGCTGTCTGGATTTGACAGTTCGCTGCTAGAGTTTCGGCGGTTGCTGCCGCTGCTGGCAAGGGAGCATCAGACCTGGGCCGTAGATATGCTGGGCTTTGGCTTTAGCGATCGCACCCTCAGTCCTACCTTCAGCCCCGGCGCGATCAAACTGCATCTCTACAGCACTTGGCAGCAACTGATTCAGCGTCCCGTGATCCTGGTAGGCGCTTCTATGGGCGGAGCCGCCGCGATTGATTTTGCCCTCACCTATCCCGACTGTGTTGAAAAGCTGGTGCTGCTGGACAGCGCTGGCTTTGCCGCTGGTCCGGCAATGGGCCAGCTGATGTTCCCGCCCCTCGATCGCTGGGCCACAGCTTTTCTCAAAAACCCGGCAGTGCGACGGCAGATTAGCCGACAGGCTTACTGCGATCGCAGCTTTGTGACGCCTGATGCTGAGCTGTGTGCTGCCTTACATACCCAAGTGCCGCAGTGGCGTGAGGCTTTGATCGCCTTCACTAAGAGCGGCGGCTATAACTTTCTCGGCCAAAAGATTAGTCAGATTGCGCTCCCTACCCTCATCGTGTGGGGTGAGCAGGATCGAATTTTGGGGACAAAAGATGCCGCTCGCTTTCAGCAGGCGATCGCTCAGAGTCAGCTCGTTTGGATCCCTAAATGTGGTCATGTTCCCCATTTAGAAAAACCTGACTTGACGGCTGAGGCTATCCTCGCCTTCACGGCTGTGCCCTCAACCTGATAGATCGCAGATTTTTCCTTCCAGAAATAGAAGGATAGACGCTAACATCTGACGGTATAACCCGGTGTTAAGCCACCGACCTCCTGAAAAGTAATCACTGGACGAGGTAAGTCAAGGAAATGGGCATTTCGATTGATGTTGACAGCCAAAATTTTGAGACTGAAGTGCTGGTGCAGTCCCACGACCAGCCTGTTGTCGTTGATTTCTATGCCACCTGGTGCGGCCCCTGCCAGATGCTCAAGCCAATGCTGGAGAAGCTGGTAGCAGAATACGATTTTGTACTCGCCAAGGTAGATATTGATCAAAATGCAGACTTAGCCAACACCTATGGTGTTGAGGGTGTACCTGACGTCAAGATTTTGGTTGAAGGACAAGTGGTGGACGGCTTTGTGGGAGTCTTGCCGGAGGCTCAGATTCGAGAGCATTTGGCCAAACTGGGGTTGGAGTCTGAGCTAGAGCGGGGGTTAAACACAATCGTGACGGCCCAGACTGCTGGGGACACGGAAACCGCAAAGCGTCAGTTTGCCGCATTGATGGAGCGCTACCCCGAAGATCAACGGCTGATTCTAGCCGGAGTCCGCTTTTTGATGGAGCAGGGCAGCTATGATTCCGCCACTAAGCTGCTAAGCGCGATCCAGCCCGCCGATCCTGAGTACCGCGAAGCGGTAGGACTGCAGGGCATGATTCAGCTACAGCAGGCGATCGCTGAGGTCAAGCCTGAGACTGAACTAGATCAGATCTATATCCAGGGTGCCCAAGCCGCGATCGCCCAAGAGTACGAAACGGCGCTGGGTCATTTTCTAGAAGTTGTAGAAAGCGATCGCCGCTACCGCGAGGATGGGGGGCGTAAGGCTATGATTACGCTGTTTAGCTTGCTAGGAGATCAAGATCCGCTTACAAAAAACTATCGACAGCGACTGATGCAGGCTCTCTATTGAGCCAGATATTCAACAGAACATCAAAGCAAAATTATTTATCAGGGTACATTGGTAGAGAGCTGAAATTGATATTTTGAAATTCGAGCGGCTGGCTGAAGCAGCATTTTTGCTAACTGTTTAGCTTATGCGATCGCTGCTTCGATTGTAGATTCAGGGCCGATCATAAGCATTTTCAAGCTGGTTTTAATTCTTCGTTGAGCATCGACTCCTATGGCATCCTCCAACTCTAGTAGCATGCTGGCGGCGCTTTCCCAGGTTAACCACCAGGCAACTCTGACGAATAAAGTTCGAGACTTGCCAACCCATCAGTTCGTAGATCTGCTGGATCAAATTACTGAGGAATTTGAGCATTTTCTCAGGGCGATCGACATGATCAACAACGAAGCCCTAGAAACCATGCTAGAGCAGATCTTGGAAGCCTTTACCCTCAAAATTGGTCAAATACTCGCTGCTGAGCGCACCACCATCTTTATGGTGGACAACGGTAAGCAGGAGCTATGGTCCAAAATTGCTTCCGGGGACAGCGACCAAAAGCTAGAAATCCGGGTGTCGATGCATAAGGGCATTGCCGGACATGTTGCCAGTACGGGCGAATACCTCAACATTCCAGACGCCTACGAAGATGACCGCTTCGACTCCAGCATCGATCGCAAGACGGGCTATCGTACGCGCAATATTCTCTGTATGCCTGTGTTCAGCAGCCGCAACAACGTGGTGGCCGTTGTGCAACTGCTCAATAAGCTAGGGCAGCAGCCTTTTGATGCTCAAGACGAACAGAACTTCCGCGAATTTGCTTCTTCAATCGGCGTCATCTTAGAAAGCTGCAATTCCTTTTATATTGCCGCGCGGAACCAAAAGGGGGTATCTGCGCTGCTGAAGGCAATTTCTTCCCTAGAGCAAAGCCTGGATCTAGAAAAGACGCTGCAGTCAGTCATGGCAGAAGCCAGAGGTCTGATGCAGGCCGATCGCAGTACCCTCTGGATTGTAGACGATGAAAAGCATGAGCTGTGGTCTAAGGTCAAAACAGGGGACAACCGGGGCATGATGGAGCTGCGCCAGCAGGCTGACAAAGGTATTGTCGGCTATGTGGCTTCAACCGGGACGCAGCTCAATATTCCAGATGCTTACGAAGATCCTCGTTTTGATCCCACTGCTGACCAAAAAACAGGCTACAAAACCCGCAATATCCTCTGTATGCCCGTTTTCGACTCGTCCGGGCAGCTAATTGGCGTCACTCAGTTGATCAACAAGCACAAAGGCAACTTTACCAGCCTAGACGAAGAGTTCATGCGGGCTTTCAACATTCAGGCGGGTATTGCGCTAGAAAACGCCAAGCTGTTTGAAAGTGTCCTGGTAGAAAAACAGTATCAGAAAGACATTCTGCAAAGCCTCTCTGATGCCGTGATTTCCACTGATTTAGAAGGACGTATTGTCACTATCAACGAGGCCGCCCTAGAACTGCTCGGCTGTCCAACCGACGAGGCGATCGCCAAAAACTGTAAGCTCTTTTGGGAGGAGAAGCTGCGGCGGCGGGCTGTTTGGGAGGTGATTCCCTTAGAAAACCTCAAGTTTCGTCTAGAAGACAGCTTGAAAAACGGGGCCAAGCACTACGTCCCAGAGCAGAGCCTTGGCTTAGCTCTTTACAATCATGGAGACCTGCCGACTCAGCTCGCCATTCCCACGTCAGAAAAAGAACATGATTTTCTACTGTGGGGAGTGCCTGATTCTGTATCCATAGCTCGTGACCAAGTGAAGCCCATAGAGCGCAGCCTCAACCTGACGGTCAATCCCCTCACCAATCCTGAAGGCAAAGTTTTGGGTGGACTGCTGGTGCTAGAAGATATTAGTCAGGAAAAGCGGATGAAAACGACGCTTTACCGCTACATGACGCCGGGCGTCGCCGAGCGAGTGATGCAGCTAGGTGAAGACTCGCTGATGGTGGGCGAGCGGCGCGAGGTGACGGTGCTGTTCTCCGATATTCGCGGCTATACGACGCTGACGGAAAACCTAGAAGCCTCTCAAGTGGTCTCCCTGCTCAACGACTACTTTGAAACTATGGTCGAGGCGGTGTTTGCCTATGAGGGCACGCTGGATAAGTTTATCGGTGATGCCTTGATGGCAGTGTTTGGGGCGCCGTTGCCGCTGGAAAATCATGCTTGGGGCGCTATTCAGTCAGCTTTGGATATGCGGCGACGACTGGAACGCTTTAACCACGATCGCATCAGCAAGCAGCTACCGGATATTCGCATTGGTATTGGCATTAGCTCTGGGGAAGTGGTTTCCGGCAATATTGGCTCTCAGAAAAAAATGGAGTACACGGTGATTGGCGACGGGGTCAATCTCAGCTCCCGGCTGGAGGGCATTACCAAGCAGTATGGCTGCGATATTGTCATTAGCGAGCACACCTACGAGCTGTGCAAAGCCCAGATTTGGGTGCGCGAACTCGATCGCATCCGGGTCAAGGGCAAAAACGAGCCTGTGCGCATCTACGAGCTAATTGATCATCGCCAAAACGATCTTTCGGCCAAACGTCAGGAGCTGCTGGATATTTACCAAGAAGCTCGCTATCACTATATCAACCGCGAGTTTGAGCAGGCACAGCAACGCTTTCAGCAGGCCCAAGACATTGCTCCTCATGACGGAGCCGTTACGGAGCACCTCCGCCGCATTCGCGAATACATGAGCGATCCCAGTAAGCGACCTGAAGCCGGGTGGGACGGAGTTTACACCATGACAACTAAGTAAATTGCTTCAGCCGAATTGAAGCTTGGGGCTAGAGACTGAGCTTCTCATGGCATCATTGCCGCTTCAATCGTCAGACTTGACTGGCTTTTGCGGTAGCCAACTGAAGATTTGTGCTGCGGTGAGAATTAAATTTATTTCAGGCAGCACGGGCATAGTATCAGTTCCGGTCAGAAGCGCTAGCGGGCGATCGCGCCAAAAGGCCATTGCTATTCTTTCTTCAGCGTCTAGCAGCCAGCCCAACTGACTACCTGCTCGTAAGCAGGCTTGAATTTTAGCAATTACTTTAGTTGCACTTTGATCGGGAGATAGAATCTCAATCATCCAGTCGGGAGCGCCCTCAATAGCAGAATTAGTCATCGGTATCCGGCTGTGATGAATAACGGTAATATCCGGTACAACTGAATTCTGACCCAGAAGGCATCGCAATTCGGGAAAGGCTTTATAAGCACTACTGGCCTGATCGATCGCAGCCACCAGTCGCTTTTGTAAGCGGCTGTGATAAAAGGCTGGCACTGGTTTTTGGTGAGGCACTCCATCTATTAGTTCCCAAGCAGGCGCAGCCTCAATTTCTGGAAGCTGTAGAAAGTCGGAGAGCGTCAGCGATCGCCCTGCAAGTGTCATAGCAAGTCTCTTCAGCTTTAGGAGTCCAGTATAGCCAGCGTTTGCAGTGTTTGATGCGTAGCTGAAACTGAGAGAATTGGCATTCTCTAGAGACTTAGGTTAACTAAAGTCCGGGATGCGGGGGTGATATCCTGAGGTCTTGTCACGCCATTAGAATAATGAGATTGACTAAAATCCCCCCTGCGTTATGAAAACGACCCAAAAGCTCTACGAGGGCAAAGCCAAAATCCTCTATGCCACGGAGGATGATCAGGTGCTAATCTCCCATTTCAAAGATGATGCCACCGCCTTTAATGCCCAAAAGCGAGGCACCATTGCCGACAAAGGCCGGATGAACTGCGCTATTTCAACCCATCTGTTTCGGCTGCTAGAAGCCAACGGCATTGCTACCCACTGGATTGATACCCCCAGCGATCGCGACATGCGGGTCAAGGCCGTCAAAATTCTGCCGCTGGAAGTGGTCGTTCGCAACATCGCCGCAGGGAGTCTTTGCCGCGAAACAGGCTTAGCGCTGGGTACTGCCCTCGAACCGCCGCTGGTCGAGTTTTACTACAAGAATGATGACTTAGGCGATCCGCTGCTGACCCGCGATCGCCTGCGACTGCTCAACCTAGCCACGCCAGAACAGATCGACCAGCTCATGCGGCTAGCCCTGCAGATCAATCGCATCCTGCAGGACTTCTTTCAGCAGTGTGAGATTATCCTGGTGGACTTCAAGCTGGAGTTTGGCTTAGACCCGCAGCAAGCTTTACTCCTAGCTGATGAGATTAGTCCCGATACCTGCCGTCTGTGGAACCAGGCTGAAGCAGATACCCGCCGCCGAATCATGGATAAAGATCGCTTTCGCCAAGATTTAGGTGACGTGGAAACAGCCTATCAAACAGTGCTAGCCAGAGTAGTGGCACAGTCATCTAAGTTTTAGCTTCAGGGAGTGCGGTAGAATTTGTCCGATTGCTGAGAACTTTATAGTTAAGTCAATATTGGTGTGCTCTCCTAAATTCAGGAGAGCTGCGGTGTGTGGAGTTTTTTAAGTCGAGTAACTGAAATGCGTTTATCTCCAGCCCTTCTAGCGGTTTTTACGGTTTCAACAGCAGTGGGCTTGAGCGATCGCGCTCAAGCTCAAGTGCTGCACCAGCCCAAAGATAAGCTTGCTGCAGCGGAGCTTGTCGCCTCTGATTTTGCCTCCCCTGGAGTCTTACAGCCTGAGAGTGTAGACGAACCGACAGTTATTCCTCGCTTTAGCGCGGCGCAGCCGGCGATCGCTCAGGTAACTGACGAATTACCGGCTGACGAAGCCCCCGCCGAGATTGAAGATCTCTCTGTGCCAGAAACCGATCCGTCCAGCGAGCCTGAGATAGATCTGCCGGAAACTGAGACAGAAATCGATAACAACACGATTGAGTCGTCGCCTACAGCACCAGACGTAGAAGATCTGCCGACCCCCGAAGAAACCCAATTTCCTACGATCGAGGATGAGGCAGATGATGAGCCAACTATTCCAGCTCAGCCCGCTTCCCCCGATCTCCCCGAAATTGAAGCCGAAGAAGACGCTGACGATGACTTACCAGCGGATGTAGACGAACTGCCTATTCCGCCGGAAACGACCGAACCCGTATCGCCGCCGCCTGCTGAAGAGCAAGCTGCCCCCGAACCCAGAGTGCTGGTGGCTGAAGTCGCCGTTGAAGGTCAAGATCCGCGCGGTACCCTCATCTCTCTAGACGAGCCTCTGACCGATGGGGAAACCTTGGAAGACAAGGTGTATGCGGCAGTGGAAACCCGCGCCGGCCAAACCACAACCCGGACGCAGCTGCAGCGCGACATCAACGACATTTTTGCCACGGGTTATTTCGCTGATGTCCAGGCCATTCCTGAAGATACGCCTTTAGGCGTTCGCGTGACCTTTCTGGTGCAGCCTAACCCAATATTGCAGGACGTACAGGTACGCAATAATCAGGTCTTACCGGAAGAGGTAGTCGATGAAATTTTCTCAGACCAGTATGGCCGCATCATTAACCTGCTGGAATTTCAAAATAGCATCCTCGATCTGAACGAGTGGTATCAGGAAAACGGCTATGTGCTGGCCCAGGTGACGGCTGCGCCGCAGGTTTCGCCGGACGGCGTCGTGACCCTGATTGTAGCCGAAGGCGTGATTGAAGATATCGAAGTTCGCTTTCTGACCTCCGAGGGAGAGTCCGTTGATGAAGACGGCAATCCGATTGATGGCTATACCCGTGACTTCATCATCACCCGTGAATTTCAGGCTGAATCGGGCGAAGTGTTCCAGCAGCAGGAAATTCAGCGTGACTTAGAGCGAGTCTTTAGACTGGGTATTTTTGAAGATGTACGGCTGTCGCTGGAGCCGGGTGACGAAGATCCACGCCAGGTAGACGTAGTGGTCAACGTGACGGAGCGCAGCACCGGCTCGATCGCAGCGGGTCTAGGCTTCAACTTTACGGGCGATCTTTTTGGTACCGTCAGCTATCGTCAGGACAACTTTGGCGGCAACAACCAGAAGCTAGCCGCCGAAGCTCAGCTCAGCTTCCGCGATTTGCTGTTTGATATCAGCTTTACCGATCCCTGGATTGCGGGCGATCCCTTCCGCACTTCCTATACGGTCAATGCCTTTGCCCGTCGGGCCACTTCCCTGGTCTTTGACAATGGTCAAACTGACGTAGATCTGCCCAATGGCGACAATGTTCGGGTGGGTCGCCTAGGCGGCGGCATCAGCTTCAGTCGCCCTCTCAGCAATGGCTGGCGGGCTTCCTTGGGCACTCAAATTCAGAGAGTGACTACTCAGGATGCAGATGGAGACACCCAAGCCTTTGATGCTTTGGGAAATCCGCTGACCATCAGTGACGATGGTTCGGACGATCTGTGGACAGTTCAGTTTGGCGTTGTGCGCGATCGCCGCAACGATCCCTTTAATCCGACTGGGGGTAGTCTGCTGCGGTTGGGAACGGAGCAGTCGATTCCGCTGGGTTCAGGCAGCATTTTCTTAAATCGTCTGCGCGGTAGCTACAGTCAGTATATTCCGGTCAATTTCCTCCGCATTGGAGAAGGCCCGCAGGCGTTAGCGTTTAATATTCAGGGCGGTCATGTTTTAGGTGATTTGCCACCTTATGAAGCTTTTGCTTTGGGCGGCACTAACTCAGTGCGCGGCTATGATGAAGGAGAGGTCGCCAGTGGTCGTAGCTATATCCAGGCAACTGCTGAATACCGCTTTCCGCTCTTTTCTTTCCTGGGAGGGGCCGTCTTCTTAGACTATGCCACCGATTTAGGCAGCGGTGACGCCGTACCCGGGGCGCCCGGCCCGGTGCGCGATAAGCCCGGCGATGGCTTTGGCTATGGCGCAGGGGTGCGAATTCAAACGCCTTTTGGCCCCATTCGCATAGACTACGGCTTCAACGATCAGGGGGATGGCCGCCTGCACTTCGGCATTGGAGAACGTTTCTAATGAGTCAGTCCACGAGTCCGCTCAAGCCTGCCGCAGCGACACAAAGCCGACATCAGCAGACTTTAGCGGCGGGGTTTGAGCAATCGGGGGTAGGACTCCATTCTGGGCAGATAGCTCAGGTACGGGTCCTGCCCGCTCCGCCTCAGACGGGCCGATATTTTGTTCGCACAGATTTATCGGACGCCCAGATTCCGGCAGCCGTCGCGGCCGTCTGTCAGACTACGCTGTCTACCGAACTGGCCCAGGGAAATGCCACTGTACGGACTGTAGAGCATTTGCTGGCAGCGCTGGCAGCCATGGGCGTTGACAATGCCCGGATTGAGATCGATGGCCCAGAACTGCCCTTGTTGGACGGTTCAGCGCGGGTTTGGGCAGAGGCGATCGCGGCAGCAGGTGTCGTCTCCCAAGCAGAACCTTGCTTGACGCGATCGCTGTCAGCCCCAGTACATGTCCAAAAAGCAGATGCCTTTGTCAGCGCCCTGCCCGCCCCGGTGCCCCGCTTTACCTATGGCATTGACTTCGAGTCCAGCGTCATCGGCAATCAGTGGCATAGCTGGTCGCCTTTCACAGGAGACTTTACTACCGAGATTGCGCCCGCTCGCACCTTTGGCCTCGCTCACCAAATTGACTATTTGCGCGGTCAGGGGCTGATTAAAGGTGGCAGCTTAGAAAATGCTCTGGTCTGCGATCGCTCAGGCTGGCTAAATCCACCGCTGCGGTTTGAAAATGAGCCTGCCCGTCATAAGCTGCTTGATCTGCTAGGCGATTTAAGCCTGCTGGGCTGCTGGCCCAATGCCCACATCGTGGCTTACAAAGCCAGTCATCAGCTTCACGTACAGCTAGCGGCTAAACTTTCCTCTCAATGGGTGACTAGCAAGGATGACGCTCAAATGGGAGAATCTTAAAAGTTCTTAGGGAACTTTGTCCCCATATTTTGCTCTGTTGAAGTCAACCAATGTCTATCTTGACTAACGCAAACGCTACGAATCATGCGACCTCAACTGAAGTGTCAGACACGCTGGAAGAGGCCGCTGTTCAGACGACTTTCACACTGGAGGAGATTCAGCAGCTACTCCCCCATCGCTATCCTTTTGCCTTAGTCGATCGCATTATTGACTATATTCCAGGTAAACAGGCTGTCGGCATTAAAAATGTCACTTTCAATGAACCGCACTTTCAGGGCCATTTTCCCGGTCGGCCAATTATGCCTGGCGTTCTGATTGTGGAGGCGATGGCCCAGGTGGGCGGCATCGTCTTGACCCAAATGCCCGGCGTTACTGGACTTTGCATGTTTGCGGGTATTGATAAAGTGCGCTTTCGTCGTCCGGTTGTGCCGGGTGATCAGCTAGTGATGACGGTTGAACTGCTCTCAGTCAAGCGAATGCGCTTTGGTAAAATGCAGGCCAAAGCTGAGGTAGACGGACAGCTAGTTGCAGGCGGAGAACTGATGTTTTCCGTGGTGGATTAGTGACATGTTTGACCGTTATGAATCGATCGCCCACGGGCATCTGATGCGCTGGCTGCCGGAGGCATTTCTTTGAATACGCTGATTCATCCTACTGCCGTTGTTCACCCTCACGCTGAGCTTCACCCCAGCGTTAAGGTTGGTCCCTATGCCGTCATCGGCGAGAAGGTTTCGGTGGGACCAGAAACCGTAATTGGTTCCCACGTTATTTTGGAAGGGCATACGGAAATTGGGGCGCACAATCAGATTTTTCCGGGGGCCGCTATTGGTTTAGAGCCGCAGGATCTTAAATATGACGGTTCGCTAAGCCTGGTCAAAATTGGGGATAACAACTCAATTCGAGAATACGTTACCATCAATCGCCCCACTCGCTTTGGTGAAGAAACGCGCATCGGTAACAATAATCTGCTCATGGCTTATGCCCATGTGGCTCACAACTGCCTGATTGCCGACCAGGTGATTATTGCTAATTCGGTAGCCCTAGCCGGACATATTTATATTGAGTCAAATGCCCGGCTGAGCGGCCTGGTGGGTGTCCATCAGTTTGTTCATATCGGCCAGCATTCAATGATTGGCGGCATGAGCCGCATCGATCGCGATGTCCCTCCCTACATGATTGTCGAGGGCAATCCGTCGCGGGTACGTGCCCTCAACCAAATTGGGCTGCAGCGGGCAGGACTGGCTGAGATTGACCAGGGCCAGCGATACCGGGAACTGAAGCAGGCTTTTCGCCTAATTTATCGCTCTAAACTGCCACTCAACGAAGCTTTGTCTCGGCTAGAGGCGCTGAACCACAACAGTTACGTACAGCATCTACAGCAGTTCTTGCAGGCTTCTCAGCAGCCTGGACGGCGCGGCCCTATCCCCGGGAATAAGTAAGACGACTGCCGTTTGTTATCAGCATGAGTGAGGTGTGTCGGGTGAATACGTCAACCCAGTCGCCGTCGATTTTACCGCCTAGGCTAAAGCTGAAAATTTTTATCAGCACGGGAGAAGTTTCGGGTGATTTGCAGGGGGCGCTGCTGATTGCAGCCCTCAAGCGGCAGGCGGCTAATCGCGGTTGGGCGCTAGAGGTTGTTGCCACTGGGGGCGATCGCATGGCCGCAGCCGGGGCTACTTTGCTAGGCAACACCAGCGCTATTGGTGCCGTCGGCATTTTTGAATCCTGGCCTTACCTAATTCCCACGTTGCGGCTGCAGGGACGGGTGAAGCAGTATCTGCGCAATCATCCGCCTGACTTAGCCATCCTCATTGACTACATGGGGCCAAACCTGGCCATTGGCAGCTATCTGCGTGAAAGCTTACCCAAGCTGCCGATTGTTTACTACATTGCGCCGCAGCAGTGGGTTTGGGGTGCTTTTCTAGAGCGAGATACCCGTCGTATTCTCGCGGTGTGCGATCGCCTGCTGGCAATTTTTCCCGCCGAGGCTAAGTTCTATCAGCGCTATGGCGGCGATGTTACCTGGGTGGGTCATCCCCTGATCGATCGCATGGCTCAGGCACCCGATCGCCAGCAGGCGAGAGCTACGCTACAGCTCAACGCAGAAGATACTGTGATTACGCTGCTGCCCGCCTCTAGGAAGCAGGAACTGCGATATTTGCTGCCCGTCATGTTAGAAGCGGCCCAGCAAATTCAGGCAAAGCTCCCCGCTGTGAAATTTCTAATTCCGGCCTCGCTGCCGCAGTTTCAGCAAATGATTCGACAGGCGATCGCGCCGTACCTGATATCCAACATCAGAATCACCGCCGAGAGTCAAACCGCGATCGCCGCCTCGGATTTAGCCATCACCAAGTCTGGCACCGTCAATTTAGAGATTGCCCTGATGAACGTGCCACAGGTGGTGCTATACCGTCTTAACCCAGTCACCGCCTGGATTGCCCAGCATTTGCTGAAATTTTCCGCTCCCTTTATCTCGCCGGTCAACCTGGTTGAAATGCGCTCGGTGGTGCCCGAACTGTTGCAGCAGCAGGCAACACCTGAGGCAGTCGTGGCGGCGGCTCTGCCGCTGCTGCGAGAGGAAGCTAGGCGATCGCAAATGCTGGCAGACTATCAGAGCGTACGTCAGAGTCTAGGGGAACCGGGCGTCTGCGATCGCGCTGCCAGCGTCATGCTGGATATGTTAGCGGCAGGATAGGGGCGATCGTCCTGAGCAGAACAATACGAGATACTATGAATTCGCACGCTTTTAGTAGGGCGATGCGGTGTCTGACGTAGGACAGATAGATTAAGTGATGTCATCTATGCCTATACTGAGGCGATACGGTGTTAGGAGGCCCTTGTGAATATAGCTGAGATTTTTGCGCAGGGCGGCATTGCCATGTGGCCGCTGCTGTTTCTGTCAATTCTGGCTCTAGGCACAATTATTGAGCGAATTTGGTTTTGGTCTAAGATTTTGACCCGGGAGCGGGAGGTGGCAGGCCGCGTTTTAGAAGCGGCTCGCCGCGAATGGACTGCCGCAACTCACATCGCTCAGCGAGCCGGTAATTTACCGATGGGGCGTTTTCTCTACGCCGCCCTGAAGCTGTTAAATCCCGATCCAGAAGTGTTCCGCCTAGCCCTAGAAACCTCAGCCAACGAAGAATTAGCCACAATGCGCCGTGGTGAAAAAGTTCTAGAAGCTGTGATTGCCCTAGCACCGCTGTTAGGTTTGTTGGGCACGGTTGTAGGTTTGATTAACTCTTTAGGCTCAATTCGTCTGAGTGACTTGGGCGGAGACGCAACAGCGGAGACAGCTTTAGGCATTGGTGAAGCCCTGATCAGCACGGCTGCGGGCTTGGTAATTGCTATTGTCAGCTTGGCTTTTTTCCGGCTGTTTCAGGGCTTCGTGCTGGGTCAGGCTAAAGTCTTTCGCCAGTCAGGCAGTGAGCTAGAACTACTTTATCGCCAAGCTTATGCCGCCACAGACGGCAAGCCTAGCAGCTTGAGTGCGCCGTTGAATGCTGAAATGCCGCCACCGCCGCCACCAACCCCGCTCAAACCAGAACCCAAGACAGAAAAGCGCCCGCCCGCTGATAACTTCTAAGGATTCAACGCCCAACGCCTATCTCCCATAGTCATTTATGAAGCTCGACATTGACTCTGCTCCCAACGAAGAAGTTCGCATTGAGATTATTCCGCTGATTGATGTCATTTTCTGTATTCTGACATTCTTCATTTTGGCGGCAGTGGGGCTAACCCGGCAGCAAGCAATCAGCCTAGATTTACCTGCGGCCCAAACAGGCAGCCCTTTACCAGCCCAGGGACTTGACGCGGCAGACTTCGATCGCCTCTATGTCAGCGTTGACGGTAACGGCCAGGTTTATGTCGATCAGCAGCCCGTCAGCCTCAATTTGCTCTACGACATTTTGGTACAGCAGCAGGAAGCTGCGCCGCAGGGACTAATTGTGCTGTACGCGGCCCGCAATGCTCGTTACGCCGACGTGATTCAAGTACTCGACCTGCTGCGCTCGGTAGGCGGCGATCGCGTGGCGCTAGCTACCCTGCCCGCAGGGTTAGATCAGCTCCAGCCAGAAAGTCAGGACTTAGACAACCTTGATGACTTGCTCAATAACGGCAATCTAGACGACTTGCTCAACAACGGCACGCCGCAGGCACCGTTAGAATCGTTGCCCGCTCCAGGGTTTGAAACTCCCTCGCAGGTTCCGACAACGCCTCTACCCACTGACCCACTGCCGCAAACGCCTGATGAGGGGGAAGAAGCTCCTTAACGGCATTTAGGCAAAAAACAGGAGGCACATAAGTTATGCGCCTCCTGAGATCCAAAAATTGTTATTTCAAAAATTTGTTAGCGGTGCTGGGCTGAAACCTCTTAGCTGAAGGCAGCATGACTCCGGTCATAAGCTTGCTGAGCGGCGGCGCTAGGCTTGCCCTGAATAGCTGTCCAGTGCTCGGCGGCTTCGGCTGGCATCCCAATTTCGCTGCTAATGCGACCTAGCATCGACTGTTGACGCTGCTTGATCTGGTGATGGTGGCGATTCATTAAGGCGCGAGCTTGTTCTTGAGCAGACATTGATTTGCCCTCCTAAGTGCTGAGGCGATTTAAGTAGACTGAAACGATTTCTTTATTCATTATACAAAATTTTTCTGTAACAAGTTATACAAAAATTGCTTTTAATATTTATTCATTTACTGCCCCAGTGGCTCAGATCTTGCCCAATGAGTTCAGCCAGTTGTGATACCTCTGGTTCAAATTCCTGCCTCAGACGGTGCTCAAGATGAGCATTTAGAGCCGGACGGGGCTTTTGTTCGGTATTCAAGCGCTTCAGTCGTGCTTTGGCACCCTCAAGCAGCCAGCGTCGCCAGGATTGAGGTAGGGGCAGCAGATACTTCCCTAACTTCAGCACCTTAGCCGGAGGATACTTGATTAGGGTCTGCAGCCAGGAACTGCGTACCTTTTTATTGGAATTTACGGGTGAAAAGCTGGTTTGAAAGTCGGGGTCAGCGCCAATAAACACAAGGCTTTCTCGAAAAACTCTATCTGTATCCTGGATGAAATCTTCGAATAGAATAATCTTGACCTGGTCTTGCCCAAAGACGGTCAAATACCTTTTCACCTGTTTGGTAAAGCTAGCAAAGTCTCTGTAGAACAGAATTTTAGGTTCGGTGCATCTCTGCGGTATTTTTCTCCCAGCCCGTCGCTCTGGTTCCAAGGCTAGAGCCTGCTCGAAGTCCTGAACTGTTTCACTGGAGCCGTTATATAGATGCTGGCTGTGGAAGGCATACATCATGGCCACAGGGTCACGCAGCATGATGATAATTTTTGCTTCAGGTGCAAAGCGGTATATTTCTTCAGCCGCCGTTTGCGAATAGAGATAGGTGGGACTCCCTTCGCCGCAGATTTTACCTTCACCTGCTGCAAAGAGGGCTAAATATTCTGATAAGGAGCCGGCTTTTTTCTTTGTCTTTAAATCTGTATCAAAATAGTGCAGTTCTTTAAGCTTGGGAATAAAGACATTGGGATGGCGAACGAGATATTTGCACAGTGCTGTGGTACCGCACTTGGGTGCTCCCACGATAAAGAAGCTTGGCTTTGGCATGTGTAGATCGAAACTGGCTCAACTGAAATAGGGCGCCACTGGCAAAAGTAATTATCACTAATTCAGTTTGCCCAGCAGCTTTACATTAAAAAACGGCTGGCCGATAATCGGCCAGCCGTTGCTTATTTCTCTTTTGTCAAACTGGGGGCAAACCCTGATTAATTCGCAGGTTGAAACGATGCAAATACGTTCAAAGTTCCTGAAATGCTAAAAGAGCAATAAGTTACAAGCTGATAGTCAGTCTAGGTGCCGACTGTCCAGGAATTGATGTAAATTTCCTGTTCTGGTGTCAGGCTATCTACCTGAATACCCATTGCCTGCAGTTTGAGGCGAGCGATTTCTTTGTCAACCGCTTCTGGAATCGAGTGTAAACCTGGTTCCAAGCTGCCCTTATTTTTAACCAAATACTCACAGGCCAGTGCCTGGTTGGCAAAGCTCATATCCATTACGGCGCTGGGATGACCTTCAGCGGCAGCTAGGTTGACCAAGCGCCCTTCTCCCAGTACGATCACCGACTTGCCATTGTCCAAGAAATACTGCTGGGTAAAGTTGCGTACCTGCTTCACTTCACCTGACATTTCCTTCAACGACTTCAGATCAATTTCAATGTCGAAGTGACCAGAGTTGCAGACAATCGCCCCGTCTCTCATCGCCTCGAAATGCTCGCGCCGAATCACATGCTTGTTACCCGTCACGGTGATAAACAGATCACCTTGAGGCGCAGCCTCAGCCATCGGCATTACGCGAAAACCATCCATGACAGCTTCGATCGCCCGTACCGGATCAATCTCGGTAACGATCACGTTGGCCCCCATCCCTCTGGCTCGCAAAGCAGCCCCTTTGCCACACCAGCCATAGCCAGCAATGACGATGTTTTTGCCTGCTAGCAGAATATTCGTGGCGCGGATGATGCCGTCTAAAGTAGACTGGCCGGTGCCGTAGCGATTGTCGAAAAAGTGCTTGGTATCGGCATCGTTGACGTTCATCGCTGGGAACGAAAGTACGCCATCTTTAAACATGGCCCGCAGGCGGACAATGCCCGTAGTGGTTTCTTCAGTAGTGCCAATGATGTCGGCTAGCTGAGACTGGCGTTCTTTAACCAGGGTTGCGACAACGTCGCTGCCGTCATCAATAATGATGTTAGGGCGGTGGTTGAGAGCGGTTTCAACGTGTTGATGATAGGTATCGTTGTCTTCGCCTTTGATGGCGAAAACCGGAATGCCATAGTCAGCTACTAGACTGGCGGCTACGTCATCCTGGGTGGAAAGGGGATTGCTAGCAATCAGCAATGCATCTGCCCCACCATTTCGGAGCGCGATCGCCAAATGGGCTGTTTCAGTGGTGACGTGACAGCAAGCGGCAATGCGAATGCCCGCTAACGGTTTTTCATCAGCAAAACGGTCTTGAATTTGCTTGAGCACTGGCATTTCGCGGCCTGCCCATTCAATCCGCTGCTTTCCCTGAGAAGCGAGCGAGATGTCTTTAATGTCATATTTTTGCTGTACGGGTGTTGCAGTCATGAGCCTTCCAGATATTGATGAGTCTAAACCATCAGTCAGCTTCACTAGCTTAACGAAAAGTCCTGCTTAGAGAAACTAAAGAGCGTGCACCAAAGCCCCCCTTGGCGCACGCATTCCTGTTTTAGGCCGCAATCGAGAAAAAGCCGAGAAAAAACTTTAGCTATTGGGTTCAGCCCTAACGGCATCGGCCCCATCTACCTTCATGGCAACTTCCTTCGCCTTGGCTAGCACGGGTTCCGCATCGGGGTTGTATTTGAGGACAACGGTGCTGCCTTGCTGTGCCACCCAAAGCCCCACGTTGTCAGAAATATCGGCATCATCGAAGGCTTTAGCTACCCGCTTAGCCAAACCGCTTTCATCAAATTTGCCATCTAACCCTACTTTTTCGGCAGGAATAGAATTGTCTTTGGCCGCTTTTTTGACTTCGACCTTGGGAGTAGCCTTCGCCTTTTCCTCTTCTTTTTTGCCAAATAGTTTGCCTAAGAAACCCATAGCTTTTCTCCTGTAGAGTTGACAGATTAGACGTTGTGCAAAAACACCGTCAGGCTGATAGTCTGCCAAAAACTAAGGGAAGGTATCTATCGCTAGGCAGGAAATTGGCGATCGCGCACCTCTTGGCAAAACTGCTGCGCGGCGGCAGTTGCCTGTTCCCGTAAGTGGGCATAGGACTTAGCAAAGGGAGGCTGCCAGTCGGAAAGCCCTAGCACATCTGCGGTTACTAAAACCTGCCCGTCACAATGTGCTCCGGCCCCAATGCCAATGGTGGGAATTGTCAGGGTTTGAGAAATTTTTGCCGCCAGTTCAGCCGGAATATGTTCTAGCACCAGACTGAAAGCACCCGCCTGCTCAACGGCGATCGCCTCTTGCAAAATTCGCTCTGCCGCTTCAGGTGACTTGCCCTGCTGACGAAAGCCGCCAAACTGGTTAATTGACTGAGGCGTCAACCCGACATGTCCCATAACGGGAATGCCCACCTTGACCAGCGCCTGAATGGTTTGCGCCATTGCCTCGTGACCGCCTTCCAGCTTGACGGCCTGGGCACCGCCTTCTTTCAGCGCTCGTCCGGCAGACTCAATGGCTTGGGGAATGCTGACCTGATAGCTGAGAAAAGGTAAGTCGGCGACGACTAAAGATCGGGCTGCTCCCCGGCGGACAGCTTTAGTATGGTGCAGCATTTCTTCTAGGGTCAGGGGTAGCGTCGTCTCATAGCCTAAAACCGTCATGGCAAGAGAGTCGCCCACCAGAATGATGTCTACCCCGGCCTGCTCGATAATTCCAGCCGAAACGTAGTCCCAGGCGGTCAGCATTGCGATCGCCCGCCCTTCTTGCTTCCAGCGAATAAACTGATGAACGTTAACAGCCATGATCTGCAGAGCCTGCTTATGGTTGTCAGGATAGCAGATGGCCGAGGGAGATTGGGAGATGGCGCAGACGGGGAAGCTAGCGGGAGAACACGGGGGAAAATAACTAGAATTTTCGCGGGTTGAAGACATGCGGGACGCGCCTCTCAGGATATACAATTAGGCGTTGGCTATTGATGTAGTTTGCTGTCTCGGAAGTCACTCCATGATTCGTGAAATTTTTATGCCCGCACTCAGCTCAACGATGACTGAAGGCAAGATTGTTTCCTGGGAGAAGCAGGAAGGGGACAAGGTTGAGAAGGGCGAAACCGTTGTTGTGGTTGAGTCAGATAAGGCTGACATGGATGTGGAGTCCTTCTATGAGGGGTATTTGGCGACGATTGTGGTAGCAGCAGGGGACGTGGCTCCGGTAGGCGAGGCGATCGCGCTGCTGGCTGAATCTGAGGATGAGATTGAAGCCGCCAAGCAGCAGGGAGCAGCTCAGTCATCGTCAGCCGCTACCGCCTCTAGTGCAGCCCCTGAAGCCGCAAGTGCGACTGAAACGGCTCCGGCAGCACCCGTAGCCTCTCAAAATGGGGCTAGCTCTGAGGCACCGCCGAAAAAACGCGATCGTTTAGTGGTGTCCCCCCGTGCGCGCAAGCTGGCCAAAGAGCTTAAAGTCGATCTCAGTAGCTTAGACGGTTCCGGCCCGCATGGCCGAATAGTCGCTGAAGATGTGGAAGCAGCGGCGGGCAAAACCTCGGCCCCAGTGTCAGCCCCTTCAGCCCCACCAACGACTCCCACAACCCCGGCACCTACACCCCACATTGCCGCTCCAACCGCTGCGGCGCCAGCTCCCCAATCTATACCCCAGCCGGCGGTACCGGGACAGGCCGTCCCGTTAAACACCTTGCAGCAGGCGGTCGTCCGCAACATGATGGCGAGTTTGCAGGTACCCACCTATCGAGTTGGCTACACCATCACCACCGATGCCTTAGACCAGCTCTACAGGCAAATTAAGTCTAAGGGAGTGACGATGACGGGTCTCCTCTCTAAAGCGGTGGCCGTAACGCTGCAGAAGCACCCGCTGCTGAATGCTAGCTATGTAGATAATGCGATTCAATACCGCAGCAGCATTAATGTTGCCGTGGCCGTTGCCATGCCCGATGGCGGTTTGATTACGCCCGTGCTGCGGGGAGCCGATCAGATGGATATTTACTCCCTCTCTCGCACCTGGAAAGACTTAGTTAACCGCGCCCGTTCTAAGCAGCTACAGCCAGAAGAATATAATTCTGGTACTTTTACGCTGTCGAACCTGGGAATGTTCGGCGTCGATCGCTTTGATGCCATCTTGCCGCCAGGGCAAGGTTCTATTCTAGCGATTGGGGGAGCTAGCCCTCAAATTGTGGCGACGGATGAGGGGCTGTTTGGCGTCAAGCAGCAGATGCAGGTAAATATCACCTGCGATCACCGCATCATTTATGGCGCAGACGCGGCTGCCTTTTTGCGAGATTTAGCCCAGCTCATTGAAAACGATTCCCACTCCTTGACCCTATAAACTATTGACCTTAAATCTAACGGCAGGTTCATAAAATCGTGGCGCCCTAGCCAACAGGTTAGGGCGCTGCAGTGTGACTGAGTGCTAAGCCAGCCGCGATCTCGCAAAATATCGCTTATGTCTCTTTGTCAAAATTTAGAGCGGCAGAGTTCAGGCAATAGCGCAGTCCTGTCGGCTGGGGGCCATCTTTGAAGACGTGGCCCAAGTGTGCTTCGCAGGAAGCACAGAGGACTTCAGTACGAACCATAAAGTGGCTAAAGTCCATCTTGGTTTCGACATTTTCCTCTTTGACAGGGGCCCAAAAGCTCGGCCAGCCCGTACCTGAATCAAATTTTTCTTCTGAGCTAAACAGCGGGGTACCGCAGCAAACGCATTTGTAAACGCCCGACTGCTTGTTGTCGTGATACTCCCCTGAAAAAGCTCGTTCCGTTCCTTTTTCGCGAGTAACCCGATACTGCTCTGGCGTTAACTGCTCTCGCCATTGACTGTCTTTTTTCTTGATTTTTTCAACCATGTTGTAACCTCTTGTCTACACAAATCACGTGGCTTTCAAGAACTTATTGATCAATTCCTGGTTTTAATAAAAAACAGCCTTAGCGTGAATTTAAACTTTTATCTTTGAAAAAAACGCACCGTTAGAACCGCTAATTCAAAGACAGCTTCTCCGATGAGGTGAGTTTTACCGATGAGAGAATTTTGATTGAAATTCCAAGACTCATACAAGCAAAAACTACCTGGTCGGAACAGCTATCGTTTTTTGAATAGCAGGTAACTATTGCTTACCTCTAGCTAAGCATAATGACTTATCAGATGACATCTATCACTTAGCAGGCATTTTGTGCCTACTGACAAAATACGCAGCCAAAGCGGGTTACTCACCGCCCGGCGCAAACACCATTTTGGGCACTAGCTGTTTGCCAGCTTCGGTTGCGGCGATCGCGCCAATGCCTAAAAATCGCTGCCCCGAATCTACAACCCGCAAACTGCCATCCATATCAGAGCCAATGTCTGTCAGAATTAGCTTCTGGCCGTGTGTCCAAGCCGTTGCCTGCTCTGGAGGCAGCATTAGGCCCGGCAGATGTTGCAGAATCGGGTTGGGCGGCACTGGATCGAATAGTCCTGCCTGAGTTTGTTCAGTTAGTTTTTCTAAGGTGAGGCTGTTGTCGAGGGCAAATCCACCGCTCCAGGTGCGGACTAAATTGGCCAGAGTGGCTCCGGTTCCCACCGCTGCCCCTAGATCTCTTGCCAGGGCGCGGATATAGGTGCCGGGACCACAGGCGATCGCCACTTCAATTTCCGGATAGTCTCCAGGCACCCAGCTCAAAACCCTGATTTCGTGAATGACCACGGTGCGCTTCGGCACCTCCACCGCCTTGCCCTGCCGGGCCTGCCGGTAAAGCCGTTTGCCTTCCACCTGAATAGCGCTGTAGCTGGGGGGTATCTGCTCAATCGTGCCCTGAAACTGAGTCAAAGCTGCTTCCACGGTTTCTAGCTGCAAATGAGGCACAGGTTCAGCCCTGACCGTCTCACCTTCAAGATCGTCGGTGGTGGTGGTAGTACCCAAGCGAATCACGGCCCGGTAGGCTTTGTCAGGATGCAGATACTGAATCAGCCGCGTGGCGCGACCGATGGCAAGGGGCAAGACACCCGTAGCTAAGGGATCTAGGGTGCCAGCATGGCCTATTCTTTTAATCCCCAGCAGTTTGCGAACTTTGGCAACACAGTCGTGAGAGGTAAAGCCAACGGGTTTGTGGAGATTGAGAAATCCCTGCACGTGTCATCAATAAAGTCAGTGCATTCAGCTTACCGTAGCGGTTTGTCATTCGGCAGCCACTTTGAACACGCAATCAAACCTAAACAATTCTGACGACTTGCCGAAAACGGCAAAATGCCTTGAATAGAATAGAGTTACTGGCACGAGAGGCGAAATGTTGGGCATGGGTCGCTTAGAGGCTAGCCTGCTCGCAGCAGCGATCGCCGCCGCTACGATTACCGGGCGATCGCCAGCGGTGAAAGCAGAAGTCACCTTTGCCTGTCTGCAGCAGGAGGGCATCCCCACGACGGTGGCCCAAACCGCTGAGGGCACCGTAACGCTGGTGGAGTGGACAGCCGCTGAGATTGCGATCGCGCCGACCCGTACGCCGCAAACTGAATGTGAAGCCGCTACTCAGCAGTTTCAAACCTATTTGACCACAGGCAATCTCACTTATATCACCACAGGCCGGATGGACGGTGAACTGGTGACCTGCGTGGCCCAGCGGCCTGGCGGCGGCTGTCGGGGACGGCTATTTGCGCTCCAAGCTGAAATTCGGCCGCGAGCGGCGCTGCAGCGAATTTTGCGGATTCGGGTACCCAATGACGGTCCGATTGAAGAAACTGGCCCACGGCTGTATGTGTCCTGGGATCGCTATCTGCAGGGGGACTATCCGGCCCTACCGACAGCTGCGCCTCGTCCCTCAAATTCTGCTGAACCGCACCCGGAGGTTGAAGATGAACTTTCTCCTATCCGCTAAAGCTGGGGCCGCGATCGCTGGCTTGAGCGCGCTCACGGTTTTACCGCTGCAGGTTGTAGCTCAGCTCAGCGGCTCTGATGTCAACGACATTGCCAAAGGCACTACTGTTTTAATCAACGGCCAGAATGCTGGATCAGGGGTAATTTTTGATCAGCAGGGCGATACCTACTATGTGCTAACCGCTAAGCACGTCGTTGCCACTGAGGATGAATATGAAGTCATTGCTCCCGACGAATCTACCTATCCCCTAAGCTATAGCACCGTACAGCACTTACCCACAGTGGATCTAGCGGTGCTGCAGTTCAAGAGCCGCCAAGCCTACGAAAAAGCTCAGCTGGGCAACTCAGACGGTCTGACAGAAGGCGACACCGTTTTTATTGCTGGCTGGCCTGCGGCCGGAGACGCCATTCCGCATATCTATCAGCTAACAACAGGGCAAATTTCCGGCCTGCCCCGGCGACCACTGCCCGGTGGCTACGGCCTGATTTATACCAATGTCACCCGCGAAGGCATGAGCGGCGGCCCTATTTTCGATCAGCAGGGCGAGGTGGTGGGCATTCACGGCCAGGCCGAAGGGCGCGAGGTGTATCTGCCGACCTATGAAACCGATGCGACTGTAGTTCGGGCCGGATTCAACTTAGGCATTCCGGTCAATACCTTCTTGCAGCAGGCAGAGCAAACCGCTATGCCGATCATCACCCAAGAGCGCATCACGGCTTTAGCCGAATCAGCTCAGCCCGCCCCGCCTCCTACCTACTTTGCCCGTCCGCCCCGCCTCGTGAATACGCGGGTACCCAATAACTTCGAGGGCCGCCGCACCACCTATTACTTCACGATTGACCTGCCCGCCGCGGCGGCAGAATCCTTAGAACAGGTGACGATCGCTCAAACCCTCGGCAGCGACTATCCCCGCTTCAGCGCCCGCAATACCACCGCTTTTGAAGGCACCTATGGCGATCGCGGCGAGGAAATTCCCTTAGCATTTGTAGTCAGCGATCGCGACAGCCGCACGGTCACGGTCACGTTCGAGCCGCCAGTTGCACCGGGCAGACAGATCACCCTAGCCCTTGATGTCCGTCGCAACCCAGATGAAGGCACCTACCAGTACCGAGTCGTCGCCTATCCTGCGGGTGCAGCAGGACTGGAACAATATCTGGGATTGGCGCGGCTGCAGTTTTATCATCCCGCTTCGCTGAAATTCTAGGAGCGTTATGGCAAGCAGATGGTCGTGGCTGTGGGGCAGCTTGCTCTGGCTTGGGGCACAGGCCAGCGTAGCCGTCCCCGCTAGGGCTGTGCCAGCTAAACTAAGCAGAGCTGACACGCTACAGACCCTACCCTCAGACCCGCTACAACAGGGAGAATGGCTCTTTTTTCAGGGCCAGTTTCCGGCGGCCCGGAGCGTCTATCAGCAGGCACTTCGTCAGGCGCAGCAGGCAGGCGATCGCCCTGCGGCAGCGGCGGCCTACTTGGGGCTAGGGCAAGTTTTGCTCAACTTAGGCGACTATGGAACCGCCTTAGCAGCTTTAACCCAGGCGCGATCGCAGTATGCCGCTCTATCAGATCCTGCAGGGCTGGCGGCCACTCTCAATCAGATCGGTGTCGTCCAGCGGCGACTAGGCAATGTGCCCACCGCTTACACCCTGCATCAGCAGGCCCTGGCTCTAGCGGCAACATCGCCAAGTTCGCAGTCAGTCCAGATTCGAGCCGAGGCTCTGCACAATTTAGCGGCAGTCCAGGCCCATCGGGGCCACTATACTCAGGCCCTCAGTCTCTACAAGCAAGCGTTGGCTGCACGACAGGCCATGGCGCAGGCAGCCCCTGCTGAGATCGGATCGTACTTTCATGCCGGGCGCACCTTCAACAATCTGGGCGGCGTCTACGATCGCTTAGGAAACCATCCGCAAGCCCTAGTTCACTATCAGCAGGCCCTCACCATCGCTCGTCATATAGGCAATCGTGCCAGCGAAGGCCGCTTGTTGAACAATATCGGTCGGCTGTATCGTCAGCAGGGAAAGTATCGAGCAGCGCAGGCCATTTATCAGCAAGCGCTGACCGTTTTGCAGCCCCTAGGCGATCGGGCCAGTCTCAGTCAGGTTCTCACCAGCTTGGGACTGATTGCAGAGAACTTAGGCGAATACGAGACAGCCCTGAATTACTACCAGCAGGGACAAACCCTGGCTAATGCGCTAGGCGATCGCCGTCAGCTCGGCTATCTCAGTGACAGCTTGGGCGGCCTCTACTACCGTCAGGGTCGCTACGGTGAGGCCCTGAGCGCTTATCAGCAGACTCTGGCTCAGCATCAGGCAATTGGTTTTCGCGCCGGGGAAGTTGCGGCCCGAGTGAATCTGGCTGGCGTCTACGAAGCCCTTGGACGCTACCCAGAAGCACTACGGCATCTAGAAGCCGCCCTCCCTAGCGCCAATGAGCAGCAAGGAGCTATTTTAGGGGCCATCGGCGCACTGCATGAGCGGGCCGGAAATTTGCCGCAGGCACTCATGGCCTACCAGCGATCGCTCGCCGCAGCGCAGGCAACCGGCAGCTTAGCAGCAACAGGAGAAGCCTGGGATCGCTTGGGGGGACTCTATCAGCAGCTTGGTCAGTTAGACGCCGCTCAAATGGCCCTGCAGCGGGCGCTGGATTTAGCTACTTTGACGGGCGATCGCGGGGCTGAGGGACGTACGCTCAACAGCTTGGCCCTCTTACTAGCTAGGCAGGGAGAAACCGACCAGGCCCAGGTCTTGCTAAGTCAGGCGAGAGGTCTTTTACAGGCGCTGGGGGATCGCGCGGGAGAAGCGATCGTGCTGAGCAACGGGGCCCAGCTTTTAGCGGCAGAACAGCCGTTCTTGGCGATCGCCCTCTACAAGCAGTCTGTCAATTTGCGCCAAGACATTCGCTCTGACCTGTTAGGACTTTCCCCAGTACTACAGCAGTCCTACACCGATACCGTCGCTCAGACTTATCGCCAACTCGCTGATTTACTCCTACAGCAAGACCGAGTATTAGAAGCACAGCAGGTTTTAGACCTGCTGCAGCAAGCGGAGGCCAGCCGCTATTTGCGCAGTCCCAACGTGGCGGCTGAAATTGCCCTACAGCCCCCTGAGCAAGCAATCCTAGCCAGCTACGGGGAACTCCAGCGGTCGGCAGTTGAGCTAGGACAAGAACTGAACCAGCTCCGCCAGATACCAGATACTCAGCGATCGCCCGTGCAGCAGCAGCGTTTGTCCCAGCTCGTCCAGTTGCAGGACGACCTCAACCAGCAGTTTAATCAGTTTATTGCTACCCCAGCGGTGACGACCGCGCTTGCTCAGCTCAGCCGCAGCGCCCAGCGGGCCAGCGTTCATCCGGCTGATTTAGATGCCCTGCGGGATAACCTACAGCAGCTTGATGGGGCGCTGCTCTATCCCCTGGTTTTAGAAGACCGCCTAGAGCTAGTGCTGACGCTGCCAGAGTCACCACCGCTGCGCCGTACCGTCTCTGTTAGCCGCACCGCCCTTAATCAGGCTGTTTTAGACTTTCGCCAAGCCCTAGCGCAGCCTGGAACTGACGCGATCGCCCCGGCCCAGCAGCTCTACGACTGGCTGATTCGCCCGATTGCGGCTGATTTGGCTCAGTCTCCAGTCACCACGCTTGTCTATGCCCCTGACGGCCCGCTGCGCTATATTCCCCTAGCGGCGCTGCATGACGGTCAGCAGTGGCTGGTACAGGACTATATCATTAACGTAATTACGGCCCAGTCTCTGACAGAATTTAATACGGCCCCTGTTCCTCAGCCGCAGCTATTGGCCGGAGCCTTTGCCGATCCGGCGCTGAGCTATGACGTTGCTTTAGGAACGCGCTCGGCTGACTTTAGCGGCCTCCCTTTTGCCGGACAGGAAGTACGCCAGCTACAAACACTCTGGCCGCAGTCGAGAATTTTGATTGATCAGGCTTTTAGCCTAGCTGAGGTGCGACCCCGTTTGGGAGACTATGACATTTTGCACTTTGCTACCCATGCCGCTTTCTTGCCCGGTCAGCCTGAAGCGTCATTTATTTTGTTTGGCAATGGCGATCGCGCTACGCTGCAGGATATTAGTAGCTGGTCTTTGCAGGCTGACTTGGTGGTGCTGAGCGCTTGTGAAACCGGACTTGGTGGCTTTGGCAATGGTGAGGAGATTTTGGGGCTGGGCTATCAGTTTCAGCGGCGCGGTGCGCAGGCGGTACTGGCCTCTCTGTGGCAGGTGAACGACAGCAGCACTCAGCAGTTGATGACGGCTTTTTACCAGCAGCTACAGTCCGGGCAGAGCAAGGCCGCCGCCCTCAGAACGGCTCAGCTCAGTCTGATTAACGGCAGTACCTTAGCCACTACTGATATCAGCCGCAATGTTCAGATCAGACCTGAATCAACTACCCGCGATCGCCACTCAGAGGCTCTAGCCCATCCGTTCTACTGGGCACCTTTTATTCTTATTGGTAATGGTCTCTAATCAACGGAGAGGGTGGGATTCGAACCCACGGTGCCTTTCAGCACACTCGATTTCAAGTCGAGCGCATTCGACCACTCTGCCACCTCTCCAGGGCTGCGCATTTGCTAACGTGATGGGATTTTATCATTAATCAAACGCTTCAGCAGCCTACAGTTTAGCGCAAGATTATTCCTCGCGGGCAGCTTCTTGACGTGCCCGCGCCTGATCGACAGTTTCGTCTGGCAGCATGGGATCCGCTTGGGGCGCCGTTAGCTCTTGGGGATCTGTTTCGGGGCCGGTAGCCAGTTCCTTCTGAGCTTTGGCGGCTGCCTCAGTGGGCGTATTGGTTTTTGGCACTGAGTTTTCAGGGCGATCGCCAGTCATAGCTTGCTCACAATATCTACACGCTCTAGGATATGGAGCGATTACTCCCTTGATCGTCTACCCTGCGACCCAAAGCGAACGGATCTAGAGCTTAAAGTCTCCAGATTCACCACTGAACCTGGAGACTTTGCAAATTTAGGATGCAGAGCGACCGCCAGTACTCTGCAGCCAGCGATCGCTGCCCTACTTAGCAGATTTAGACGAGAGATCGTAGCCCAGGTATGTACGGGTCAAATACTTAGCCAAGCGCTTGACTGAATTGGTGTTGCGGCTGGTAGTGCTGCTAGCGCCTATTGCCTGGGCAAACGCCTGATCAGAAATTTTGCCAGCCTGGTGCTTTTCAAACGCATCTACAACAGCAACCAGTTCCTCAACCGAGAACGGGTAGCCGTTTTTCGTGGCAAATTCGGCCACAATGGGGGCTCGCTCACCCTTGAGCGCTTCTGTTTCTTGTGGATCAAGTTCTGATTCGCTGCTGATATCGCCGTCCCCGACACCCAGGAGTTCTTCTAGCTGCTGGCGCAGGGCTGCATCGTCGGCAGTTTTCTGCATAAATTGCAGAACAGTTGCAGTTGACATAGCCAAAATTGCCTTGCTCAATAGATTTACATGTCTAGGTATAGCAAGGCGCTCACAGATTGTCTGTTAATAAAAAACGAAACTTGTGATGAAATCCTAATCTGAAGGCTGAGTGGCAATGCCTAAGCGCACCTGGTCAATTTTTCGTAGCTCATCCATCGCCGCTACCACTCGCCCATGATCAACTGCTGCATCGGCATTGATAGTCACTAAAACGGGCTGCCCCGCTTCAGTTTGGCTTTCTACCGCTGCGGTTAAATTGCTCAGCGCGATCGCTTCTTGATCTAGAAATAAGTTGCCTTGGGCATCTATGGTCAGGGTTAGATCGGGCGATCGCTGCTGATTGGCGGTGACAGCCCCAGGCAGATTGACCGGCAATCCTTCAGATCGGGTTAAAAACAGCGTAGACAAAATAAAGAAGGCCAGTACCGCAAAGATGACATCGATCATCGGTACGATATTGATCTGGGAAGGCTTCTCAGGATCTTCGGGCAAATTCATACAAATTCGGCGCTAACTTGTTGACAATAAATCCTATTAAGCTAATATGGATTTGGGCCAGTCGTTGAGTTCGAGGCTGGAGCGAAAATACAGCTTTTCTTGTTTTGTGTTCTCCTCTCAGATAGTTGAGGTGTTCGAGCCTAGCATCACTGCTAGGCTTTTTTTTGCTAACAGCTTGCAACACAGCTACTACTCGCTGCTGTTGGCAGTCAAAACGCGCCAGGTAATAAACAGGGCAAAGCTGACATAGCCCAGAGTGACTACCCAGTCTTGCCAGTGGTTAGAGAGTAGTGCGGCGTCGCTCATCATGCCTCTTTCACAATAGCCTCGCCGCGTCGATAAATTTCATTGGCATAGTCTGTCCAAGCGCCCTGGCCCCAGTAGCGAAAACAGCTTGTTTCTAGCAGCAGCACATGGAGCAGAGCCGCCTGATAGTCAGCTTGCTGCGTCACGCTAGGATCGGCCTGGACTAGGCGATCGTATTTTTGATGAAACCAGGCGCTGAGCTGGGTCATGGGGCCGAGTACGTTTTCATAGCCGCTGACCCAGCTCAAATCATTCGTCCAAGAGGCACCATCCATACTAAAGCTGTGATCGCTTGCCTGCAGTTCCTCAATAGCAGCCTGGACGGCTTCTGGAGTGGCGCTATCAGGATTAACTCGCTGCCAAATCTGATGCTGATGGACAGCCTGACAGGCAGGGTAGTCATCTGGGCTAACCCCTGCGGCTTCAATCAGTTCAATGTATTCTGTACCGTTGAGGCCCACGACGCCAGCGGTGCTGCGACCATTGTCTTTAATCTCTGACCACACAGGCTGAAAATCCCGGGGGAACTCATTCATCATCACGCCGCCATTTTCGCCATCGGCAATCTGACTGACACAGCTGGGTACGCTGACATCCCCGATCATCTGGCGCGATCGCCCCTTGGCTTCGTGATAGGGCTGCATCTGGGCTACTAGCTTGGTGTCAGATCCCTGAGTTTTGATCAAGACTGTGATCTCAATAGTTTCTCCTTGAGAATTGCGGGCCACAAGGCGGTTAGGAATGTACTTATGCTCGTGCCAGAGTCCGGTTCCATCCAGGCGCTCTACGGAGTGTTCCTGCACCAGCAGCCAGCGATAGCCGCAGTCTTTGAGCGCTTTGACATATTCAAACAGCGTATCGGGGTGATTGGGCAGGTGCATCTCTGGCGGCGAAAAGCCCTTGACTCGCCGCAGCGCCTCGTAGCCAAAAATGGCGGCAAAGTGCTGCTGCCAGGCCTGAATGTGTAGCTTGATATCAGGAATGGGGGTCGAAGGCACGACGGCATGACTCCACAGCGTTCCTAACCATTCCACATAGGGAACATATTGCGGATCGCAGGTGATTCGCTTCAGGTTGTCTAGCACGTCGTCGCGGCCCATTTGCCGCAGGCCCCAAAGCAGGTTGCCAGAATAGTCCAGCATGATGCGGGGGTTGCCGCCATTGCTGACAATCTGCGGGATAAAATCGCCCATCCGGCTGTAGCATTCGGCAAAAACGCTGGCGTTATGGTTATCGCCGTCATGGGGATGCTCAAACATATGCTGCAAATTACAGATGAGCTGTCCCGCTTGACCCGCTGGAATCGTGGGCTGGTGCATGTGTAGAGCGCAGGCAAACCCAGCCGTGATTTGATTCAGGTCAAGGTTAGTTACAGGCAAAAAGACGGGGTCGTTGTGATTGGTTATCTCAGCGATCGCGGTTTCCCAGCCGCAGATATTGGGCAAACCGTTGCGAATTTCATCGAGCTGAGGCAGTTGGGTGTTGGGCGCTTGAGCAATCATAAGTTCCATGAGTGAAAACGACGTTTGCCGCCATAATGTTGCCTTGCGGCTAGCTGAAGCCGCGATCGCGGTCGTATCGGTTTGAGTTCAGTATCTCAGGGCAAAGCCTTGCCGGATCTGCGGTTTCTAGAGGCAACAATGCTATCTCAGCAGGGACATTACTTGGGCTAGCGTCTTTGTCCGATGATAGTGGAAAAATAAGTTTACCTAGACTCTGCTAAGTAATGTCACGGCGGCCAGTTGGATAATCAGCCAATATCAGGAGCAATATCAGTGCTTGGTTGTGATCTGGTACCTGACAAAGCTAGTGTCTCTGTGGTGGAACTGCAGCGAGTATGTAAATCCCCCGTACATTTACGGAGTTTGGCTGAGGGGGGCTGAGATAATTCCGTGGAACAACAGGTTTAAGGGGCCAGACCCATCTCGCACAATGACCGTGAAGCGAGTTAAAGGCGCCCCCTTAATTATGAAAACCCAATCTTCCCTCCACACCAGACTCATGGAACTGCTGGTAGCCTACTGCCAGAATCCTTCCACCGCTCTCCGCAATCGCATCGTTAAAATGAATGCGGGCCTGGTACGCAAGATTGCCCACCGCGTCAGCCGTCAGTGTTCTGAACCCTACGAAGATTTAGAGCAGATTGGCTACCTTGGCCTCATCCGCGCCATTGAGCGCTTTAACCCGACTCAGGGCTGCGCGTTCAGCTCGTTTGCAGTGCCCTACATTCGCGGCGAAATGCTGCACTACCTGCGCGATCGCAGCATGACCGTTAAAATCCCTCGTCGCTGGCAAGAGCTGCAGAAAGCCGGGCAGCGGGCCAGAACGGCGCTAGCGGAAGAACTGGGTCGTCAGCCCAAAGATGATGAAATTGCCGCACAGCTCAATATTTCGGCAACCGAATGGCAAGACGTTAAGCTCTCTACGCGCAATCGCTCACCTCTGAGCCTCGATGCCACCGTCAATCGTCAGGAAGATACGGCTTTAACCTTAGGCGATATGCTGCCAGATGCTCAAGCGCAAACGCTACAGATCTGGGAAGAAGACCGCGAACAGCTACAGCAGGCTCTAAATTTGCTGGAAGAGAAGACACGCATTGCCATCGAATGCGTCTACTTCAAAAACCTATCTCGCAAGGAAGTAGCCGAGCGCATCGGCGTTAGCCCCATGACGATTACGCGGCGGATTCAGCGGGGTCTAGAACAGCTCAGTACCGTTTTAGAGCGTCGGCCACTATCGACTGAAGCGTAGACTTGGCTGAAGTATCGAGCAGTCTAAGCGAAATCAGTCAGATTCCAATACTCGGTTTCGCTGATGCAGCCAGACTCAAGCCATTCTTCGGCAATGTCTAAAAGGGCTTGAATGGCAAGCTCCCGGTCAACAAATTCACGAGCAGCACAAAAAGCGGCTGTGCGATCGCTGTAGTATTCACCATCGTTGCAGAAGTCTAGCTGGTCGGGGGGATAGCACTCAAAGTAAAAGTCCTGATCTTCCTGAGCGACCTGAATTTGCCAACCGTGATAGCTGAGACAGTTGAATTGGGTAGCTAACATATGCTTGCTCATAATTAAGGTCTAAGGGAAATAAAAATCAGCAAATTGGCTGAAGGAACTTCATCTTTGCTTGATTTAAGTATTCCCCGCTAACCGCTCACAGCACCAGAAAAATTCAGTAATTTTGCCGATAGCTTTTTCAGGAAGTTGCCGAGGCGATGACTAGACAGTTTGATGGATGTCCGCTTCAGATTGCTCCTGCTCACCCAGTTCACTCAGAAACTGCAGGGCCTTAGCAATGTGAGCCGCACAGGTCTGAGGCGACTGCTGATAGAAAGAGCGCCATGCGGCAGCTTTGTCGTCATCATAGCGATCGCCCCGGTGAGGCTGCTGCTGCAGCCAGGCCAGTCGCACCGCATGGCCAATCAAAACATCTAGCACGATATAGTCGTCAAACTGTAAATCAGGATTTTGCTCAAAAATCTGGGCTAGCTCCTGCAGGGCTTCTACCGTCAAATGACGGTATTCAGGCGCTTGAATTTTGTTTAGCAGATGATTGATCATCAGAGCAAAGTTTTGCTCCCCTGGCGTCATCGCCGAAAGCACCAGATCGCTCGCCAGCCGATTGCGTCGCTCTAGCTTATCGCCGATGACAATGCCCCGGCAGTGCTGCATCAGGGTCCACACCTGAGAGTAGAACGGCTCAGGCAAACGGTTGATTTCGCCGTCAATCTTGCGTTTGCGCCACCAGTCACCCTCAAAAGTCGCTGCCCCATTTGAGCTATTGGCAATGACGGCCCAGTTGACCGATTTTTGCTGTCGCATGTGCAAAGACTCTTGCTGAAACAGGCGCTCATTCAGCCCATCGTATCCGGCGAGTACCTGTTTTAACCGCAGCTTGATTTCAAAGGGACTGAGTCTCATCAGGTGCTCATAGGCTTCATCCTGGGTGAGTTGATGCTCGTAGACCAGCTCGTTGGTCAGCAGCAAAATTAGATAGCCAATTCGCAGCGTCCACAGTCCTTTAAACAGGTGGGGATCGGTTTTGATTAAGATGCTGAGATAGATCAGAATCTCTTGGGTTAGGGGGCGATCGCGCACGTCATCTCGGCACAGCTCGTTGATTCGCGTCTGAATGTCGTTGTGCCGCATCGGATCGGTAATCAGAGAAGCTTCGCTGTAGGCTTTCCCGACCGCAACCTGCTTCTGCCGCGCTAAAAGCGTTGTGAGCGCATCAGACAGGCTGATGTCGGCTTTGTCCAGCAGCCCTGCCGCCCGCCGCACGATGCTCCAGAGCTCCAGTCGCCCGGCCTTGACATAGACTTCCTGCAGCAAGTCGGCAACGGTGACGAAGCGTTGCTGGCCGCCCAATCCCGTATCAAACTCTAACCCTCTAAGCTGCTTGAGGCTGCTGAGTAATTCAATCTGCTCGTAGAGATTATCTGACTGACGCAGACTGTGGAGCAGCCGCTCAGCATCGGTTTCACGCTCTAGGTCAAATTCCTGGATGGCGCTGAGGGGCTGGGTAGTCTGGGAGTTGAGGATCAGGTAGGCAGAAACAGGGACTTGAGGCTGGGAAAGCGCCAGCGCCAAATCTAAATCATGAACGTTGTCCACGCGCTCGGCGCGAGCCGTGAGCAAGAGCTGAAACAGGGGCGCAATCTTGATGGGAATATCACCGCAGCGGCCATCCTGCATTTCCTGCAGCAGCTCTAACAGCGGCGACTCGTGCACCACTTTATGACCCAACTCAAACATGGCGTGAGTTAGCAGCAGGGTTACGGTAGGCCGTCCCGGTTCGTACCAGTGTTTGTAGATGTAGGCTAGCTCACTGCGCATTTGCGCTACCAAGAAGTGGTAGTCCAGCGTTAGGTAAAACTTTTGGGGATCTAAAAACGATGGCAAAAAGACCATCGTTTCCCCTTGAATGTGAAAAACGCGGGACGTGGTCAAGCTGCGCAGGCGGCGGATGGGCCGACCGCTGAGCTTAAGCTTGGCGTTGCGGCCAATTTGAGCATAGATCTGAGACAGATCATAGGAAGGTCTGACCTGAATCGGCTCAATCTGGCTAGGCACCTGAGTCAGGACGCCGTAGGTGGCAAGTTCTGCCTGTAGGGACTCGTCTTCGGCCAGCAAGGCAATCTGCACGATCGGCTGACGGTGCCCCATCTTGAGGTGGCGTCCTAAGGGATCAATATCCCCTGGCGTAATGAGCTTTTCTGCCAGCAGCTGCCCGACGAGATAGAGGCTTTGGGCCCAAACCAGGGGCAGGTTTTCATTGGGCAGTCGGGTTTGGCTATTGGGTGACTGCCGCTCGGCTGCAATGGTTTCAGCCGAGACGTAGTATAGCTCTGGCAAGAGGGCGGTGCCGTCTTTCTCAATGGCGATCGCCTCTAGGCGCTCCCGATAGAAATTAATGTGGGCTTCATCGCCTCGAAACAGGCTGTCTAAAAACAGGTATGTGAAAAACAGCGGCCATTCGCATTCAATATGCTCAAACTGCTTCAGTTCCTGAGGCTCGTAGTGTAGGCGCTCAGTGTCCTCGATGACGGTTTGATGCCCATCCCGCAGGAAGCGCTTGCAGCCATAGTTACCCTGCAGCTTCTCCACAATTTTGTGGCGGGTTTGTTCTGTCAGGGCCAAATTCTCCACCGCAAAGGCGGGAAAGCCAATGACGCTGAGGACTGCCGCATCCACTTCTTTAGACCCCGACTCTCGCGGCAGCAAAGATTCTAGGGTGATGCGAGCGCGGGCAATTTCATCAGAGAGCACATGAATCACCGAAGCCTGCCCACCTTTGACCCCAAATAGGTTCAGCCCATTAATAGCCTCTAAAGCCGCTTTCGCCATGCCCACAGAGCTAACGTTGAGTTCTGGCTTGCCGTGGTTGAGCTTGTTGCCCCGCTCCCAAATGCCGTAGTCAGGGGTGCGATAGGCGCGGCCAATGTAGTACACCAGATTTTGAATGAAGTTGACTTCATCCTGGGTAAAAATGATTTGCAGGCCGGAGGCGGTCATCTGCGCCAGCATTAGCAGGTATAGGGAAGTGGCATCTAGCTGCAGGTGTCCCCATTCAGCATCTCCGACAACTGTTGCTCCGGTCGCGGTGTCATATTTAGCGTGCAGAGCATCTAGGGGAGCCTGAGTCTCCTTAAACCGCTCTACCTTGTCGGTCTGCTGCATCATGGCAAACAGCAGGCCGCGCATCAGCTTGACGACGCTCTGCTCTAGCTCGTAGGTGCGCCCTTGGTTCTCGTCTATTTTGCGGTAGGCCAGTCCCAAGGCCCAAACCGCTAAAATGCTGTAGACATTATCGCGCACCCAGGCATCGGTGTAGTTGCCGTGAGCCGTAATGGCTGTGCTAGCAGGCAGTAGGCCGCTGACGGGATGCTGGCGAGCGAGGATGACTGCCTGCACCTGCTGATAATAGTCTTCAAGCCGGATAGTCAAGCGAAAAACTCCATTAACTTGTCTCAAGATAGACGATCAGCTCCCTAAATCGCAGTATCGTCTAACGCCGCTGTCGCGGTTGACCAAACGTGGTGATATAGAGAACCGCTTCATCATCTGGAATTCCCAGCATTTTGTTGACCTGATCGTCAAAGAATCCGGCAATGCCGCTGACCCCTAGGTTGAGACGGATCGCCGCTAAATTGAGCTTCTGGCCCAAATGGCCTGCATCCATATGCAGGTAGCGATAAGCGCGATCGCCATAGCGAGCTACGGCCTGGTTTAAATCAGCCGTATGGAAAAGAACGGCAGCCGCGTCGCGGCCTAAATCCTGGCCCAGACACAGATAGTGCAGTTCGCGGCGAAAATTTTTAAACCGAATTTGGCGTAGCTCCTGCGCCTGGGGAGCGTAATAGTAGCAGCCCTCGTCTAGTCCGACCACCGACGATACCGCGACAAAAGTTTCAATCAGGCTCAAGTCAAAGTAGTCAGGCTGGCGATCGCAGCCTTGGTCAACATAGTCCTGTGGCTGATAGGCAAAGTGGAGCAGCGATTTGAGGTCGGCTAGCTTGAGTTCGAGGCCACTATAGCGCCGGGTGGAGCGCCGCCGCAGAATGGTATTTTCTAGCTTATGCAGAGAGTCGCCCCAGTCAAGGGGCGAAGTCGTCGTAGATGCTTTTAAGCAAAAAGGAAAATTGTATTTATCTTTTTGCTCTGGCTGGGCTGCGGGTTCGGCCAACCGGGGCTGCGGATCGGCTTTAGATGCACCGGCCACTGGAATTTGCGAAACTGCGTGCAGATAGGGGAGTAGCTCGCCTGCTGCGAGAGCCGGATAGACCTGATGCACGTCAGAGGCCAAGGTGGTATGGTCGGCTGGCAGGTTTTGCTCTACCTGCAGCAGATCGGCTAGGGCAATGACCGCGATCGCGCCCTCCTTTTGCTCATCTAGGTAGAGCATCTGGTTCACGGCGCTGTCGGCAAAGCCGCCAATCAGATGCGGTCGATAGTCTGTCAGAGCCCCCGCCAGCTCTAGGTTGCCTAGCAGATGTCCCGTATCTAGAAAAATGCGACGATAGGCCCGGTCTTCATAGCGCCAGGCCGATCTAAAAAAGACGGCAGTGACAATCATTGCCAGGTGGGTCTGCTCTAAAGCCGGGTGCCAAAAACAGGCTTTTTGCAGCGATTGCCAAACATGTTCATCCCAAAAGCGCACTAGGCCGTGGGAGCGCACCTGGTAGTTGTAGAGTCCTGCCGGTAGCAAGGACGTGCCCCGCGAAATTAGGTAAATTTCTGCCGGATAGAGGCCACCGGCGGAGGGCGCTGCTCTCAGATAAAACGGCTCACCGTCAACGCTAGGCACACGGCCGGTCAGGCCATAGGTGTTGATCAGTAACCGCGAAAGGCGATCGCCTACCGGATCTTGCTTAGCTTCAGACTCGGCTGCTCCGGCGAGATAGGACTGCAGGTCGATTAAAGCACCCAGCGGATATTGCTTGTAAGGGACAGGCTGAGCTGCAAAGTCTAAGGATCTGGCCTGGGCAGCGATGTTTTCGGGGCTGTATTTCGTTCGTTCATGATAGTGCTGAGCAAACGAAAGCTTTAGAGGGGTCATAGAACAGCGGCAAGAAGGCAAACCTCCTCAATATTGACACGTAAAACTATAGGCATCCTCCCCCCGGAATGCTGAAAAGAATCTTAAGCAGCAGCCCCTGAGAATGACCTGCTTGATATATTAACTTTTGTTAATAAGTATATTTGCTTATTAACTGGCTTCTGTGACAATGAAGCCGCTTTGTTCAAGCGAGCGGTCACCTTGTTGCTTTAGCACCTGAGCGCCAGAGAGTCAGTAGGCGTGAGCGATCGATAGATGAGTTATGAGAGTTACTACGATAGAAAGTCTATTAAAAGCCTATCAGGCCGGAGAAAGAGATTTTTCGGAAAGTCATTTAAATCAGGCCAATTTATTTGAATGGGACTTGCGCAGCACGATTTGGCGGCGTTCCACGCTAGCAGCCATTTATGCTCCCTATGCCAACTTTAGTCAGGCCAAGTTTATTCAGTGTCTGCTAGCTGAAAGCAATCTAGCCAATGCTGTCCTCTATGCCGCAGATCTGAGTCAGGCTGACCTGCAGGGGGCCGATCTGACGCGGGCAAATCTTAGCCACTGTAATCTGCGCGGGGCCAATTTGAGCGGCGCGAAGCTGTCAGGGGCCGATCTAAGCTATGCAGACTTGCGCGAAGCCAATTTAGCCGGAGCAGACCTGGTGAGAGCCAATTTAGCCGCAGCCAGCTTTGCCAAAACTAACTTGACAGGTAGCTGTTTATTTCGTGCCCGACAGGTCAGCTTAGAGGGCGCTCTCTGCGATCGCTCCACAATTCTGCCGGACGGATACCACTACGAGCGCTAGGCGAATATCTTCCTTTCGATATTCATCAGCAGTCCGTGTGAGGGAGGGCGATCGCCTTTACATATCGTTACTTTGAGGTTAGATGTCAAAAAATTATTAAAACAACATGGCTAACAACTATTTAATCGCCGTCTTATCCAATCGAATTCAAGCAGAGAAAGCCTACTCTGCTTTAGAGCAGGAAGAGGTGCCCATGAGTCAGGTATCAGTCCTGGGGCGAGGCTTCAAGAGCGCAGATGAATTTGGCTTGATCAATCCCGATGACGAAGCCGATCGCCTCTCTGATCAGCTTGCCCTCTGGGTAATTCCGTTTGGCTTTCTAGCCGGATTTGCCTTTAGCGTTCTATCTGGATTGCAGACGTTTGCCTGGGCCGGAGAGCTGGGCAACCACCTGATTGGCGGACTTCTGGGGGCTGCCTCTGGTGCGCTTGGTGCGTTTGTCGTGGGTCGCATTTCAGGTTGGACTGTGGGCAGCGGCGATGCGATCGCCTATCGCAACCGTCTCAATGCCGGTAAATACCTGATCATCACCCAGGGATCAGATGAGCTGGTGCGTCAAGCAACACGAGTTTTGCGCCAGTTTGAGCCAGAAAATATTCAGGGCTACACTGAGCCTGCCTAGGTTCGGGTTGTTAGCCACTAGAATTGACGGGTAGGGCAGTAGACCCTGCCTGTTTTCTATATTTTCAGCTTGATCAAGTAACAGGCTTGGAGCCTGCAGGAGTAGCAGGAGACGCCCTGATTGAGTATGCTAATGCGTAGCTAGAGTGCCACTGAGCGCCACCAGTCACCCACGCCAGTGTAAGGGAGTCTCGATGAGGCAGATGCCAATAGACAAGCTGCTGCTGTCCAAAAGCTTACTATTTCTATATTTGCTGCTGCCGGGTGCAGCGGCTGAGGCTGCCAAAACCCGTGACCCGTCTCAGCCTCTATTAGCTCAAGCCGTTACTAATGAGGAGCGCCTTGAGCTAGAGCAACTCCAGCGCGAAGCCAATCTCGCTTTCAGCCGGGCGACGACTTTGTTCACCGTGCTGCTGGGGGCCTTGGTATTGCTGATTGGCGTCGGCGTTGCCATGCTCTGGTTTCTGCGTCAGTCAGTGGTGCGTGAGGTTGCGACTGTGGTGCGCACTCAGCTCAATGAAATGACGAATCTGGAAAACCAGATCCGCTCAGCCACCAAAGAGCTTGACCACATTCTCCAAGATGCTGAAACGCTAGCTGACGAACTCAGCGATCGCTCGGACAGTTTTGCCCAAGAAGCGGCCAGTCGCCAGCAGGCAATTACCAAACTGGTAGACGATCTAAGCCACTTCAAGCAGGAAACTCTGACGGATTGGCAAACGCAAATCACACAGCTACAGCAGGATTTGCAGGCCCGCCAGTCTGAGTTCGCCCAGAATATCGACTCGCTGCAGCAGCAGGCTGATCAACAGCTTGGCCAGTTTGCAACCCAGATGCAGGCACAGCAGGATTCGCTGCAAGAAACTGCTGTCACCACTCAATCTGAATTTAATCACCAGCTAGCCACCCTTAGATCCCAGAGCGAACAGGAGCAGACTGGTTTAGCCCAAACTTTGCAGCAGCAAAAGGCTGATTTTCTCGAAAAGCTAACGGCCCTTTTAGGGGAAGTGAGTCAAACTCGCGATCGCGCTCTGACAGAACTGCAGCAGCTCCAGACCGACTTTCCCAGTCGCTTAGATGCCCTGAGCGAAGAAGCCCAACAGCGACTCCACCAGCACCGCGACCAGCTTTTAGCGGGCCTGACCCAGCAGTCCCAAGAGATTAGCGAGCAGCTTTCAGAGCTACAGGCTAGTACCTACGGTCACAAAGAACTGGCCCTGCAAAATATTGAACGGGCTACCCAAAGTTTTGAAACTCAGTTTGCTCAGCTCAAGCAGGTTGTAGAAGCGCAAAAAGAGCAGACCCTTTACGAACTGCGGCAGGCAGCCGATAGCTTTGTTGGCCAGTTTGACAGCCTCAATGCCGAAGTGGACAACCGCAAGTCTAGCCTGCTGCAAGACCTGACCCAGCAGTCAGAGCTGGTAGCCGTGCAGCTTGGCAGCCTGCAGCAGGAGATGGAATCCCAAAAGCAGACGTCGCTTGAGCAGCTACAGCAAACCGCCTCTGAGTTTGCCAATCAGCTAGTGGCGCTACGCAGCGATCTCGACCAGCAAAAGAGCAGCCTGTTTACCGATTTAGAGCAGTCGGCTCAGGCGTTTCAACAGCAGCTGCAGGAGCTGGGCGCTGGCCTGCAAGGTGAACGTGGCCAGACCTTGGAAAGGCTACAGCAGAGTGCGGCTGAATTTAGCAATCAGCTTGCCGAAATGCGATCGCAGGTGTTTGAGCGGCGCGATCGCGTTCTGGGAGGTTTAGAAGCCTTTGATAACCGGCTCAGCGAGCAGGTGACTGTGCTAGAGGCGGAAGCCGCCCAGCGGCAGCAGGCCGCCCTAGAGCGACTAGAGCAGGTGAAAGCTGACTTTGCGGCTCAGATTAACGAACTTAAAGACAGTCTCGATCAGCAGCAGGCGACAACCTTCGACGAGCTGAGTCAGCTAAACGCAGACCTGCGCGATCGCCTCAGCCGCCTCCAGACCGAGGCCCAGGCTGAGAAAGACCAGATTATGCAGCAGCTCGGCGAAGTCACACCCCAGTTTGTCGCAGATTCTTTTGAAGCGGAAATTCGTCAGGCCACCCAAGATCTTTCCCAGAGGCTTGAGCGGCTACAGGCCAATCGCCCAGAGCTATTTTTGACCGCTGATGACCGGATTGAGAAAGGGGATCTATTCAAGTCTCAGAAACGCTACGCCGAGGCGATCGCCGAGTACGACAGTGCCTTAGAAATTCAGCCCAACAATGCCGAAATTTGGCAGAATCGGGCCGCAGCCCTGTCAGAACTGCAGCGCCATGACGAAGCGCTATCTTCTTTAGACAAGGTGCTAACGCTGCAGCCGGAGGCGGTAGATCCCTGGTACCAGCGCGGCCTGATTTTGCGGGAGCTGAAACAGTACGATGAGGCGGCGGCGGCTCTCGATCGCTTCCTAGAGCAGCGCCCGGAGGACGCCAAAGCCTGGTTCAACAAGGGCATGGTGCTGAGCCGTCTGAGACAGCGGGAAGAAGCGATCACCGCTTTTGACAAAGCTTTAGAAATCAACGGCGAGTACCACGAAGCCTGGGTGAATCGCGGCGTGGCCTACGGCATTTTGCAGCAGCATGAAGCGGCGTTTCAGTCTTTCGACAAGGCGGTTGAGTTTCAGCCCAATGATGCTGTTGCCTGGCTGAATCGTGGCTTAGCCCTGAGCGAGCTGGAAAAGTTTGAAGAGGCGCTAACTTCTTTTGATAAGGCTACTCGGTTTAACCCAGATTCGGCCAAAGCTTGGGACAATCGGGGCTATGTGCTGATGAAGCTGGGCCGCGATGCCGAAGCCATTCGCAGCTTTGATAAGGCGCTGGCGGCAGATGCCGATTATGACAAGGCGCTATACAACAAGGCCATTTGCTATGCCATGCAGCGAGAAGTGGATATGGCGCTTGAGAGTCTGCAGCAGGCGATTCGCCTAGAGCCTTCTTACCGGGAAGAGGCCAAGGTAGAGCCTGCCTTTGACACCCTTTGGGAAGATGACTGGTTTAAGGACTTGGTGCGGCGATAGAGGCGGGCAGTGCCCGCCCTACGTGGTGCGGCGATGGTTTTACTGAGGCGGGCGGTGCTCGCCCTACGTGGTGTGGTGAGGGTTTTACTGAGGCGGGCGGTGCCCGCCCTACTACACCGGGCGTTGAATGATGGTTTCTAAGATGCGGCGCTTGTTTTGTGGATCGATGCCGATCAGACGCACGTAGTCGTCAGGGTGACTGGCGAGACATGTTTCTAGGGCGGCGATCGCTTCGGCTGGATTGCGGGTTTGCACTGCGGCGCAGCTCTGCCAGGAGTTGGTGCGGAAGCGGCGGCGATCGACATGCTCCATGCCAACGCGATGGCCTTGCTGTAGGAGCTGGTGGACTTGGTTGAGGGTTTCGGGTGAGAGAGCGGAAGAGGGGGACGGTGAGGCGGGTGAGGCAGAGGGGGACGGTGAGGCCGGGCTAGAGCTGCCGTTGGGGGCAGGGGAGTAGCTGCGGTAGAAGCGATCGCGATCAGAAGCGTCAGAAGCATAATTTTGCGATCGCAGGGCTTGGTTATATTCCCGTACCAGACCCATATTTTGCATTCTGTCCTGTTCGCCCACCATTTGCTGACCCACTTCTAGCAGATGAGCCAGGTTGAAACTAGGCTTGCGGAAGCTGGGAGGACGCTCGGCGTTGACGACGTTGCGGGAGATATTTTCCACCCCAACGGACTGGATGAACTCTAGAATCTGTTCATCATAGATCCGCGATCGCAGCGCTCCAAAAAAGTCGATCGCCTGAGGCTCAAATGTGTCTACTAGCTGCTCAATGTCTCGCTGAGACAGTCCGTCTGACTCAAAGATGCCGCCAACAATGCCAATGCGATCGCTGCGATCGGGTTCCCAGTAAAACTTTTCCATTCGTCCGTCTCGCACCAACGGCGCATACAGGGTAGAAAAGTCATTGCCGGTGACGATAATCGGGATGCGCTGAATTGGCTTGTCGTCATAGCTGCCGGGAAGCTGCACGTTAGTTGGCGTGTCAGCAATGTTCATCAGCGTGTTGTTCACTAGCTGGGTGTTGACGGTGTA
>NZ_JASATW010000040.1:0-29663 GCF_030405905.1 Sphaerothrix gracilis Ecp01
GTTGGGCCTTGAGTAGCGGGCAGTGGTTGCATCAGGCAAAGCCGATTCCAATCAAGTCTCATGGACGTCGGGCTAAAAGCTTGTTCCGCTATGGACTCGACTATCTGCGCTCGATTCTTCTCAATCTCAACTGGAGAGTTGAAGATTTCTCTGAGGCTGTCCAATTTTTGTCCTGTACTTAGGTTCACGACTTAAGTCTGACTGTTCAGGAGGCAAAGTGCGCTCAAAGTTTGTGATGGCTCCTCCTTGCCGCTGAAATAGATTAGTCTCAATCTGCATTTCTAGGACATTGCGACTCCACCCATGTTCAGCGGCTTTCTGGGCATACCAGAGACGCTGCATCTGATCTTGAAGCTTGTTCAACAAGGACTGATTATGCCCCCACGGAATTTGTGCTACGCTTCGTAGCACAATTTGCTCATCGGGGTAAGCCGTGCCAAAAGCCCTCATGTACTTGAGATTTCGTGACGAGAAACCTTTCATTTCGGGAAATTCTCGTCTGAGATCTTTAGAGAGGCGGTCAATAACTTTGCTGCCCCACCCCTCTTGCTGTTGCCGCACGAGAATTTCACGACCGATTCGCCAATACAGCATGATCAATTCCTGGTTGACGGCGATCGCTGCTTTGATTTGGGCTGAACGGATGCGGCTTTTTAGCTCGTTGAGCAAGGCGAAGTAGTTATCTTCATCCGGCAGCAGTGAGGTTTGTCGGGGCATAGAAAATGGCGATCGCTATCGACGCTATAACAGGCACTCAGTCAGTGTGAGGGAGCCATAAGAGTGTTGTTGCCTGACGATTGTACTGGACGTCTGGACATTCAATTCAAATGTACTATAGCAGTAGGGTAAAGTGAGGCTTTGGCAGCCAGAGGTGACGCTGTGAGCAATCTGTTGCTGATTGAAAGCCCCGGCAAAGTGAAGAAGCTGGGCCAAATTCTAGGGGCTGGCTGGGTAATCAAAGCTAGCATGGGTCACATCCGTGAGCTGGCTAACGATGGCGAGGATGCCCTGGGCTTTGACTTGGGTGTGACAGCCATTGAGTGTCGCTATCAGCCCCGCGATGCCCGCTCGAAGAAAGTGCTCTCTGAGCTGCGCCAGGCAGTTAAGCAAGCCGACCGGGTTTATATCGCCACCGACCCCGACCGCGAAGGCGAAACGATTGGCTGGCATCTGCAGCAGGCGCTGCGGCTGCGCAGCCCTCAGCGCGTGGTCTACAGCGAGATTACCCCTCAAGCGGTGCGCGCGGCGATCGCCCGTCCCCGCCGCTTAGATGAGCACCTCATTGCCGCAGGCAGGGCGCGTGACTGCCTCGATAAACTGGTGGGCTACAAAGGCAGCCGTCATGTGGTCTGGCCGCTGAACAACGGCGCCAAGTCGATGGGCCGGGTGCAAAGTGCGACGCTGCATCTGCTGTGCGATCGCGAGCGAGCGATTCAGACATTTGAGCCACAGGACTACTGGAGCGTTTGGGTGAGCTACCAGGAAGGCTTCAAAGCGTTCTATCGCAGCCGCCCACAGCCACAGCAAAGATCTCAGAAGTCAGCTCGAGAGATAGCTGTCGCCAAAGGCAAAAGTGTAGCGCCAGAGTCAGAGCGGGTGACCTCAAAACAGCGGGCCGATGAACTAGTGGCGATCGCCCGCAGTCAGCCGCATCAGGTTGTGCAGATTGCAGGCAAACAGGTGCAGCAGTCACCGCCGCCACCGTTTGTCACCTCGACCTTGCAGCAGGCTGCCGGGTCAAAGCTGCGCTTCAGCCCGGAGCAGACGATGAAGGTGGCGCAGTCGCTCTACGAGAAAGGCCACATCACCTACATGCGTACCGACTCCGTAGCACTCTCAGCCCCTTTCTGCGAGTCGGTGCGGCAGTATCTGCAGCAGCATGACCCAGACAATTTGCCCTCCAAGCGCACCCGCCACCGGGCGGTGAAAGGCGCACAGGCAGCCCACGAAGCGATTCGTCCAACGGATGTCAGCCGCCTGCCAGAGGCTCTGCAGCGAGAACTACCGGCAGCAGACGCTAGTCTCTACGAGCTAATTTGGTATCGAACCGTAGCCTCTCAGTGCGCTGCGGCCCGGCTGCGGAAAACGCGCGTGGTGACCCAGTCAGGTGCAGCCTACTGGGAAGCTAAAGGTCAGGTGCTAGAGTTTGCGGGTTATACCCGCTACTGGAACAACCTCAGTGCTGATGCGGTGCTACCAGCGCTCACTCAGGGTCAAGCGCTGACGCTGCAGCAGGCCCAAGCCGATGCCAAGCAAACGCAGCCGCCGCCGCGCTACAGCGAGCCGCAGCTCGTGAAGCTGATGGAGCAGAAAGGCATTGGCCGTCCCAGCACCTACGCGCCGACGATCAAAACACTGAAGCAGCGGCAGTACATTGAGCCTACCAAAGGCAAGCTGACGCCGACTCCATTGGGCTTAGAACTAGATGCGGCGTTAGGCAAGCTGCTGCCAGACCTGATTCAGCCCGAGTTCACCGCGCAGATGGAGACGGCCTTAGATGCGATCGCGGCGGGTGAGCAGGAGTGGCAGTCGTATCTGATTGGCTGGCATCAGAGCTACTTTGCCCCGGCGATCGCGCGAGCACAGCAGCAACTGCGATCGCTGGAGCGACCCGCCAAGTCTCCGCCTGCAGCATCCTCGGCTACATCTCAGGCTTCTAAAGCGCAGGTCAGTCAGATAAAGCCGAGTAACGCCAAGCTCAGTAAGACTCAGTGCCCTACCTGCGGTCAGCTAATGGACAAGATTCCCTCTCGTTCTAAGAAGCTCAAAGCCAAGCACTTCCTCAAATGCTCTGGCTGTAGCACCGTGATGTTTTGGAACGGCAAGGCCAAACGCTACGAGCTGCCTTATGCGCAGCAGCAGGCCAAGACACCGGAGAACTTTACGGACTCTCCCTGCCCGGTCTGCGGTGCTTTGCTGGAGCGCTATCGCTACCAGAAGAACGGTCAGGCCAAAGTGATGCTGCGCTGTTCGCTGCTGGAAAACCGACGCGGCCAGTGCAAAGAGGTGGCTTTCTTTGAGAGCCGGGGTGAGTTTTGGTCACCGAAGTTTGGCACGTTGAAGCAGAAAGCACCTCAGGGTTGAGGGTTACGTGTTTTGCAAGCTGTGCTGATTGGGTAGCTTTGGCCGGTTTGGGAGTTAAGTCGTGTAGTAAAGCGCTTCGCCGGTTTGCGCCCGGACGGGCTGGGTCAACGCGATCAGCAGGGGCGGCACGCTGATGATGAGCACGCTGGTGAGCAGAAGGCCAGAGAGCAGTCGTCGCATAGTTCACTCTTCACGAGGGTCAAGCTCTTATGCTTCCAAGAGTTGGGAACTTATTCAAAGGCCGTTACCAATCAAAATAAATGGTGCCCAGTAGTAGGGATGATCCAAGCCCTCAGCCGTAAAGGCTTCTCCAGTTTGGCGATTGACAATGCCGATACCGGCTCGCGCTGCACCTATCGCTGAGAAATCACCTGTAATCAGCGCCATTTGGGCCTGTTGCAATGCTTCAGCTTTCGTCATGCCTTGACTGAGAGCGTTGTAAAAAGCAGTCATTAAAACCTGAGTGCCCTGATCGCTTACCTGCCACAGCGACGATAGCACGGCTTTCGCGCCCCTGGACTGAAACGTGTAGCCTAGGCCCAAAATCTCTTCGCCATTGCCCAGTCCACCTACTCCGGTTTCACAGGCACTCAGCACCACTAGATCAACTCCATTGAGCGTCCAACCTTCAATATCTCGCAGCGTGGGCGTGTCGCCATTGCCAAAAAGAATGAAAGAATCCTCTGGTACACCGGGGACAAAAGCGGCATGAGTAGCCAGATGCAGCACGGTGTAGTTATCCATCAGAGGCCGCACGGCTGATAGGCTAAACGCCTGATTGAGAAAGGTTCTCTCAGCCGGCAGCGTTTCTACTTCTAAGCCGGCACCGGGGAGTCCTGTGAAGGTGTAGGACGTACCGTTGACTTCTGGGGTATGTATCAGGGTTTCATCGGTGTAGGCGGCGGCGAGAATGCGGGGCTGGGCGGCGTCAGCTTTAGTCAGGTCAGTCAGGGAAGCCGCTGTGATGTTGTTCACTCGGTAGCGCTGAATCAGCCACTGATCGCCATCGTGAAGGGCGGCGAGGGGAATGTAGCGGAGCTGACCGTCTGGAGCATAGATGATGGTTTCGACTCCGGCCTCAGCTAAGTCGTCTTCTAGAGGCCGGACTAGCCAGTCGTAAAGCTGCTGGGCTGGAGCTTCTATATCTGAACCGGGTCGGGTCAAAGCTTGGCGAAAGGCGAGAATGGCCTCGTTGAGTTCGACTTTGGTGACGGGGACGGTGCGCCGCAGCGGAGGCGAGTCAGGCGTGGTGATCACCAGCTCTAGGCGGTCTTCTAGAATCAGCGGATAGAAGATGGCGGCATTGAGCTGTTGCAGTTCGTCCCGCTGGCGACTGAGCTGGTCGAGATTGATGCTGGCTTCTCTGGCTTCGTAGCTGAGCTGCTCAATGAGGGCGCGAATTTCGGGGCTGCGGCTGAACTCGGCAAAGCTGCTGTTGATTTCATCTAGCAGGTTAGTGAGCTGGGCAATTCGCTGATTTTGAGCCTCGCTGCGCTGGTCTTCAGCAATGTCTTTAAGCGTTTCGAGTTCTTGGGCTAAGGCGATCGCCGATTGCTGTCTTTCTTCATAGCGGGCGAGAATAGCGGCTTCGGGACGAAGATAGTTTACACCAGTTTGAGTATTGCTATTGCCGCGCACGTCGCGCAGGTATTCGTCCAGTTCCTGAACTTTCAGCAGATCGAGAACACGCTGGGCTTCGAGGATGCGGTCTTGTTGGAGGAGTAGATCGGCAAGACGACGGTATGTTTCAGCGATGGTGTTAGCGTAAGCTTGCTGCATTTCGTAGTCAAGATTTTGGTTATTATGACGAATAACCTCGTATATGTTAACAGATTGCTTTAAGAAAAAAATAGCTAATTCTAGTTTTTCTTGAGCTGCAAATATATAACCAATATTAGCAAGAACAATTCCCTGTCCTGGTTGATCCCCAACTTCTTTTTTAATATAAAGTGATTCTATTAACAGTGTAATCGATTCCTCGTACTGTTCTAATCTATGAAGTATACTTCCAAGATTACCTAAAGAGACAGACTCACCCAGCCTATCTCCTAATTTACGTTTTAGCAGCAATGAATCTTCAAGAAGTTCTATCGCTTTCTCATAATTTTCAAAAATGTAATAGACATTGGCCAAATTATTGAGAACACGAGATTCGCCTGTAATATCTCCTTCACCAAATAAATTCAATGCTGAATAATAGAAATCTACCGACTTCTCAAAGCTTCCTGATGAAAAATAAGTTTCCCCAATATTGTTGAGTATAACAGCTTCGCTATGTCTGTCGCCTGAAAGCTTGATTATAGCCAGAGCTTCAAAATAAAAATCAATAGATTTTTCATACATTCCCAAACCAGCATAAATAGAAGCAATATTACTCAGTACTGATGCTGAGTCTATAGCATTAAAATCTAATTCATTGGAAAATTCTAATATTTCAAGTGCTTCAGAATATTTGCCAGATAGCATTAAGTTTTCGACAACTTCATTGAAAATTATTAGCTCTCCTTGAACATCGCCTATTTCTTGGGTAATTAAAAGAGCGTCATTATAAAGGTTTAATGCTTGTTCATAATTGCCCGATCTACCATATACTCTTGCAAGATTAATGAATGCTTCCCTTTGCACAGTTTGATCATCCAATGATTCAGAAACTGCTAAGCTTTGCTCAAAGTAATTAATAGATTCTGAGTAGTTTGATAAAGTAAGATAAACTCTGCCTAAACTATTAAGGTTGGCTATTATACTTAAATCGTCAGGACTCAGGGAGTTGGTGCGGATTTCTAAGGCCCTTTCATATAAACTAAGAGCTTCAGCATAAGCTCCTTGAAATTCATAAATTGCAGCTAATTTATCAAGAATAATAGCTATTTTTGGATGCTGTTCTCCTAACAGTTCATAGTAAATTTCGAGAGATTGTTGATATAAAATAGTCGCTTGCTGATAGTTGTTGAGAGAGTGGTAAGCGCTTCCCAAATTATCTAGGGCCTCAGCTTGCCTAATTTCTTCGCTAATTTCTCTGTAAATCTCCAACGCCTGCTGCCAAGACTCGATCGCCGCTTGAAACTCACCAGCCTGATACTGCTGACGGCCCAGTTCCAACAAGCGATCGCCCTCAGCTCTGCGTTCCGAGTTGCTGTCTGCTTGCGCTAACAATGGACTCGCCAGCTTGAGACCCAATTCTTGAGAAAAGCCTGGTTGTGGAATAGTAGGAACGCTCAGCGCCGCGATCGCCGCCAAACCAAACAGCCTCGCTAAATACTTCATCGTCAGCCTGGCTCCCTTCCCACGAGCTACCACCAATCAGCATATAGGTCTCGGCAGAAAATACTTATTCAACTTTTGGCAATCTTTGAGAAAGATCAAGTTCAGAAACACAGCCAAAGCGATCGCCTACCTAGAGTCAAAATCAGTCAACCAATAGCACGCTATGAGCAAGCTGCAGTCTCATGCTTGTTAAGTGTCAAAACTGATTACACGGGGGCGTCACGAACCATCACTCAGTCGATAAACTAAGGCATCGTTGTGCAACCATCATGATGCAGTGCCCTCATTGTCATTCCGAAGATATCCGAATCCGTTGTAACCAGACGACCAGCCTGGGCTATCCATTGCATTTTTGCCGCAGTTGCCAGCGCAGCTTCAACGAGTGGACGGGTACGCCGTTCAACCATATTAAGGTGCCGACCGATATCGTCTTTAGCAGGCATTTCTGTTGATTTAGGCAATATGCTGCTGCTGTAGTCATTAGGCAACGCCGTGTTGCTTTAATAACAATCAGAATGTTTCTGAAATCAGAATAATCTTTCAGGTGGAGACTTGTGCGATCGCACTATCGCCCATAAAGCCAGCTAATTCTGTGGATTCGCTAAAAAAAAATCTAAGATTTGCTGAATTTATACTCTGGCATCTGTTGATATGGGAGAAGCCCTCTCTCACAGATAGCCATGTCCCAGCCAATCGGCCTCAGTGAACTGATTCAGCAAGTTAAAAAGGAACTGCTAGCTCCTGTACTGGATAGAAAATCAGATCCCCCCATTCTGTTTGTCGAATCGGTCGAACTGGAGCTGCAGGTGACCGCACGACGCGAAGGCAATGCCGGTATCAAAATCGATGTTCTCTCAGTCGGTGGCGGTGAAGCCGGTGGCGGCGTCAGTCACGAGAAAGCCCATACGGTGAAAGTTCAGCTATCGCCTTTATTCGATAAGGCCCAATTGCTGGAGTGGTATAAAGATCTCTATGGAGATGAGATTATGCCAGCGGTTAAGCGGAGTATGGAGGCTTTACTCAAAGGGGATGAAAGCAACATAGCCGACCGCTACTAGGATGATGAAGCACCTAGAAATCTACTTGTTCCCAATTGATGCTCAGCGCTTTCAGGCAGTGGCAAGCCAGTCTCCCGCCGGAGACGGTTCTGCAGAATCATCATTGCCTTTTTGGCAGGGAGCCCTCGACCGCCGCAAGACGCTGATTAAGCTCTTGGAGCTGTCTAGTGGGTTTCGGGCTGAGGCGTTTCCTGACGCTGATGAACAAGATTGGATGATTCAAGAATCGCTTTTAGCGCCGGATCGGCAAAGTTTTCATCCTGCTTATTTGGAGACGGTGGGACAGCGCCTCTATCAGGCTCTATTTCCGGTTGGCAGTAGCTTACGCTCAACATTTGAAACGTCTTTACGCTTGGCTGAGCCTGAGCCAGCTAACGAGGATTTGCACCTGCGGCTGAAGTTTGCAGCTAACTCGGCTGAGCGATCGCGCTTGGCAGACTATCCCTGGGAACTGCTCCACGATGGTCAGCGTTTTTTATTGCACCATCGTGTTGTCCTTTCGCGCTACCTTGCCTATGAGGCTCTCCCGCCAGCGTTGCCATCGCAAGCGCAACTGCGAGTTTTATTAATATCCTCCACGGCTTCTGATCCAGCTCAAGGACTAATCAAGCTACCCGAGACTGAGCAGCAGGCAATTCGTCAGGGATTGTCTAAGGCTGAGACTTCTGGAGTGATTGCATTAGAGTCGTTATCCCCGGTGACTCGTCGAGGGTTGAGCATCTATCTAACTGACTGTGATCCGTCGTTACGCCCTCAGGTGATTCATTTTGATGGTCACGGGCTCTATGGCAAGCGGTGTATCAATCCTGACTGTCGGCAGATGCACAATAGTACCAAGGTCGAGCGCTGCCGCCGGTGTCAGCACCTATTACCCGACTCAGAAGGCTTTCTGCTGTTTAAAGGGGAGTCAGGCGGATCAGACTATGTGAGTGCTCGGGAGTTTGCGGCTTTACTGCCGTCGGGAGTGGCTTTGGTGGTTCTCAGTGCCTGTCAATCGGGCATGGCTGTGGCGGGAGAGTCGCTGTTTAACGGCACGGCTCAGCAGCTAATCGATGCCCGCATACCGGCTGTGGTGGCAATGCAGTACATGGTTAGGGTAGATGCGGCCAGCCAGTTTTCCGAGCAGTTTTACCGGGTGCTGGGAAAGAAGGAACCGCTGGTGGTAGCACTGCGGGAGGGGCGGAAGTGGATGATGGAGTTGGTAAATCAGTGGTATCGACCGGTGCTTTATCTGCGCTGGCGGGATAATGGAGGGGGGCAGTTGTTTCAGGAAATGCTGGAACCCGAGCTATCAGATTCTTCTAAATTCTACGACTCGCAAATCGCACCACCGACACCTTTGCTGCCGCGCTCGGAGTGGCTTCGTCTCTATCAGGATTTGATGAATGCTTTTGAGGATACAGATGATTTTCAAAAGATGTTGGAGCTGTATGTAGGAGAAAACTTTGAGGCACTATCCTCGCGGTACAAGCCTTATGACAACCGGGTGCTCGATACCGTAAAAAGGCTGAATGGAGAAGGGAAAAGCGTGGCGCTGGTGAGTGGAGCCGTGCAGGCTAAGCCACAGAGTCCACACTTGCAGTATTGGCGTGACTGGCTAAACCGTTTAGAAGATGGCACAGCTTAAGCTAGCAGTCGCTTAGGATAGAAGGCATGTTTGCGCCTGAGGATGACTGGGTATGGCTGCTACTGAGAACCTGACGCTACATCGCTACACGTGCAGCAATACAGGGTATGTCGAGAAACTGGGGGACGGGGTAACGCTGACTCTCATGCAGATACCTGCTGGGGAGTTTTTGATGGGCAGTGCTTCAGATGACCGGAACGGTCAAGATAATGAGCGTCCACAGCATCGGGTGAAGGTGCCGCGATTTTTCATGGGGCGAACTTCGGTGACTCAGGCTCAGTGGCGGGTGGTAGCAGGCTATGAAAGGGTAGATATTGACCTCGACCTCGCCCCCTCAGGCTTCAAGGGAGATGACTTGCCGGTGGAGCGAGTTAGTTGGTATGAGGCAACGGAGTTTTGCAAGCGGCTATCGAAGGAATTGAGTCGGCGACACTCGCCTCAAAGCCAGCCACAGTATCGTTTACCCTCAGAAGCTGAGTGGGAATATGCTTGCCGGGCAGCAACAACGACGACTTATCATTTTGGCGATCAGATCGCAGAAAATTTAGCGAATTACGATGGAGGCCTAGAAAGTAAGGTTGCCAGCTATCCAGCCAATCTCTGGGGATTGTATGACATGCATGGCAATGTCTGGGAGTGGTGCGAAGACGACTATCACGGTAGCTATGACAAGGCTCCTACCGATGGCAGCGCCTGGATAGCCGATAAAAATACTGAGTATAAAATACGTCGTGGCGGCTCCTGGCGCTACGACCCGAGGAACTGTCGCTCCGCGTTCCGCAACGACGGTACCCCGGCCTACCGCAACTACGACATCGGTTTTCGGGTTTGTTGTTCGGCCCCCAGGATTCTTCAGTAGCTCTTTATACTCTTGCCCTTTTGCTCTCTGCAGAAAAAATTTGCGTTCTTTTTCATTCGCCGTTAGGCGATCGCACTTTGCTATCAAATTCGGTGCTAGTCGTCTTTAGTGCCAAAAACTTGGTTAAAGTAGGGCATAAAGCCGGAAACTAGGCTAAATAGCTTGAAGAGCATAGAAGCTGTAGAAGCTGGTAGAGTACAGACTGCCTAGGGTGAGGTAATGGCAGGGTTGGAGAGGAAAGACATCAAAGCGTTAAGAGATGCAATCTATTCGGTTTATCCAAACCATGACCGTTTTGAGATGTTTATTGCACTCGACGTTGATTCTGAGCAGCTCTGTGCAAGCGATCGCTCCGAAATTAAGATAGCGATCTTTAGGCTGATTCAGCAGGCTGAAAGTATAGGGGAAACAGAAAAGCTTCTTATCGGACTGCGAGATGCTAGCGAGGTCGAAAAACGAGAGGATATTCAGCAGTTATGTGATGATCTTCTTTTCAAACTGCAACCCACGGTTGATCAAGAGAAACTGTCTATTGCAAAACCAGATCTAAATAGCTTATTTCAGCAGTTTGACGCAGCAATAGATTTCCCCTATATTCAAATCGCCTTTTATAGTGCATTTCAGACAGTTTTTGCTCGCTCTTTCTTCGAAATGCGCCCCGATCGCCCCTCTACTAATTCGTTAGCAGCAATCAGGAGACTTCTGGAAATTTATTCGGCAGAACTGGCTATTCGATTTGCGGAATACGCTCTTGAAGAGCTATCTCGTTCTCCTCTAGGAATGGGGAGGCAAAACTCGCAGTCTTTCTTTCAAGCCATAGACGACTGGCGACAGCGTATGGCCAACGAATTTGGTATTACAAGCCCGCTACCTAAAAAGATTCCTCAAGATTCTCAGGGATATTTGCTTGTAGCATTTGACGCGCCACGACCAGATCTGTCTGATATCAGCATGACTGCAGAGTTGTACAGGGGGGAAGAAGCTTACTTTGGTCAGCCTGATGCGCCTCAATATTGCTGCAAGATTGAGGAAGCGGCCAATCGTCTATCTCAATGGATACTATCCGCTACAGAAAAACTAGCAGCTCAGAACTGTAAGCTTGACTGTATAGAACTGTTCTTGCCTTGCCATCACATAGAAAGTCTTACTGATGTTGCTGATGACTGGGAGGTGCATAATCTTCAGGGGCGATCGCGGCCTTTTGGGTCTCGAAACTACATTATTCGCTCTTTGGAGCGGGCTGCTCAGGAACCCACTCAGGTCTGCCTTGCTAAGAATTGGGTTCAGCTTGAGCAATGTAAAAACAAAGATGTCTGCGACCACTTTCATCTTCAAAGAGATTGCCCAAAAGTAGGCGATTTGGAAGGATTGGAAGCATCTGGATTAAACTTGGTTGCTGATCTCTCCTCTAACAAGGGTGAACGTCAAGAGATTCTCTTCGACATTATTAACTCTGGGGTGCCTATTACGTTTTGGTTTGGTCCAAATAATCAACAAACGTCAGAAAAACGACTAAAAAGCTTGAAAGATGCGTTGAAAGATGTCGATCTGACGAACTTTGTGGGGCTAGCACAAGCTTGGAGAACAATTCGTGCTCGGGCTAATGTAAGACTGCTAGTGGATTGCCCGCACCGCCGTCCGAGCCTACCCGATCCTGAAAATCGGGAAGATGATGATTCTCTAGTGTCTGAGACGCTTAGCCCCTAGTCCCTTGCTCGCCCATGACCTGGAAATACAAGTACTTTCAAGGAAACTGCCATAGTGCTCAGCCTTCTGGCATGAAGCAGCCCCCTGAAGCTCCCCCCTGGCGGCGATTTTTGCCGCGAGAAGAATTTCTTACGCAGCAACAGGCCCAGAAGCAGGCTGACGAGCAGGAACAGACCAAAGATGAAATCTACTGGACAAAGCTTCAGAATCTCGCCGACGAAGATACACGGGCTATTCAACGGGGCAAGAGCTTTCGCATTTCTACTGGTAAAGAAGGAATGGCGGTGATTGATGCAGTCAATGCTGCGATTCATCTACGGCGACCGCTGTTAGTAACGGGTGCCCCCGGCTCTGGTAAAACCTCACTGGCCTACGCGATCGCCTATGAGCTTCAACTGGGTCCCGTCCTCACTTGGCCCATTACTGCTCGCTCTAATTTGGTCGATGCTGAATATCGCTATGACGCTATTGCCCGTCTGCAGGACGCTCAGCTCGACAAAACCCGTAATTTGATTGACTTAGCTGTTTTACTAGGTGTCGATGTTTCCCGTTTGCAAGAGGCCCAACTTGACAAAACTCGTCAAGGGGCAGCAACTCCGGAGGAAGGCGACTTGGGCGACTATATTCAGCTTGGCCCAGTGGGGACGGCCTTTTTGCCCTCCCTGCGGCCTCGGGTGTTGCTGATTGACGAAATTGATAAAAGTGACCTGAACCTACCCAATGACTTGCTCAACCTGTTTGAAGAAGGAGAATTTGAAATTCCAGAGCTGGTGCGTCGTAAGCGGCGTGGGCAAGATACCGACGATCCCAACGCCACCGTCACGGTACGCACTGCCGATAAAGAGATGGAGGCTCCCGTTACGAATGGTCGGGTGAAGTGCTGCGAATTTCCCATTGTGATCATGACCAGCAACGGTGAGCGCGACTTTCCCCCTGCTTTCTATCGTCGCTGTTTGCGGGTGCAGATGCCCAGCCCCGACGAAGACTCACTGAAACCGATTGTGCAGTCTCACTTTGAAGAGAGCGATCGCTGGGATGAGGTAGAGTCGCTTATCCGCAAATTCGTGAGTAAGGATAAGGGCAAAACCTCAGATCGGGCGACCGACCAGTTGCTCAATGCCGTTTATCTGATGGGGCGTCACCCAGACAGCCTGAGCGCGGATGAAAAAACTCGGCTCCGGGAGTTGTTGTTTCAGTCGTTGGGTGGCACCGACGCATGACACAGTCTGGGGCCACGGGAGCATCGCCAGATCTGGTGAATGCGTTTCTCCAGCGGCTGGCTAAGGCGCAGGAACTTACGGGTATTGAAACCACGACCCAAATGGCGGAGCTGCTGTGGTTGGCGACTCATCTGGAATCAGATTTCCCATCACCCGAGTCTCCGGGTGATCAATCGGAGGATATAGATGTCTCGCAAGACGATGAGGGCAGTCGCAGACTGACGCCCTCTACGGGGCGATCGCCATCTACTTCCTCTCCAGAGCACCCTTCTTCTAAACGAATAGACATCGTAGCACCTACGCCACAGAAGGCATTGCCTCCCGAAGTGCTACCGGTGCAGATTGTTGACCCCGCAATGCTCTCTGACCCTCTAGCCATCATTAGGGCTCTCAAACCGCTCCTGCAGAAAATCGACGCCGGTACTGGCAGCCGTCTCGACGAATCTGCCACAGTTGATTTCATTGCTCGCACCCAGCTCTGTGTGCCAAAGCTGCAGCCTGATCAAGAGACGTGGTTTGACATCATTTTGGTGGTCGATCGCAGTAGCGCGTCGATGGTGATTTGGCAGCGCTTGGTACAAGATATTGTGCGCGCGCTCCGTCGGTACGGAGCCTTCCGCGATGTCCGGGTGTTTGATTTGGTGATCTATCCCGAAGCGCAACCAGCAGATCAGGTCATGCTGCGGTCTCATCCTCAGCGCCCAGATCACCATCCCAAAGAACTTATTGACCAGACAGGCCGTCGTCTTGCCATTGTCCTCAGCGACAGCACGGGTGCTCACTGGTGGCAGGGCATCCTAACGCCTACGCTAGAAACCTGGGGCCACCACATGCCTGTAGTTCTGTGGCAGATGCTGCCTCCTTGGATGTGGCAGCGCACTGCCCTAGGGCGAGGTATTCCTGTTTCCCTCAGAAATGATCTACCAGGAGGCACTAACCAGCGGTTAAAAAAAAGAGCCCCTGCGCAAAATACTCCGGCTAGTCTTCAGCAACGCATAGCCCTTCCGGTGGTGACTGGTGAAGAGCGTGACCTCAGCCGCTGGAGTCAGTTAGTAGCAGGCAAGCCGGGAGTGACTCCCGGCTTTTTGCTGCCGCCACCAGGGGGCACCGTGCCCCGCTCATCATCAGTGGAAACGCTCGCAGATGTTGAACTGGCTGAACGTCGAGTCGAGCGCTTTTTGCGGCTTTCTTCTCCCGATGCTCAGTGGCTGCTGATGCTGCTAGCGGCTGCCCCAGTGATTACCCTGCCCATCGTCCGGCTGATTCGAGAGGAGAAGCTTCCAGATGTGCGATCGCCCCTACCCATTGCCGAGGTCTTCACCGGTGGTTTATTGCAGCGTCTTCCTGGTCAAGAAGAGCGGGCACTGGAATCTACTTCGACTAAACCAGAGCAGTCGGATGAGCTGATAGAACCGCAAGACTTGGTGCAGTATGACTTTGCTGGCCGGGTGCGGGGGGTTTTGCTGAGTGGCAAGTGGCTACCGCCAGTAGACGCTGTCGATGTCATCAATAGTGTGTCTCGGGCGATCACCCGACGATTTAACCGCCTCTATCCTTATACCTTCCAGGCTTATCTTAAAGACCCTAATATAGAACTACCGGAAGGTTTGGAGGGCGCGAAAACTTTCGCCACCATCACGGCTGATATTTTGGCTTCACTAGGACGACCCTATGAAGACCTAGTTCAACAACTCAGAAGGGGAGCAGCGAAAGTTCCTGTCCCGGTTACAGAGCTCGATCCCTATGGTCGCCGTCTCCAAACCTTTGAATATGAAGTCGCTGAATACCTGAATCTTCCACCCCTTGAATCATTCGAGTTTGTTGATGCGCAACTTATAGATGACGACTTTCCACCATCTCTTGATACTGAAGACTTCACCATCATTACCTTAGAACCGCAAACATCATCGAGGCCGGTACTGCAACCCTTTGAATTTGTGCTTGCCAAGCTCATACCTAGTCAGGATACGAATGAGTGGGTGATTGAGCGTCAGCAACGGCAAGCCAATCGCTTTACTGAACCCCTAGCAAATGACATTTACTTAAAGATGGTGGCAATTCCTGGTGGTACCTTCCTGATGGGTTCCCCAGAGAGTGAACCTGGACATTACGATCGCGAATCTCCTCAGCATGAAGTCGCTGTCCAGCCTTTCTTTATGAGCCGTTACCCAGTGACTCAGGTCCAATGGCGAGCTGTGGCAGCGCTACCCCAGGTAGAACGAGAGCTAAACTTAAACCCTTCAGGATTCAACGGCGAAAACCGCCCCGTAGAGCAAGTCTCTTGGGATGACGCGGTTGAGTTCTGCGATCGCCTCTCAGCTCACACTGGACGTCAATACCGCCTGCCGACTGAAGCGGAATGGGAATACGCCTGTCGGGCTGGCACAACGACACCATTCCATTTTAGCGACATGATTACCACGGAAGTAGCTAATTACAATGGCAGCGCTTATGCAGACGGGCCGAAAGGTGAGAGCCGAGGCGAAACCACGCCGGTAGATCACTTCGAAATCGCTAACGCTTTTGGCCTAAGCGACATGCACGGTAACGTTTGGGAGTGGTGTCAGGATGACTGGCACAACACCTATGAGGGAGCTCCCATAGATGGCAGCGCCTGGGTAACTGGCGGAAATACTGAGTATAAAATCAGACGTGGCGGTTCCTGGTTCGACAACCCGAGGCACTGCCGCTCCGCGTACCGCATCAGGCTCAACCCGGACAACCGCGACGTCAACGTCGGTTTTCGGGTCTGTTGTTCGGCCCCCAGGTCTCTTCAGTAGCCCTTTATACTCTTGCCCTTTTGCTCTCTGCGTAGAAAAATGCCAGCCCAACCCTCTCAGCTTATCGTCAACAAACGTCGGGGACAGAACCAATACTACGAGGAGTTTCTAGCCGAAGGCGTTCTGCCGTTGCGCATGATGCTGATTCCTGCCGGTCGCTTTCTCATGGGTTCGCCTGAGAGTGAACTAGAGCGAACTGAGGCTGAAGGCCCGCAGCATGAAGTCGCCGTGCCGCAGTTTTTCATGGCTAAGTATCCTGTGACCCAGGCCCAGTGGCGGGTTGTGGCAGCGCTGCCGGAGGTAAATCAAGGACTAAACTCCGATCCCTCTAAGTTTAAGGGAAATGACCGCCGTCCCGCCGAGCAGGTGTCTTGGCAGGATGCGGTCGAGTTTTGCGACAGGCTCACTATTCACACCAACCGCCAATACCGCCTGCCGACCGAAGCTGAGTGGGAATACGCCTGCCGTGCTGGAACGACAACCCCCTTTCACTTCGGTGAGACGCTTTCTACTGACTACGCCAACTATCGAGGAAATGATGAGAAATACGGAGCTTATGGCCCAGGGAGCCGAGGCGAGTATCGCAAACAAACCACTCCAGTAGATCATTTTGAAGGGGCGAATGCCTACGGCCTCTGCGATATGCACGGCAATGTTTGGGAATGGTGTCAAGATGACTGGCACGAAAACTATGAGCAGGCTCCTACGGATGGCAGTGCCTGGGTAACCGGCGGAAATGCTGAGTATAAAATTATACGTGGCGGTTCCTGGAGCGATGTCCCGAGGTACTGCCGCTCCGCGTTCCGCTTCAGGGACTTCCCGGACTTCCGCGACTCCGACATCGGTTTTCGGGTTTGTTGTTCGGCCCCCAGGATTCTTCAGTAGCCCTTTATACTCTTGCCCTTTTACGCTCTGCAGAGAAATAAGCTGTTAAGAAATAAATCAACTTCTTGCGATTAGTCGTCTGATGTGGGTGTTCCGTGGCGGCTGCTATCGGATTCTGAGTTGCTGACGCCTAAGTCCGTTGTCTCATCTGCGGCTGATTCCAGATGGTTTTCTTTTCGCGTAAACACATAGTGCTCAAAGATTTTGCGCCTCAGCCGATGGGTGTCGCCGTGCATCAGGTGGGCTTCCCAGCTCTGTAACCAACATTCCGCAGGTTGCCAAAAGATTAGGTAGGTGCATAGTAGGGCTCAACATGAGCCCCCAAGAATCGGATGATTGTGCGCCGCTCATCAGTCAGGTTACTAATCTGCTTGAGGTGTCCGAACTGCACAAAATGAATGCCCTGAAACTTCTGAATGACCCACCGAAAGGTAGGGTTGACAGTAGGCTGTTTTTTCTGGTCGAGGATTGTTTGCTGTTGTGCCGCCAGGGTTTGTCTAAGCTTACGTTCAGCTAAGGTGTAGACCATCAAAGTCAGGGCCATGACCAGGGCTAGAGCCTCGACTCTTTGGGCTTTTTTGACAAACAGGCTGCTGGCGAAGAACAACGGGTCTTTGAGAAAGCGAAACCCGCGCTCAGTCTTCTGTTGGCCCTTGTACTCTTGCAATAGCTTGTCAGCAGGCCACTGCTGGGTATCGAGGTGATTGGTGGCCAGGATAAACCGACTGCGCTGGTTCTGGTAGGCAGTGCTCCGGCGCTCAAGCTTGGCTTTGAGGCGGTAGCCGGTGGCAGGTGGTGTGTCTTTAGCTTTTGCTTTAGTTCGCTGACCCGGTGCCCGTTTCGGTCGAAGCGTCTCAACGCTGACCTCAGTGAGGTGATGGACCGCCAAGGTGTCTTGGAAGCGCATCAGGGCTTCGAGGGCATCGGGCTTACAGGCAAAGACCTGTTGCTGCAGCTGCTTGAGGTTGCGGTGCAATCGTTTCTCTAGCTGCTTGAGTTCGGGCTCCCACAGCGACTGGTCAGCCTTGCGCGTCAGACTCTCAATCAGAATCCAGCGCTGCTGAACTCCACCATACTCAGCGGTTGTCTCCCACATCCGGTAGTCCTTGAGGGTGCAAGCAACTGGCGTCAGTTCGCTGGTATCACTTTGCACGAGCGCTTGGGCATCGCTCAAGGTTTGGGGTACCCGTGAGACCCATTTGAGTGAGCCGACCTGCTGTAAGTTCGGCTCGCTGTAAAAGGCTGCGTCGATAACGAACACACTGTCCATCTGCCAACTGTTGGCAAACTGGCGCATCAACCCGGCAAACTGCTGCGCGTCACTCTGGTTGCCATCTGCAACCTTCAGCCACAGCGGCACGCCCCCATCCGCGCTACACATTAGATTCACCACAAACTGCTTCAGGTCGGGTCGTTGGTCTCTTGAATAGCCTCGACAGATCTCGATAGGCACCTGATCTAAGTCTCCCGACTCAACCCTCTCCCGCCCATACTCGCCTTGCAACGAAAACGAACTCGAGTCTAGATGAACCTGGCCAACATCGACGCCAAATCGCTCCACCGCCTGCATCGCCACACGCAAAAAGAAACTGCTGGTGCCCTCTTCATATAACTCGTCGAGCACACGTCCGAGACGGTCATCGTTCAGGTAACTCGCTTGTATGCCTTCGCCGAGCAAATGCTCAACCGGCTTACTCTCAAAGAACTCGCTGAACAGGTACAGAGGCGCGCTCACAAAACCCAAGCCGTTCAGTATCAGTGCTTTGACCACTTGCCCCGCGCTGATGTGCTCCAGCTGATGCTGGCCTAATTGTGCGTTGGTCAGTTCCACCAGTCCTACCTCGTCAACCATCCCGGCAACCAAGCCTAGGTGATCCAGATTCTCTATCTTCAATCGATGCATCCATTCTCTTGAGGGCTGCTTCTACTCTACGGCACACCACCTTTCTTATTCATTGTCAACCTGCGGAATGTAGGCTGTAACCGCTGCACCAGGGGCTGAAGAGTGATTTTGCCGGTTTCGTAGTCTTGCTGGAGCTGCTTCATCCGTCGCCGTGCCCGTCTGAGATTGTCATTGCGCACCCGAATCCGATCCGGTAAGACACGGAAGCCGACAAAGCTAGCCCCATGATGGGTTTCAAAGAGCTGACTCTTAATCGGATGCATTTTCAGCCGTAACGTGACCAGGAAATCTTCCATTGCCCGTTTGGCCGCTGCCAACTCCTGCCAGTCATTTGAAAAGGCGGCATAGTCATCGACGTACCTGAGATAGTAGCGCAGCTTAAGCTGTCGCTTCACAAAGTGATCAAAGGGGCTGAGATAGAGATTGGCGAAAAACTGGCTGGTCAAATTTCCGATAGGCAAGCCCTTGCGGCGTTGAACTGGCGTCAGTAAGTCATCTCCCGGAAAGTATTCAATCACCGGCTCCTGCTCATTGCTGGCGTCGATAATCGTATCAATCAGCCATAGCGTATTGGGACACCTAATTTTCTCTCGGATCAAGGTCTTGAGGATTTTGTGATCGATTGAGGGAAAATACTTCTGGATGTCCCCCTGCAGGCAGTAGCGCTGACTGCGAGCAAATTGGGTGAATCGTTTCAGAGCCCGATGTGTGCCGTAGCCGCTGCGGTTGGCATAGGTATCGACAATCAGCGTCTGCTCCAGCAGCGGCGTGATCACATTACACAACGCATGATGCACCACCCGGTCCCGATAAGGCGCTGCTGAAATCAAACGCGGCTTGGGATCTCGAATCTTGAACGTGCGGTATGCCCCAGGGCGATAGGTGTGGTCTTCCAGCTCCTGCTGCAGGGCCGGAAGTTCCCGTTCCAGAGCATAGTTAAACGCCAGAACATTGTCCCGAAAGCGTTTTCCCTTTTGTGCCTGCCGTGAGGCCAGCAGCAGATTTTCAAAGTCAAGGATGTCTGGCCAGAGATTACCGTGACGTTTCATGGGACTTCTGACTCTGCTATTTGATCCAGCCGCCGAGATCGGTACCGATAGCATTGATGAGCTGCCCTACATACTGGTATCGCTTATGAGATAACAAATCAAAATCCAGCAGCAGCCGGGTTTGATAGCGCAGGACATCTAATTTGCTGTTGATGACCTGGAGCTGAGGCAGTTTATCGCGCTGATAGCGAGCCATAATCAAGCTTTCCAACAATCCATAAAGGCCCATCACCATGCGATCGCCTAGCTGGAATCTATGGTCTCGGGGCAATCGATTGAGAATCGGCACGTACCATTTAATCAAGTCGTAGGTTTTCTGAATAATCGGTAGCTCAGTTGCCATCGGTTCTCTGTATGTGGATAGGACAGAGGCCAGGATACAGTATGCAACATCGGCTTCATTTTTACCGTCAGGCTGCTGTATGCTGCTGACGGGGTAGGCCGCTAAACGTGGCGGTTCCTGGAACAACAACCCGAGGAACTGTCGCTCCGCGTACCGCAACAGGAACAACCCGGACAACCGCAACAACAACATCGGTTTTCGGGTCTGTTGCTCGGCCCCCAGCACTCTTCTATCGCCAGCAATGGCCGGTCAGAACTGGCAGGTGGGAATCTGTCGGGCGTACCCCAGAAGAGTCCAGACCTACTCCGGCGATATCCATCGAGGTATCCAAAAATCAAACCGGGCCAGCTATTTTGGTAGGGCAACCGAAGACCTAGCTGGCCCTCTCACCTTACCGCCAATGTCTCTCACCATCCGCCGCACCCCCCGCCAATGCCGAGGCTACCCGGAACCCCTTTTAGAGATTACCGATGCCCTACCCCTGCACATGGTGCTCATCCCTAGCGGCACCTTCACGATGGGCTCCCCCGACGATGAACCCGATCGCAAAGATAATGAAGGGCCGCAACGAGAGGTCACCGTGCCGACGTTCTTTCTAGGCCGCTACCCGGTCACCCAAGCTCAATACGAAAAGGTTATGGAGACGAATCCAGCCACTCGGTACGAGGCAGACCGACTTGTTGCCCCTAACAAGCCTATTGTCGGTGTGAGCTGGCAGGATGCGGTCGAGTTTTGCGATCGCCTGGCTCAGCTCACGAGCCGTCCCTACCGCCTGCCCTCAGAAGCGGAATGGGAGTACGCTTGCAGAGCGGGCACAACCACCCCCTTCTACTTCGGCAGAACCCTGACCGACGAACTCGCCAATTACCGAGCCTCGGCAACCTATGCAGAGGGTCCAGCGGGGCAATTTCGTAACGAAACGACGCCAGTAGACCATTTCGATGTCGCCAATGCCTTTGGTCTGTCTGATATGCACGGCAATGTCTATGAGTGGTGTCAGGACAACTGGCACGCCACCTATGAGGGGGCTCCTACTGATGGCAATGCTTGGTTAATCGGTGGAGATAAAAGGTATAAAATTATACGTGGCGGTTCCTGGGACGACAGCCCGGGGTACTGCCGCTCCGCGTTCCGCAACGTGGGCAACCCGGTCAACCGCTACATCAGCATCGGTTTTCGGGTTTGTTGTTCGGCCCCCAGGACTCTTCAGTAGCCCTTTATACTCTTGCCCTTTTGCTCTTTACAGAGAAAAATAAGCATTTGAGGAATTTCGCATCGTAGTTCAATGGCTCATGAAGGTCTCAAGAGAGTACCGGCTTGGGAGTAACGAGCGTCTCCAAATGGGCGAGATACACAGGAAGCCGCTACAGCTACCGCAAATCCTAGCTCTAGAGTATGCGGAAACTCAATATTTTCAGATGAAGTCATTCGTAGACGCGACATAAGACCTGCAGTTATGTCTGAAGACACTCGCTCGTCACTCAGCCAAGCGGAAACTATCAAGTGTCAAGCGTTTAGCGTGACGCGACAGCAAGATAGTCGAGTTGGCAGATCTGTGAGCGTGATCGGCAACGTCTGCCCCCTTGTTGCGACACCTGCGATCAAAATGACAACTATGATCGCTAATGCGGTCAAGCTCGGGCTGAAGGATTGGCTTCAGTTGAGCGAGTGGCTGCGGCGCGTTTGCGATAGCTATCGGTATGGATTTCGACAATCAAGGCATGATGCACGAGACGATCTACCGCCGCGACCGTCATCATGTCGTCGGCAAAAATGGTGTCCCATTGACTGAAAGGCTGATTGGCCGTGATTAAAAGACTGCGCCGTTCATAGCGATGGGCAATGAGCTCAAAGAGGACCAAGGTTTCGGCTTCTGACTTTTTGACGTAGCCAAGGTCATCAATGACTAGCAGATCAAAACGGTCCAGCTTGTGGAGCAAAGCGGGCAATTGCAACTGCAACTGCAACTTAGCCTGCTGCAATTGCTGTACCAATGCCGTCGCAGTGAAGAATTTAGCCCGTTTGCCGAGTTCGACAATAGAGCGCGCCAAGGCTGCCGCCAAATGAGTTTTGCCGACACCGGAAGGCCCGAAGATTAAACAGTTTTCGGCGCGCTCTAGCCAGCCGGTATCCGTGGCCAGTTGCATCAGCGGCAGCGGATTGAGCTTTGGGACATGGTTCTAGTCAAAGTTGGAAACCGTTTTGGCGGCGGGGAGTTGGGCCTCTTGCAGGGCGCGTTTGAGGCGCACACTCCAGCGTCGGTCCACCTCCAATTCGCAGAGTGCCAGTCAGAATTGAGCGTAAGACCACTGTTCTTGCATGGCCTGGTGTTCGAGGGTTTCCCAGTGCTGGAGCATGTGAGAGAGGCGGGCAGGCCAGTAGGTTGCTTGAAAATAAACTCGTCCCGGACTTTGAGGTGTAATCGTGCGTTTCACAGTGCCCTGCCGACGGAAATGTCTTCGGCGTTGAGGTGGGAAGATCGGTCGATAAGTACATAGAGGTATTTCTCATGGACGGTTTGCAGGTGTAGGGAAAATGCTTGGTCGTGATTGAACTGGATGAGTCGCTAAAGATTCAGCAAGGCGTTGCCGTGTACAAACATCTGCGGGTCTTCCGAGACGACCATCCATTGGTTGCAGCCCATGTCCCAAACCTCGCCTCTGACCATGACTTTGGTACCAACGGTTAAGTCTGTGATGATTTCACTTTCAAAGCCATAACCTGCTCGCAGGGGTGTAGTTGTGATAGTGACGGCAGCGTGATACTGATGAGGTGCCAAGGGCACCAACTCTCCGATGCGGAAGCCGTCTGCCCAGGTAACATCGGGACAAATCTCGGTGATGAGAGGAGGTAAAGCTTGAGCGATATCAGTCGTATCTAAGGAAACGGATGTCATTTCAACAGGCAGTAACGTAAGGCAGGCGGCAAGACCGATGTGAGTTGCTTTCAGCATGGTGATTTTCCTGAACTTTTCCTGAGGTCAGTATCGAAAGCAGAACGAATTTCTTCGAGGAAACTTGAGTGGGTTAAGAGAAAGTTGGTGGAAATTTTACCGTCGTGCTGCATCAGCGTTGCGGTTGGCTTCTATGACAACTGTTTCAGCGGCTAGGCAGTTACAGGAAAGATCGAATATTATCGATGCAAGCTTATCTAAATTTCCGATAACTTCCCGATCTCCCTGAGTCGTCATCTGCACCAACGTCATGAGCAATCGTCAACGCGGTGTTGTCTTAACCGAGCACGGTCAGAAACGATTAGAAGCAGCGATCTCATCTGCCCAGGACGAAGTAAAATTCGGCAAGCGATTTACTCAAGAAGAAATTTCAGAACGAGCTCGACTTAGCATAAAAACAATCAAGAAAATTCGCAGTTGCAGAGACCGAGTTGACAAGGCTTCGCTCTGTGATTTGTTTAAGGCTTTTGGTCTGGAATTAATTGCCTCAGACTTTGGTCAGCCAGAGGAATCAATAACGACTTCAGATACTGAGTTAACATGCGCAAAGCTTTCTTCTATTCTCATTGATATAACAAGTAAGAATATTGATACTAAACTTGAAGCATCTATAAAAGAGACAATCGATCTAGTTCAAGACAACATTCAAAGCAAAGAAGCAGAATCTTTACTCGGCGTCTCTAATAAGTTTTATGATAGCATTCGAAACCATTGTCGAGAAAAGATCTTATACCTTTACAGTGAAATAAAATTACTCAATCACTACAAAATACGTGTCGAGAATATTTATGTCGACACCTATGTATTGGAAGGCATAGAATCAGGCTTATTTGCAACTGTTCCAGACTTAGTAAAGACAGAAACATCTATCAGTTCTTTTGAACGTATAGGTTTGGGTCTTCGAAAAAAAAGAATATCTGGGCTTGATGCAGTCAAGAAATTTCCTAGACTAATGGTTCTAGGAAAACCTGGAGTGGGCAAAAGTACTTATCTTAGATTTCTTGCAGTTGCATGTAGTCAAGAAAAAATATTCAAGGAAAAGATTCCCATATTAATCGAACTGAGAAGTCTGGAAAATCCCAATTCACTAAATATCAACGAAATAATTTGCAGAGAGACAGGTTTAAAAAATGTTCAAGATATTGAGAATGCATTCAGCGAAGGAAAATTTTTCATCTTGTTAGATGGCTTAGACGAACTTTCGCAAAGCCAAAGAGAACATGTTCAAAGAGAATTAGATTTCTTTATCCAAATTTACTACAAGAACCGTTTTGTTATTACTTGTAGAACTCAAACAACTGAGTTTTTGATGGACAAGTTTGTTTATGTCGAAATAGCTAGTTTCAATTCTACCCAGATTTGTGAATTTTCTAAGAACTGGTTTGTCTCTCAATTTGGAAGTAAGGGAGATCAATTGCATGATTCATTTATCAATAAACTAAATCTTCCAAAAAATAAGCGGAATGCAGAACTAGCCACTACACCAATTCTGCTAAGCCTTATTTGCTGGATCTACTCTGATACAGGGAAATTACCTGAAAAAAAGCACAAGTTATATGAAAAAGGTCTCGACCTGCTTTTAGAGAAGTGGGATGAAGCTAGAGGGATTCATAGAGAGGTTAATAACGAAGCTTATAAACCGCTCAGTAAAGAAGATAAGCAAAATCTTTTTAGTTGTATTGCATTTGAAAAGTTCAGCAAAAAACAGCGAATACTTTTTGAGCTAGAAGAACTTTGCGAGCAAATAGCCAATCTGCTTAGAATCAAGGCTGATGAAGCACAATCAGTTTTGAAAGAAATCGAGTTTCAGCATGGAATAATTATTGAACGAGCACAGGATATATATTCTTTTTCTCACCTCACTTTTCAAGAATACTTTGTCGCAAGGAAAATTTCAAAGTCTGATTTCTCAGAAAACTTTCGAGTTGTCCAGAAGAATTTTGGAGATCATGAATGGCGCGAGGTTTTTGTTCTTCTATTCGGCATTTTGAAAAAACCTGATGAAGCATTCATTTTGATTAAGAGAAGTATTGAAGCGCCAATCTTAGGTAATCCTAAGCTGCGAACATTCATTTATTCTATAAAGCAGAAACCTTACTATCTAAGGAGCCAGAAGAAATCAGGTGCATTGAGAGTTGCATATTTGCAATTTGTACTTGAGTTGTTGCCATATTTAGAGGTTATTTATGACCATGGCTTCACCTTAAATCAGTCGTTCGCTAACGAGACTGACAAGCCTTTCAGCTTAGACTATGGCTTGTTGAATTGCTGTCAGTTGGTTCTTAGTAGAATTAAGGTAAATCAATTTACCCAAGGTCATTATTCTAGTCAGCTTGAATATAGCTTCTTTAACTCTTTTGAGCTTCTTAGAAAAAAACTTCCTGACCTAGGAAGTGCTTTTTTGAAGTGGTGGCCTGAGTTTGGGAGTGGTTGGCTTCAGGAGCTAAGAGATTTTATGAACGAATACCTGGAAATAGATCAGTATTGGAATTTTTCACAGAGAGAGAAAGATATGATTTCACAATTTAGCTATTCTAGCGAACTTCTGTTGATATGTATCAATTTGTCGGATTTTGTCAGCCTTGAAATAAAAAGGGCGATTGAAAATGCTTTGCTAGATATTGACTTGAATTAATTGCTATTGAGTGAGTCTAATTCTATTTGAATCGAATTACTCATTATTATTAATTTTGTTTGAAGCTATGAATCAAAGGTCGAATCGTTGTCGGGGTGTTATGTTGACACCACATGGGCTGAGCCGATTGGGCGAAGCAATTTTGACAGCTCAAGATATTGAGAAATTCGGTGCCCATTTTACTCAGATCGAACTCTCGGAGCGGGCAAATCTCAGTATTAAAACCCTCAAGAAGATCCGAGACCTTTCAGCTCCTGTAGATGAAGCCTCAGTGCGATCATTTTTTCGGGCATTTGATTTGGAATTAGAAACTGCCGATTATGGCCGAGCTGAAAAATCTCCTCAACAGTCTGAGTCTCAAGCTAGCAATTCTGATCCGAGCCTCGCTCCTAAAATCGACTGGGGCGAAAAGCCCGATACCGCGATTTTCTTTGGGCGCACGGAGGAAGTAGCGACGCTGGGCCAGTGGGTGATGGAGGAGCGGTGCCGAGTGGTGACGTTACTGGGGATGGGCGGCATTGGCAAAACGTCATTAGCGGCAAAGTTGGCAGATCAGATTTATGAGCAGTTTGACTATGTGATCTGGCGCAGCCTGCGGGAAGCGCCGCCGTTGGATGAAATCCTGGTACGGCTGATTCAGTTTCTCTCAGATCAGCAGGAGACGGAAATCAATTTGCCGAGTCGGTTGGGCGAGCGCATCATTCGCCTGCTGCACTATTTGCGGGAATATCGCTGCTTGCTGGTGCTGGACAATCTAGAGTCGATTTTACAGGCAGAATCAACGGGACAGTTTCGCAATGGGCATGAAGGCTATGGGGAACTGATTCACCGGATTGGGGAGGCGGAGCATCAAAGTTGTCTGCTGCTAACCAGTCGGGAATGTCCGCGAGAACTGGCTCTGATGGCGGGCAATCGCCTCCTCGTGCGTTTGTGGTCGGTAACGGGTATTGACACTGACGCCGGACGGGAAATTCTGAAGACGAAGGGCCTGGAGTTAGAGGATGCGGATACCCAAGGCCAAGAGCTGATTCGTCGGTATAGCGGTAATCCCCAGGCATTGCATCTAGTGGCCACGGCAATTCAGCGGGAGTTTTTGGGGGATGTGAATGACTTTCTGGAAGAGGAAGGGGCCGCAGTTGAGGATGTGCACAGTCTGCTCGATCAGCACCTGACTCGTCTGGCTCCTTTGGAGCGTTCTATCTTGTTCTGGCTGGCGATTAACCGCGAACCCGTGGGACTAGATGAGTTAATGGAAGACTTGTTGCCGTCTGTGACGAAGCGGGAAGTGCGGAGTGCGTTGAGGGGGTTGAGCGATCGCTACTTGATAGAAACCGTGGGCAAGCAATTTACTCTACAAAACGTGATTATGGAGTTTGCCACAGATCGCTTTATAGAACAGATTGTTAGAGAACTAGAGACTCAAAAGTTCGATCTCTTTCATACTCATGCTCTGATTAAAGCCACTGCTAAAGATTATGTGAGAGAAACCCAGATTCGATTGATCTTAACCTCACTGATAACTAAGTTTGACAACCTGAAAATACAAGTAAATTCTGCCTTATTGTCTATCAAAAAAAACTCTTGCTGGCGTAAGGGTTACGCAGCTGGAAATCTATTAAATATACTTTGCCAAACCCAACCTGAAGTTTCCCAATTTAACTTTTCTCAGCTCACTTTAAGGCAAGCTTACCTGAAGGGAATACGTCTCAACGCACTAGATTTAAGTAATACTAATTTTTGTAAGCCTGCGCTCACGTACCCCTTTGGGCAAGTTTATTCAGTTGCCTTTAGTCCTAATGGGAAATGGTTGGCTACTACTAGTAGCGATGCCACCATTCGATTATGGAATATTGAGGAGCAATGTTGTGTTTACACACTCATCAGCAACATCTCTGGTTTCAATTTTGTGGCATTCAGTCCTGATGGGAAACAGTTAGTTACACGTAGCCACGATACTAGTGTTCGATTATGGGATATTGAACAGCAGCAATATGTTCGTACGTTCACTGGGCACGAGGCTTGGGTAATTTCAGTTGCTTTTAGTCCTGATGGGAAACAGTTTGCCACGGGTAGTCAAGATACCACCGTGCGGTTGTGGGATGTTGCGCAGCAGAGATGTATCCATATCTTCATCGGTCACTCAAAGATGGTGAGGTCAGTTGCTTTTAGTCCCGATGGAAAATATTTGGCTACAGGCAGTAACGATACCACCGTGCGGTTGTGGGATGTTGCGCAGCAGAGATGTATCCATATCTTCATCGGTCACTCAAAGATGGTGAGGTCAGTTGCTTTTAGTCCCGATGGAAAACATTTGGCTACAGGCAGTAACGATACCACCGTGCGGTTGTGGGATGTTGCGCAGCAGAGATGTATCCATATCTTCATCGGTCACTCAAAGATGGTGAGGTCAGTTGCTTTTAGTCCCGATGGAAAATATTTGGCTACAGGTAGCGGCGATACTACTATTCGTCTCTGGGATACCGGACAGCAACAGTGTATCCATACCTTTACTGGTCACACGGCATGGGTTAGATCGGTTGCCTTCAGTCCTAATGGAAAATGGTTGGCCACTGGTAGCCGCGACACTACTATTCGGCTGTGGGATCTTGAGCAGCAACAGTGCATCCATACCTTTACTGGTCACGCAGCTTGGATAATTTCAATTGCCTTTAGCCCCGATGGAAAATGGCTGGCCACAGGCAGCCGTGATGCTATTGTTCAATTATGGGATACCAGACAGCGACAGTGCATCCATACCTCCAATAGTCACACAGCTTGGGTCAGCACAGTTGCTTTCAGTCCTGATGGAAAATGGTTAGCCACAGGCAGCGGCGATACTACCGTGCAGCTATGGGATATTGAACAGTGGAAATGTATTTATACTTTCAAAGACAACAATGATTGGATAATTTCAGTTGCCTTTAGCCCTAATGGGAAATGGCTGGCTGTGGGCACCGCCGATGCCACCTTACAATTGTGGGATATTGAGCAAATCCGATGTATCTACACATTTGACGGTCATTCGGCTGAAGTTATTTCGACCGTCTTTAGCCCTAATGGAGAGTGGTTGGCTACGGGCAGCGGTGATGGCACTGTGCGACTCTGGGATATAAATCGACGGCAATGTGCTCATACTTTCACTGGGCACAACGATTGGGTCAATGCAGTTGCTTTTAGTCCTAATGGAAAATTTTTAGCTGCAGGCGGTGGTAATGGAATTATTCTGTGGGACGTACAACAGCGACAATGTGCTTATGCCTTCAACGACCAAAACGATTGGGTTAATGCAGTTGCCTTCAGTCCTGATGGAAAATGGTTGGCCACTGGTAGTGAAGATGCGACCGTCCGACTGTGGGATATGAAGCAAAGGCAATGTGTTCATACCTTTCTCGGCCACACTGCTGCGATCAACTCAATTGCTTTTAGTCCTGATGGAAAATGGTTGGCCACAGGCAGCGGTGATAGCAGCGTCCGACTGTGGGATTTTGAAACAAGAGCATGCTCAAATATATTACCTTTGCCGGGTCTATATGAAGGTACAAATATCTACGAGGCACAAGGTCTTACCAACGCACAGCGAAGTATGATGCTGGCACTCGGCGCAATCGACTGCTCATCCAACGAACATTACGAAAGTTGATATCAACTTATCCCACGAGATACGCAATGAGATTTAAGTTGTAAAGCTAAGAGTGAGGCTGTGCGGTTTTTTTAGCAAAAGTAGACAGTAGAAAATGACATCGTTAGCTTTTTGAGTTGAGGCAATGATGATGTCAGAAATGATCAGCACTACTGTCGCGTTTCAGGCTAAGTGGGATCTTCCCAACTTTTGATGATGAGGGGGAATGTGCATTGAAGTAGTGATAGAGAGATTTTGGATAAGTGTAGTGAAGGAGAAAAAGGTGTGAGCAGGCGATCGCAGACAATCCTGCTACCCCAGCCCCACCCAATAAAAACCGACCGCTGATATTGATCAACAGTCCCAGACTAATGGCCCAGGCTAGGGTTGTGGCTCCTCTAAGAACCTATCCGAAAACGGATGTATGTGGAGGAGGGCAATGATTACGGTGGAACCGTAGCCACTGGAGTATTGGCCCATGACTACGCTCATGCTTATTGCGCGACAGTGAAGGTAGTCGGGTGACGACAGCAAGGTAGTCGGGTTTAGCAAAATCGGCGTGAGACAGAGCTGACTTTGCCCAGGCGAGCTCAGCTAGGTTGTCAGCCGCGCAAGAAAAAGGCACAGGTAGATCTCCTACGAAAGAGAGCTAATTCCTGTGCCGAAAGCCATTCACT
>NZ_JASATW010000041.1:0-28551 GCF_030405905.1 Sphaerothrix gracilis Ecp01
CGCATAACTCTTCGTAGAACTGCGTCAACTCTTTGGTGCGATGTCCGCCTGAGTTGCGGTAGGCGGCGCTTAGGCTGTCTGTACGATGTTCTTGAGGTGCGCCGCCGCTAGCAGCAAGCGCGTTCTGCAACCCTTCTGATAAAGCAACAAAGCTTTCGCCGCCTTGGATAATCTGTGCGTACTGCCAGCCGCTGTAGGCGAGCCGGTAGTGATAAATTAAGTGCTCGAACGGCTTGCCATTGATGGTGATCTCCATGCCCTTCAATTTGGTGAAATCTGAGAGCCCCATCACTCCAGGTTCATGACGCAGCATGAACATCACCTCTGGCTCTGGGCCATGCAGCGCTTTCCATTCGCGCACTCGGCGCTGCAGGGTCCGCAATACCTGGCGATACTGACCTGGATACTGATCCTGTAGGTACTCGAATAGCGTCATCGGTTTTAGTCTCGGTTCCCGGCGCAGCATCGGTTCTAACTCGCTGGCCCACACCGCTGCTAAGGGATCTTGACTCCGTGGTGGGTCCACGACGCTGCCTCGATTCGTACGGTGATGACCCGCATCTATCCGTTGACCCGTCCGCTCTGATATCTCGGCTATCTGAGACGATACTGACTGGGGCAATCCCAGCTCTCGTGCGTTCATGTAGGCTCTCTTCTGATATAAGTGAATGGCTTTCGGCACAGGAATTAGCTCTCTTTCGTAGGAGATCTACCTGTGCCTTTTTCTTGCGCGGCTGACAACCTAGCTGAGCTCGCCTGGGCAAAGTCAGCTCTGTCTCACGCCGATTTTGCTAAACCCGACTACCTTGCTGTCGTCACCCGACTACCTTCACTGTCGCGCAATAATTTGGTGGATGAAAGAGATCTGTCGTGTCACGTCATCTCTATCGACATTTTGGCTCTGTCCTCTGCGAATCATCGCCATCGCTTCGTACCCTTTGAGAGTCCCTCGAGCCGTATTGAAGGAACCGAAGTCTAAACCCGGTTTGACCAAACGTTTGATGCAGCGATGGTGTTGCTCAATCAGGTTAAACGTTTGATGCGGCGATGGTCCTGCTCAATCAGGTTGTTGAGATACTTAACGGGGCGGAGTTCGGTCTCTTTTGGCAGCATTTTTTCTGTTTTGAGGTCATCCACCACCGAAGGATAAGTGGCATTCCTATCCACATTAATCACCCGTGGCGTTTTGTATGACGTGCCTTCAACGCCTTTTTTAGAGAGCGTTTGGCCGCTTTGGCATCCCGTTTGGCACTCAGCATGAAATCTAGAGTTCGACCGCTGGAATCCACGGCTCGATAGAAATACTTCCAATCCCCTTTAACTTTGATATACGTTTCATCCATTTTCCACGAGCCATTTGTCGGGCGTAGATGCGGGCGACAACGCTTGTCTAGTTCCGGTCCATACTGCAAGACCCAACGATTGATTGTGCTGTGGTCAACCGAGAGTCCTTGTCGGCCATCATTTCCTCAAGGTTCCGATAGCTCAAGGCATAGCGGCAGTACCAACGGACATTGAGCAGGATGATTTCAGGCTGGAAGTGCTTCCCCTTGAACAGGGCAGGATGAGACATGAAGGTGAAATTGGCGGCAGATGACATGAGAAAATCGACTTCCTAATCTACCACTTCTGAGTTTTTGCAACAGAACCCCCTGAAGCTATCCAGCAGATTCAGGGTGAGAGGATTCGGGTCAAGAATGAGCCTGAGACCGCAGGCGCAGGAAGCGATCTTAACGCCTATGCCCATAACTGGGGCTACCTTCGGCAACAAATAACTAATTAGCCCTAAAAATAGCGGCAGGATCAGCCAGACAATAGTTAATGTCAACATCGCAGAACAGGTGTTGTTAAAGATGGTAGAACTCTGTGCATTTACAAAGATAGTCTTTGGTAAATACTAAACAAAGAAACCATAGTTTTATGTCTATGCTTTATTGCAGTCTACTTTAGAAACATCATTGTTGTCTAACTCTCAATAATTTTGCTTTGCTTGAGCATTAAGTCTGAGGGGGACCTGGCCAATCGGATCCGTTGAGTATCGATGATTGTTGAGGTTAAGCTGAATTACTGAATAATTATGGAAAAGCATCCCCATTGCCGGAGCATCAATGAATTCATTACAAGATGCCTTCATTTCGTATGGTCGCGCTGATAGCCGAGATTTTGCCAAATATCTGAACGATCGCCTAGTTGAAGCAGGCTATGCCATCTGGTACGACTTTGAGGACATTCCTTTTGGAGTGGATTATCAAAAGCAAATTGATGACGGCATTGAAAAAGCTGACAACTTTCTGTACATTATTTCGCCCCACTCGGTTAACTCGCCCTACTGCGGTTTGGAAGTAGAGCTTGCTCTAACAAGTAACAAGCGCATTATTCCTCTCTTGCACGTCGAACAAATCAGCCGCAAAACCTGGCAGCAGCGTAACTCTAACGGCACGGATGAACAATGGGCGGACTATCAAGCTACTGGGAAGCACTCTAGCTTTCCCAACATGCACCCCGAAATTGGCAAGATCAACTGGGTCTATTTTCGGGAAGGGCTGGACGACTTTGAGACCAGCTTTGCGGGCCTGCTGGAACTGCTGGAACGGCACAAAGCCTATGTTCATCAGCATACAGTGCTGCTGGATCGGGCGCTGACCTGGGAACGCAACCAAAAACAAACCCGCTATTTGCTGATTGGCAGCGATCGCGAACAGGCTCAAGTTTGGCTTGCTACTCGCTTCACCGAAAGTCAGCCGCCGTGTCTGCCGATAGATTTGCAGTGCGAATTCATCACCGAGAGTATCAAAAACGCCAACAACCTGATGACGCAGGTGTTTCTGTGTCACGCCGAGGAAGATCGCGAGAGTGCAGAGCAAATTCGGCGATCGCTGCTGCGTCAGGGTGTCACTGTTTGGAACTATCGCACCGATATTCAGATTAGCCAGGACTATCACAGTGCGATCGCCCAGGGCATTGAGGCGGCTGACAATGTGCTGCTAATGCTGTCGCCCCATTCCACCCAGTCCGCTTACTGTCAGCGCGAGCTAGAACAAGCTTTAGCCTTCAACAAGCGCATCATCCCGATTCTGGCAGCTCCCATCGATCCAGAGCAGATACCAGACAATTTGCGATCGCTTCAGCAGATTGATTTAACGGACAACGCCGTCGCCAGCGACTACCTAGCAGATGAAAGCCAGTTGTTGAAAATTCTCAACACCGATGCGGCTTACTATACCGAACACAAAACCTGGCTGACCCAAGCCCTAAAATGGCAGCGACAGCAGCAAAACCCCACTATGCTGCTGCGAGGCTATAACCTGCGGCGGGCGGAAAACTGGCTCAAGGTCGCTCGCACCCATCGCCATCTCCCCACAGAACTGCATGAAACCTTTATCGCTGAAAGCCTGAAGCAGCCGCCCGATCCGTCCCTGGATGTGTTCATCTCCTATTCGCGGGTGGACTCAGACTTTTCCCGGCGACTGAATGAGACCCTGCAAATTCAGGGCAAACGCACCTGGTTTGACCAGGAGAGTATCGCCAGCGGCACTGACTTTCAGCAGGAGATTTACCGGGGGATTGAAAGCTCGGACGTGTTTTTGTTTGTGTTATCGCCTCAGTCGATCAGTTCGCCCTACTGCGCCGATGAGGTGGAATATGCTTATGGCCTGAACAAGCGCATCGTGACGGTGCTGCATCGCCCTATCGACACGGTGGATTTGCATCCCGTGCTGGCTAAGCTGCAGTGGATTGACTTCCGCGACCATGATGGTGACTTTCAGGTCAACTTTCAAAACCTTCTGCGGACGCTGGATACGAATCGTGAGCACCTGGAAACTCACACCCGCTTGTTGCTACGGGCTGGGGAATGGGATCGCCGAGGCCGCGATGAGAGCCTGCTGCTGCGCGGTCAAGATCTAGAAGTGGCTGAGAACTGGCTAGAGACCTATGCCGAGATTGATCCTCGGCCTACAGGGTTACAGCAGGAATACATTCGCGCGGGCAGAGCTAGACAAACCGCCCAGGAAGCTGCTGAGAAAAAACTGCGCCGAGGCGCATTCATTGGGGCGGTGGCAGCCGCAGCCGGAGTTTTGGTAGCGGTGGGGTCGGGCTGGTTTGCCTGGACACAGCAGCAACAAGCCAGAGCCTCAATCCAGGATGCTGATGAGCGGATTGCAGAAGCTGATACACGGGTGAACGAGGCAAACATTCGGGTAGACGAAGCCAAGGAGCAGGCAAAAGCGGCTAACCAGCAGACGGAGCAGGCTAATCAGCAAACTCAACAGGCAAAGCAAGCTCAGCAAGCAGCCGTTGACTCTGCTCAGCAAGCGGCCCAGGCCCAGACCCAAGCCGAAACCCATGCCCAAGAAGCTGATGGTAAGGCCCAAAGTGCTGCCGCTGCCCAGCGGCAGGCTGAAGCGAAAGCCCAAGCAGCGGACGAAAAAGCTCAAGATGCCGAAGGCAGGGCCAGAACTGCGGACGTGAGAGCATTAGAGGCTGATGCTAAAACTGCTGCTGCTGAAGTAGCTCAACGCTTGGCTCAAACAGGCACCCGGCTGGAACAGGCTGGCAATGCCGCCTTCAATCGCCTTAGATTTGATACTCCGGGTGCTTTGTTAAATGCTTTGAAAGCTGGTAAAGAGCTCAGCCAAATAGCCTCAGATGTTAGTCTTACAAAGATATCTGACTATCCGGCGGTCAGTCCATTACTGGTATTGCAGCAAATAAAGGCCGAGATGGATGGGAACCACTTATTTGCCCATACAGAGTCGGTTCTCAGTGCCAGTTTCGGCCCTGATGGTACTCAGGTGGTGACAGTTTCGAGAGATGGAACAGCACGAGTGTGGGACCTGGCTTCAGGTGAGACTCAGGTGCTAGAAGGTCATGAAAGTTGGGTTTACAGCACTAATTTTAGCCCCGATGGGACTCAAGTGGTAACAGTTTCGGCGGCTGGTTCTGTGAGGGTGTGGGATCTGGCTTCAGGCAGGTTTCAGGTGCTAGAAGGTCATGAGAGTGGGGTTAATAATGCGAGCTTCAATCACAATGGAACTCAAGTAGTGACGGCATCGGGAGATGGAACTGCGCGAGTGTGGGATTTAGCTTCAGGTGAGACTCAGGTGTTAGAAGGCCATGAAAGTTGGGTTTACAGCGCTAGCTTCAACCCCGATGGAACTCAAGTGGTGACGGCATCGGGAGATGGAACTGCGCGAGTGTGGGATCTAGCTTCAGGTGAGACTCAGGTGCTAAAAGGCCATGAGAGTGGGGCTAATAATGCTAGCTTCAGCTCCGACGGAACTCAGGTATTAACGGTTTCAGGAGATGGAACTGCGCGAGTGTGGGATCTAGCTTCAGGTGAGACTCAGGTGCTAGAAGGCCATGAGACTGGGGCTAATAATGCTAGCTTCAACCCCGATGGGACTCAAGTGGTGACAGCATCGGGAGATGGAACTGCGCGAGTGTGGGATCTAGCTTCAGGTGAGACTCAGGTGTTAGAAGGCCGTGAGAGCGGAGTCAATAGTGCTAGCTTCAGCCCTGATGGGACTCAAGTGGTAACAGTTTCGGCGGCTGGTTCTGCGCGGGTATGGGATCTGGCTTCAGGTGAGAGTCAGGTGCTAGAGGGTCATAAGGCTCAGGTCAATAGTGCTAGCTTCAGCGCCGATGGAACTCAAGTGGTGACAGCATCGGAAGATGGAACAGCGCGGGTGTGGAAAGTGGCTATGGATACGTCTTGGGTGCCAAATAGCCTTGAAAATCTTAGCATTAGTTTTAGCCCTGATGGGACTCAGATAGTGACAGTTTTGCTGAACGAGACAGCACAGGTGTGGAATCTGACTACAGGTGAGACCCAAGTGCTAGAAGGCTATGAGGGTTGGGTTTCAAGCGCTAGCTTCAGCCCCAATGGGATTCAAGTGGTAACAACTTTGGGAGATGGAACAGCGCAGGTGTGGGATCTGGCTTCAGGCAGGTTTCAGGTGCTAGAAGGTCATGAGAGTGGGGTTTTGATCACTAGCTTGAGCTCCGATGGCTCTCATGTGGTAACAACTTTGGGAGATGGAACAGCGCAGGTATGGGATCTGGCTTCAGGTGAGACTCAGGTGCTAAAAGGTCATGAGGGTTGGGTCTTAGGTATTAGCTTTAGTCCCAATGTCACTCAAGTGGTAACAGTTTTGGAAGGTGGAACAGCACAGGTGTGGGATCTGGCTTCAGGTGAGACTCAGGTGCTAAAAGGTCATGAGGGTGAAGTCAATAGCGTCAGCTTCAGCCCTGATGAAACTCAGGTAGTAACAGTATCGGCAGATGGAACAGCACGGGTATGGAATCTGGCTTCCGGTGAGTCTCAAGTGCTAGAAGGCCATAAAGATCAGGTCAATAGCGCCAGTTTCAGTCCTGATGGGACTCAGGTAGTGACAGCATCAGACGATTTCACAGTGCGGCTATGGGATCTCAAAAGCGGCAGTTTCACCTTGCTAGAAGGTCATGCGGATACAGTACGTAGTGCCAGCTTTAATACCGCTGGTGATCAGATAGTAACTGCTGCAACAGATGGCACAATGCGAGTGTGGGATTTGCGAGGGCGGCAGCTTGCTATTTATGAAGGTGAGGCAGGGGCACTGAGTCCCAACGGACAACAAGTGGTGACGGTGGTGGATGGCCGTGTGCAAGTACACGACATTGAAACCCTGCCAGAGCTGATTGACTGGGGCTGTAAATGGCTGCACAACTATCTGGAATATGGTCAGGCTACAGATAGCGATCGCGCCCTCTGCAATCTTCCGCCCCGCAATTCTGACGCTGCTAATTCTACTCCTTCTGAGTCGTCTTTGCTCTCCCGCGCACTGAACCAGGTGCGTAAAGTCTGGCGCTACTTCGGCTAATGCCTATCATTCAGGCTGCCCTAGGGGCTTTGTCGCAAAAAGAAGATGAGGGTATAACATCCCTCTTCCTTATCTATTTTTATACAGCGATACGAAGATTTGGTGGATGAAAGAGATCTGTCGTGTCTTTTTGGGGCAAGGTCAGAGATCACTTTGTCAACTATTCAAAATACCTGAGAGCCAGTATTTCAGACAGCTGACTCTCATCTTTTGTCAATCAACGAGGTTGGCAGGATTAAATGATCGTCAACAACGCAGAGATAGCGACCAACAATCTGGCAGATTCCTGTACCAATTTTGTCGCACTAGGAAGGCCAGCAATGGTCCCCTTAAGTACTTTCATGGCTGTTTTTGCGGCTTTCTTGAGAGCACCCTCCTCGGGATTTTGGCCAGCTTCCGCGAGAACTTTAACCTGTTCTAAGGCTTCGGCTTTGTCTTCATTGCTTAACTCATTTGTTGCCTCGATCTCGGTCTGTAGCTGGGTGAGCAATTCTCTTAAACCGGGTTGTGCAGCATCGGGAGAGGCCGGGAGCTGATTAATCGTGCTGGTGACAGTGCCGCTGATTTCTCCCAACGCACTTCCGGTTATCTCCAAATGCTCTCCAGCAGCGGCAACACCGCTGACATTGCCTCGAACATTATCAATCTGGATATTGCCTTTGCTTTGGGACATAATGAATTCTCCTTGGTGGCGGTAGGTTTCGACATAAAAGCGGGGTTGCTGAATCGCCTGCTCCAGCATAGTTTCCAGTCGGCGCAGCTGTTGATCCTTATCGGCTATGCCGGACAAGAGAGCTTGCAGGTCGCCGTAGGGCAAAGACTTAAGCTGACGGTAGTTTTCGGAATATTGGGCGCTGAGTTCGGAGCGATTCGCCTGACCAGAGACCACAGCCTGCAACCGAATTTGCTCTTGTCCTCGGCCTTCCAGCGCCACCACTTCTATCCCAGCTTCTGGGTGCTGCTGAGCTAATTGTTGGAGGGCGATCGCAGCAGCTCCTGGATCGATCCCCTCGTGATGAAACAGGTCAATAGTTTTATATGCTTCAGCGACATGGCGCGGATCGACATTTTGCTGACTGTAGAGGTCAAGAGTCTTGATGATTGGGGCAATAAAGTTTTCAAAGTCTCCAGCAGCAAAGGTTTCGTTACGGTTATCCGGTTTGCGACAGGGGTCGGGGTCTGCTGGAGTGGGTAAACGCATGTAAATGTAGTCACATTGCACGCCATCAAACTGAGTGTCTGTCGAGATGCCCCAGTCTTGAGTGTAAGCTCCAGTCAGGACGGCGCTACTGAGGTTGGCTCGATACAGTTGAGTGCGGACTAGTTTTGCTCGCGATAAATTAGCTCCTGCAAGATTAGCTTCACTCAAGTTAGTTCCGATAAAACTAGCATCGGCCAGTTGCGCATTTTGTAGGTTGATGCCGCGCATGTCTTTGTAGTCAAAGCTTTGACCCTGCCCTTCTTCTGAGGTAACGAGTTTTTTAATTTGGGCATCTGCCAGGTAAGTTTGCTTAATCAGAGATAGATGAAAGAGTTGGGCATCTTGCCAAAAGGTTCGGGTGAAATTAGCGCCTCGAAAATCGGTGTTAGGCAAAATCGCGGCGCTAAAGTCGGCGTCAGTCAGATTAGCTTGATGAAAGCTGGTTCCTTTTCCTTTGCGTGAAATGAAAGCAATAGTAATTTTTCGCAGCCAGGGACGATTGTCGGTATCTTGAAAAATTTCTGAACCAACAAACGCACTAAACATGGCCGTGACGAAGGGAATGAGAACCATAAAACTATTGGCGACGATTCCCAAGATGCCCTCTAAATCTAGGGAATAATAATAGTGATATAGGAAATTGATGGTGCCGATCGCAGCCAGCCCTTGAACCGCAGTTCCAATACCCATCAGTGCAGCATGCTTTCTAGCGATGATTTTGAGGGAGGCAAAGCCCATTGCGCCAAAGGTGTCTACTGCCAAGCTGCCCACCAAAGCTGCCAAAATGACAAAAAAAAGGTTGTGGGCGATCGCAACACCAGCAGCCTCCAAAAAGGCTAAAACGACGCAGGCGATGGTCACTAGCCCCACAAATACACCCGTGATGGTCGGCCCCAGGTATCGGGAAATCATGAGCCAGCCCACAAACAGAATTGGGGTTATCCAGCGAACCCATTCCAGCCCTGGCACATAGTCAAATTTAAAGACTTGGGGCAGTAGATCTGAGGGAATTAGAACGAACAGTGAGAAGTAAATGGCGGCACTAGAGACCAGGCCTGCGATCGCAGCCAGTGACCAACCAAGAAAAATGAAAAAGATAGTTTGCAGGGGAGTTAAGCCAGCCTGGCAGTGGTTAAACCTAGTGCCGGATAAATTAGAGTGACTGAAATCTGCACCTCGAATGTCAGATTGGCTGAAATCGGCTCCTGAAAGCTCCTGTCCCTTGAAGGACTGACCACGCAAATTACTGCTGCCGAAGTTTCGTTCTCCGGCAGCGTAGCGTTTCAGGACCTCGTCAGCTCTCATAACAGGGGATACAAGGTGGAAATTGCAGAATCATCAGGCTGGCCATGGTGGGGTTTGTCCCTGGTAGGTGATGACAAACAGAATGTCTTCAATTCTTTCTTCTTGAAAGAGATTTCTGATGTTGTCAGTATTCGGTAATGCCAGTTGCCACTCTCCAATAGGAGACTTATTAGACTTGTCAACCAATTCATTCCAGCTTGATGGGGCTTTGCCGCTGGCTGTGCTGATAATGCCGTCTTGAGTTACGGCTACATCACATTCGTAGGTGTTTCCAGTTTGTTTTTCGGTGAATTTAAGATTCTCAACAGTGATCTCGGAGGTTTCTGCTTCAACGCGGACGAAGTAAAAGACAATCTCCGCGAGCACCAGCTCTTCAAGATTGGGCGGGAAATCAGTGCGACGGGTTTCAAACGTTACAGTCATGGGTGTTGCAGTTTGCTCGGAATTGTTGAGGTCAAACCACTGATCCGCAAACTGGTTACGGAAGCTGAAGGGGCGATCGCCGCTAGTCGTGCGATCAAGGGTCTGAATCACTGTTCGCCGATAATCGGCGTCAGCTAGGGCTGTGTATTCAATAGTGAAGAGGACATCAGCAATGGTTGAATAGTCGAATGGATTGGCAGGTTTAGGTAATTGGAGTTCCCAGTTTGTGTCTACACCCATGCCCTCAAATGGCAGCAGCATTTCTTGGGTCTGAGGGGTGAGTTCGAAGAGACCTGTTGCTTCGCGAGGGGAGCTAAGCGCAACAGATTCAGGATTTCGCTTGATGGTTTTGAGCGCTTCAGCTTGCCCTTTTATTACGCTCGTTGTCGCAATTCGGGAGATTCCGTTTGTGGAAAGCGTTGCTTTAATTCCTTCAGTGGGAGGAATTAAGGCGATTGTAGAAGTACGAATGCGTTTGATCAATCGGAGATAATGACCAGGAAAATCTTGGTCGAAGAGCTGCATTGGAGTTGCGAATGTTAATGTCCCAGTCTCGCGGAATTGCTGGAATTCAGCGGGTGCTTGACGAGCGAGGGAAATAGTTTTGGTCAATTGCAGCTTACGGCGCTCTGTATCGAAACGGTACTGATCGAGGTTGAAAATATCGGCGAGAAGTCGGGCCGATCCGGTTAGTCCTCGACGATCAACGGCTGCTTCGTTATTAAGGACAACGGGTAGTTCATCCGTTGGAGAAGTCCAGTAGTCAGCCTGAATGATGGCCGGAGTCGTTTCTTGCCGCTCAAAGGCAAGTTGTTGCTCGGCTAATTTGGCGACACCAGTGGCTTGTTGCAGGAAGAAGCTGTAGACACCCTCAAGAATGTTGCTCATCCAGTCGTAAAGGTCAGCATTGGTGAATTTATTGGCCAGGAACTCAGCGGTACTTTCGGCAAAGTCAGACTGCATTTCAGAGATCAAACGCTCTTGACCAGCAGTGCGAACCCTGTCTCGGGCTAATGCTATCTGTTGCTTGCTGATATGGATATCCTGTTGAGCTAAACTCCTTTGAAACTTCCATTCTTCTTGACGCCTGTCAAAGCTTGCTAAAGTCAGAAAAAGTTGTGTAGTCGATGAAGTTCCACCAAACAGTTGACTAACCCCAAACGCAGCTAATGAAGCTCCGCCAGTGAATGGTGCCAGCACGAGAGAAATCAATCCAAGTGCTCCTTGAGCAGTACCGGAAATGCCTAAGGATAAGAGAGCCGCTTTTTCCCAAGAATTCCTTCCTTCTCTAACTAGATTTTGATAATAATCGAATTGAATCTGTCCTCTTTCTTTTTGCAGAAAGGCTAACTCGACTCCTCCTTGCGCTTCCTTAAACTGCAATTCCCGTAGTCTGTTCCCTGCACGGGAAAACTGAACATCGTGGCGTGCTTTCATCAAAGTGTAATATTCGGCATCACGTTTTTCTAGTGCTGCCAGAAAGTTTGACTCAATTTGGGCCGCTAGTTGAATCAATTGCTTGGCACGTTCAATCAACACTTCATAACGGTAGGGTGTTGATGTAAGAGATTTCTCAGAGGTTAAGGTGATTTGACCAGTAGTGCCGATCAGCGTTAGTCCACTTTCCACATCAGTTGCAGCAGCATAAGGGAGGATTTCTCGCTCATCACCAGCAATATTTCGGCAGTTTTGCAGTTTGAAGAGGTTGACTTCTGCCTGAAGTTTTAATCCTCTCAGGATAGGATTAGGAGGTGTACAGAAGGAGTAAGAAACACTGGGGACGAAGCCTCTACCGACTTTGCGAACTGCCTGAAGCTGAATCGAAGGGATAGAAAGGTTATTAATGATTAGATGGGTGGAATTGATCCGATTTCTGAGGTCTTCTCTGTCTACGTGTCCATTCGTGATTGAACTACTGGATGCCGTTTGAGCTGTCACCACTGTAGTTGCTGATGAGAAATCGACGGCCGCGAGTTTGCCGGAGCGATTAACAGCCCTGGCTACCACTGGATTTTTCAAAAGAGCCTTCTGCATCCGAGCGCGTTTGTCTGTGTTGATGGCTAACACAGATTTCAGACTTGATGACTGACGCTGTTCAGCCAGGGCTTGCTGTACGAGATTTCTTGCAGTCGCTACTTTAGTTGCAACAGGTTGATTTGACTCCAGAGCGGTTTGTACGTCGGCGGCTACTGCCTGAAGTTTTTTGGGATCAGTCAGTTTGGACAGATCATTTCTTAATTCAAGCTGTGGCAAATCCCAGGTATCACCAGCCAGGTCAATATCAATGCTGATGACAACATCATTACAAGCATCTAGATTTTGCTTTAGGTTAGGCAAATCTAAGAGTTCTAGAGCAGTTGCATAGAGGGTTTTGGCTCGTGGCAATGACTCGGCTGTATCACGAGTGAATTCAGCATCGGCAAACTCCAAAAAGCACTGAATCAAAGAAAGGATAGTAAAGCGCGTATAGGCTCCTGGACGAGAAACAGCTATGGCATGAATATTTAGCGGATCTAAGAGCCAGTCGCCACTGCGTGTTAACGTATTGGCTAACGTTTGCTCTTGCGCCAGCCCGTAGAAGATGAATCGTTGAGCGATGGGGACACTGTAGTCGTAAACGGTACGGAACCAGTCGAGAGCAGCAGTAAACTGTCGGCGCTGCTGAAGCTCTAGAGCCAGATAGATCGGTACGAAATACCAGGCTTCTTCTAAGTAAGCCGTTACTGATGCAGGTGCCTTCGAATTTCCCTCAAAGGCTCGTTGGATTTGTCTACGCCGTTTCTGCAACTCAGCAGTAGTGAATTTCTCAATGATATCAAACGGCTTAATAACGGTCGGAGCGATGGGAATTACTGAGAATTCTTCCAATTGGTGATCCGAAGTTCTGCGAAAGATAGCTCGATTAAAGATAATGCGCGCAGGGTTTAGGAAATCTGTTAAGTCTGGATCAAAGTTAGCTCTCAGACTTGGAGTACCAACACGAGTATCGTAATTGTTGATGGTGCGTTTGTAACTTAGAAGAAATGGGAGGTCATCCAGCCATTCTCCAGATGCGCATAAGATGCGATCTAAATCTGAAATGCCAGAAAATATATTGGAGAGTTCTTGAAAGTGTGGAAATTCTTGAAAATCTCCTCTTCTCTTAAACCGAATTGATCCAGCAGAACTTACCTCTTTGAAATTATTGAGCACATCAATTAGGGAAGAGCTTGGAACTGTAAATTCTCGAATTGCATGGTTTGCAAAACTCCAGTCTTGCCACTCTGAATTATTGCGCTCAATGTGTCCCGCTACTTTGTTGATGAAGTTTTCTTTGTCCGTTTTGTTGACGCTATATAGAAAAATATCAAGCAACGTCATCTCTTTACCATTTAAGATAGAGGAGATGCCTGATAAGTTCATGCCTGTCACGCTATCTAACCAGTCACTGAAGCGTTTGATGTCACTCTGACCGCTAAGACTTATTCTTGAAGAAGAATGGTTTATGATTTGATAATTAACTTTGGCGCTGGTACTTGGCTTCCAGAAAATGTAAACTTGCTCTGTCCCTGGCAACCTGAAACTGCCTATCCATGTATTACTAACTTGGCTGATTTTTCGCCAGCGGCCATCATCAGATCGGCCAAGAAAACGATAGTAAATTTGATTTCCATCTTTCGCTAACAGATAAGATTCACCCGGTGATGGCTCAATCATGGCTAGAAGTTCACTAAACTCTCGCCCCTTTACTCGACCAACGGTAGGATACCAATCGCCTTCTTCCCAAGATTTACCTTCGTCGTCTAACTTGCGAGTATAAATCGCTCCATCAGGGGTACGAATGGCTAGATGGGGTGGTTCATCTTCACGGTTGCGCTGCTTCACGACAGCCGTAAAAGTCTGCGCATCTTCTGGAAGATCGAGGTCAGTGGTGCTGCCGCTCCAATTCCCCTGCTCAAGGTTATAGGTTGTGAAAACAAGCTGCTGTTCGCTTTCGTTGCCGACCCGAACAAATAGATAGATGTATCGTTCTGCCGATGAGCGAGTGTAAGCGGCGGCGCCAACGATACTGATTGGGTTTTCTATGCCTGGAATCGGTTCCCAGAAGCTTTGGGCATAAGAAGTTTCATCCTTGGGGTCGTAGGCAGAGACATAGACGGTGTTAGTGACGCCCCCTTGAGCAAAAAGGTAGATGAGGTGCCGATCGCCCTTGAAGGTTTTCCTACAGCGATCATCGTCGTAGGTTTTAGTCCGAGAGATTACAGAGGCAGCTAGTCGCAGTTTACAAATGTCTTCGAAGTATTGAGCATAGCGCTCGGCAGCCTGACAGGCATCGACTGGGGTGAGACGACGGTTATTGCGGATTTCTTGTACCAGGGTTTGAAAGGCGGGAGTTTGCCAGCGGCGCAGTTGCGGTAGCAGAAGGTTTTCTGGATACAGGAAAACAAACATGGCCGATCGCCAGCTGGTGTAAGAACCGATCCACTGCCATTCTTCGTCAAAGTTGTCGGCATCTAAGGTCAGGTCGGGATAGGTATCTTGCAGCTGACCCGTGCGAATAGACCAGATCAAGCTCTGAATCGTCTCTATGGCCTGGGCAGTGCGGGTGGTGTATTGACAGCTATTAGCCTGAGTCTCAATGAGTAGGCGATCGCGCAACCCCTTGGCTTTGGTCTCTATGGTATTTCCCTCGGCTGCCGTTGCCTGAATTAGAGCATCCCGCAGCAAAGGCAGCGTTAGTTCTTCGGTGGTGCTTACCGCCTCTTGAAGCGCAGCACTAATCGCTTGTTCCTGGTCAAGGCGAGACTGTAATTGTCGCTGCCAGGTTCTGCGATCGCGCAATACGCTCTGCCAGGCGTAAGACGGCACAGTTTTGGGCTGGGGGATGTCGCCCAGATTGCTATCTGGTAGCCGGAAGTGGTCGGGACTCAGGACGAGCGGTGGGGCAGAAGCTCCGTTAAACGTTTTTTCTTGATCGCGCCAGGTTGCCAACTGCCGCCGCTTAGAGACCTGCACTAAAGCCGCATACAAATCGGCCCACTCGCTGACGAGGATAGAGGCTGACTCCTCCACCAGGCGGCGCATCTGCTGGATGTAGGCAAAGTCTTCTCGGGTCAAATAATGGTCGTCAAGACTAGAGGTGATGTCTTTACCCTCGGCTTGGTCTGCCACAAGGCCATTCAGGATCTCAATCGATAGTCCAATTTCATCTCTGGCCAGGAGCGCACCGAGATCATCGCCATTGGTTTCATGGGCTTGTTTAAGGGCGTTATACTCCCCATCGAGCTGGCTGCGACGAGCCTGCCACAGATCCATTTCGGCACTTTGAGGGTTCAGAGTGCGGAGGTCAGCTGGGCCGACCAGATCGGGATCAAGGATTGGTGGTGAATCTACAGTAGAGGTATCTTCAGTTGTCTCATCCTCAGGCCAGTCAAGCTGCTGCCAGCGATCGCGCAACTGCTGTAGCTGCCAGGTCAGCAGGTCAGGAATAACCGAGATTTCAATGTCCGCAGTATCAGCCTGGTAGTCAATCTCGACCGTGCCGGAGAGGCCACTGTTATTCTCTGGTAATAGTTCAACAGTGCCTTGGGCGCTGGAGCGATTGCCGCTAGCAACGAGTTGGGTTCGTTCAGGGTCACGGTAGACATCAACAACCCACAGCGTCGCAGTCGATGAGCGAGATAGAGTGACGTAGAGCTTGCCGTCGATATCTGTATTCTGATTCCACTCAACGCCTGCGAAGCTCCAGCGGGTCAGTTGGGTTTGGCTGTCGCCAGTTTTGGTGCTTGCCGAGAGGCGATCGCGGGTGGTATCGGCTAAGCCAAACCGTTTCTCCAGATCAAACTCCGTGAGCGTATCGGGATCGAAAAACAGCGCATTCAAGCGGCTGGCCTGGATACCTAAACGGGTCGCTAGCAACTGGCGTTCCGGTTCATCGGCGCTACGGATGTCCCGCAGGTCTGCGTAAGATGTGCCCAGTTGCTCCAGTAAGGTTTCGTAGGCCGTCCAACGGTAGTTAGCTTCTCCATTAGTTAGTGCGTTGGAAGATTTACCAACGGGATTCCCCCGAAAATCCCACTGCCGGATGGTACCATCGCTACTACCACTGATAATGGTTTGCCCATTAGGGCTAAAGGTAACGGAACGTACGGCACTGCTATGACCTTGGAACGGTTGACCAACAGGATTACCCTCCAGATCCCAAAGCCGAATAGTACCGTCACTGCTGCCGCTAACAATCGTTTGCTCATCAGGGCTAAAGGCGATGGCGCGTACGGCATCGCTGTGTCCCTGGAAGGGTTGACCGATAGGATTGCCTTGCAAGTTCCATAAGCGGACAGTGCCGTCACCGCTGCCGCTCGCGATCGCTTGCCCGCCAGGACTGATGGCCACAGCAAAGACGGCATCGCTGTGTCCCTGGAAGGGTTGACCAATGGGATTACCCTGCAAATTCCACAGACGCACCATACTATCCCCGCCACCGCTGGCAACGAGCTGACCGTTGAGGCTGAAGGCAACAGCAAGGACAGAATTGCCGTGTCCCTGAAACGGTGGGCTCAACGGGCTTCCCTGCAGGTTCCACTGGCGCAGCGTACCGTCTCCACTGCCGCTGATCATGCGTGGCTCGGTTGGACTGAAGGCCACGGCGCGAACTGTAGAACTGTGCCCCTGGAAAGGTTGGCCGATTGGATTACCCTGCAGGTTCCACAGGCGAATGGTGCGATCGCCGCTGCCGCTGGCAATCGTTTGCCCATCAGGGCTGAAGGCAACGGTAAATACAGTACTCCCTTGATTGTCAAACGGCTGCCCAATCAAATTGCCATCTCGATCCCAGAGGCGCAGCGTACCGTCACTACTGCCGCTGACAATGCGCTGACCATCGGGGCTAACCGCAACGGACCAGACTTCGCCTTCATGCTTGAAACGGTTGTCCAGATGGACAGAAGCCTGACGTAAAACTTCAATACACAGCCTGACCTGCCGGATCTGCTGTTCTACGGCATTACAGGTGGTTGGCAAATCACCAAACGGTTGATGAAAGGTTGTTTCTAGAAGCGGCAGAGTAACGGTCTGAGTGCCATTTTTGATATGGGTCGTCGTGTAGTTGAGCAGATCCATCAGGTAGGCCGAGGGACTGACGGCAGCATCGCAGTCGCGGCACTGGCAGGTCTCCGTCAGCAGCTCGTTTACTGGGTCACTACCGTTGGCCGATTCCTCGGTGAGCGGTGAGGGGAAGCCGTTGGCGACTTCTGCCCGGATGTTGGTGAAGAGGTTGGTGAGAACATCGACTTCGGCGCGGGCGACGGCGTGAATTTGAGCGGCATCAGCCTTCTCCAGCGCGTCGCCAATGGTGGTAACAAAGTCGTATTCGGTGGTGCGGGCGATATCGAGAATGTTAGTGAAACTGCGATCGATTAAGATCTGGTTGCGCTGAATATCCTCCGACAGCACGTTGAGATTCGCGTGGGCATCTAGAGCGGCTACGGCGGAGTCATCAGGGACGCCATCTTGGTTTTGCAGTCCTCCAGCGGTGCGAATGTCGGCCAGGGTCTGGAGGTTGCGCTGGCTGAGAAAGTCTTGCAGGGCTGGCGATAGGTCAAGGTTGAGGGTGTTCTGGACCTCAGCGACGGCAGGGGACGGATCGGGTGCGGCTGGCACCGCTAGGGCGATCTGTACCGGATCGGTGCGACCAACGGGTACGGTGATGTCGGTTTCGTGGAACGCTTCTCCCGTTGGGGTAGAAATTTCCAGACGGAATGACTGCTGGGGCGGGTCTGCCTCGGTTTCTGGCAGTCGGGGAGCGGTATAGGTTAACGTAAATCCACCGTCGATCTGGGTGATGTCTTGCCCTAAATCGACCCGATTGCCCTCAGTGGTCAGCATGGCCCCATTGACGGCGAACCCGGACAGAGGGGTTTCAGTGTCCTGGTTGAGCAGTTGTCCGAACAGACTGTAGTTGACCAGAACGCCCTGACTCAGCTTGAGCTGTTCAATGGCATCCAAAATGGCATCCAGGTCTTCGTGAATATCGGGAATGATACGTTCTTCGATGGTGTCGGTCAGGGCATCCCGCAGGGTTGAGGTGTCCTGGTTCAGCAAAGATTCCAGGTCGAGAGGTAGTCCTCGCCGTCCGAAGCCGTAGAAAACATAGGTAGGTAGGCCAGTTTCGTTGCTGAGGAGGGCAGACAGGCGCAGATATTCGATGCGCTGGCGGTCTTGCCCAGTTTCGCCAGTTAAAAAGGCGGTGTCGTCGTCGGTGAGGGAGGCGAAGGAAACGTCGCCCACGATGGGCGATAGGGCCGCGACCAGTTTTTCGTATTCGGACAGATCCGGCTGCTCGGGAAGGGTAATGGTCAGATTGATAGTTTCTTCGCGACCCGCGTTGAAGCGGATGTCGGAGGTAGCGACGACAATACCGGTGGAGGGGACAACCACGCGAATCATCAGATCGGCGTTTTGGTTTTCAGCACTGGCAAATTGGTCGGTGGTGTAGGTGATCTGGTAAGCCCCATCGAGGTTGGTGATGGCTTCACCGAGGAGTTCTTCGGCACGAAAGTCGATGTCAAGGGCCTGGACGGTTACTCCTGGCAGGGCAGACTGATCGGCCAAACGGACGACGCCCTTTACGGTGAAGGGGTCTTCCAAAGGTTGATCGCGATTTTCATCGGCTGAGAGGGTGACCTGGGCCGATTCGGCTTCGAGCTGGCGTTTGAGGATGTTGGCCTGGCTCTGGCTGAGGTTTTGAATGATGAGGCCCTGGGTCCAGAGGGTTCTGGTGAGGTCATCATTGGCTTGCAGAATGGCCAGGATGACTTTGAACAAGCCGTTTAAGCTGTTGTCATAGGCCAGGATGGTGACGGTGCGATCGATCAGCGTATAGCTCGGATGGCGCAAGTCGTCGAGCTTTTGCTTGAGCGCGGCGACGGTGGCGGGACTGAGGGATTCAAACCGAAAACCTGTGGTGATCAGGTTTTGTTGCAGTTCGGTATGATCCCTGGCGGCGGTGATGAGGGCTTTAAGCACCGCGTTTTTGTTGGCTAGTTGGGTCAGTTGAATAGTTGCCCGCATGACCGAATCCTCCGTCGAAAAAAATATGAAATTTTGGAGTGTTTTAAAGTTCTGAAAATGCTTGGAAGTGAGAAAAATTTGTTGAGAACTGAAGAGTTCTATCAGCGCTTGAGCTTTTTACGCTCTCTGGCGGGACTAACGAGATCGGTTGCGTTGGGGACAAACAGATACTCCAGGTAACGGATTTCAACGGTTTGATTAATATTGTCTGGGACGACTGGTGTGACGGTTTCTAGTTCATCCAGTTCTTGTCGAATGTGGTCGATCAGGTTTTCGGTAATGGTGGCTTGATGGGGTGCGGCCAGAATTTGCTCTAGTTCGCGGATAATGCCTTTGTAGCGGACCCCGGCAAGCCGATGTTTTTCGGTTTTTTCTTCGTAGCGATGAAAGGTGATTAGGCCGGAAAGCACAGAGGCGGAAATGCTGGTAATGCCGCCAATGATGTTGACCCAGGAGCCCAGTTCGAGTTCGAGGGTGGCAAACAGAGATGCCCCCACAACGGCGGAGAGAATGATGCTGGCGACGCCAATTTGGCGATAGCGGTGCTCCAGGCGTCGGGCGGCCAGTTCATGCTTATCGCGGCCTTTGTTGGCGTGGATTTGCCAGCCTCGTAGGAGTTCTTGAGTTTCTTCTGGAGCGAATAGTTTTTTCATTGGAATCTCCTCATTGGTGGAGATAAAATTTAGCCGAAGATAACGACGGTGTCAGTAGTAGTTTGCAGAAATGCCTTTTTGTTGAATTCCGAAGTAAAAATTCAAAAAGTCACCATCTTTCCTTATAGACAAAGGGGTGGGTTTAGTTATCGAATTTTTATGGTTTATTGCTCTTTTCCTCAAGTACTCAAAATTTAGAATCTGAAGATAATTGGGTTTCCATTTTTTCGGTCAGTCTCAAAAATTGTTTTTTTAGGCAATGGATCAATCTGGTCGATCCATCTTGGCAAGGAAGGTAAGGTTTCCATTTTTCTTCGTATTGTCATTTCCACATCAATAGATCCTGTAATGGCTTTTGTGAAGCCCTGAATTTTGCCCCCAAGAAATTCAAAAACCGAGTCGGCATGATAAACCAGCTTTTCTCCTATATAACTCCCTCCAATGAAACCTGCACCTGCACCTGCAGGACCACCACCTAGAAAGAAACCAATTGCACCGCCGATTGCACCACCCAAGTAACTTCCGGCAACACTTGCTGTTCTTCGAACACCTTCTTCGGTTGTAGGAGAAGAAAGAATCCAGTTAGCATCAAAAGCCCAATCCAATGGTTCCAATGCATCGAATATTTGTAGTTTGTTACTGCCACCGCTACCGCCACCACTCGGATTACTTTTTTTCTTTTTTTCTTGCTCTAAAACACTTGCGCTGCGACCCTCAGCCTCTGCAGATTGTATTTCCGTATCTGATAAACCCAAGTTTATTCCTTTCTGACGCAAACCAAGTATCCTTTTTTCTGCCTTACTTAAATTCTCTTTAACGCGAGGCAAGGCATCATAAGCACCTTCAAGCTCTGTTTTGATTTTTTTGAACTTGTTTACCCTATTCCGCAACTTTTTCTGGAATTTCTTATTTTTCTTTTCAAAGCTTGGATGTTCTGATTGCAAAGAATTAATGTCATTAAAAATTTGATTAATTTCTTTGTCTAAGTCTTCAAGTTCGTCAGGCAAATCCCTGATCGCTTCTTGTAAGTTGTCCAATTCTGTTTCTAAAGAAGCTATCGTTTTGGCTGTATTGCTTAATTCAATTTTAACTTTCTCAGTTTTTTGTGAGTTCGTACCTTTAAGGTCTATCAACATTATGGGGTTGTTTCGGTTAGAAACATACAAATTGTAGCCATCTGTAGATCCGATTGGATCGCAACTAATCCACCTCACCAACCACGGCGCATAATACCTTGCTCCGTGATAATTCAACCCACTCTCTTCATCCCGCTCTTTCCCCGTATACCGATACCGCTTTCGCCCAAAGCTGCCAAAGCTCGTCTCCCCATAGGGCGTAAACTCTTCCCGGTTCACCAGATTGCCACTGGCGTCCACCACCAGATGGCTGCTGCCCAAATGGTCGCCCAGGTGGTACTTCACCGCTGGCGTACTGTCATCGGGGAACGATTCCCCCACCTGCACCAGCGCAATCCGCGACTGGTCATCCATCACATGCAGCGTCGTGTTCTCTCGCGTGGTGCTGCCTTGCACCTGCCGATGCAGCTCAAACACCCCGTCGATATACACCGTCACCTCATACTGGTTCGCCCCCTTCCGCACCAGCTTCTTCACCCTTTGCCCCGTGGCGTCATACAGGTAGTAGGCATACACCGTCGGTTCTGCCCCCGCCGTCTGCGTGCGGAACACCCGCAGCTGGTCGCTGTGGTCCCACTCAAAATGGCGGGCGCTGTTCTCGCGAATTAAATTGCCGTTGATATCAAAGAAATGGCTCTGCTGCACCGTCGGCGGTGAGGGCACCCCAGCCCGTCGGTCTGCCACATGGGTGAGCTTATTGCCCGGCGGGTTCAGCCACTGCCCATTCAACTGCTGCGGCCAGATTTGCGCCCAGGCTTCCGGGGTGTAGCCATCCATGCCAAAGTTACGCGACCAGGTGGTTTCCCACTCGGTGCCGCCGTTGCGCTGTACCGCCTGCTGGTGCTGTAGCCGGGTCATGTTCCCCGCCGGGTCGTAGGCGTAGGTCTCCTGGTACAGCGTCGTCAGTTCCGGCGCATTGTCCCAAACCGGCGTGCCCTGCCGATTGAAGAACCCGGCTCCGCAGCGGGGCTCATCCGCCCAGGGGCGGGGTCTGGGGATATCCTGACACTCCCGTCCCGTTGCCGACAGCAGCCGATACAGCGGGTCGTAGGTAAATTGCCGATCCAGGGCGTGATCGCCCAGCGGTTCCGTCTTCACGCCGCTGCCCACCGCTCGGTCTTGAATGCGAGTAATGTTGCCCACCAGGTCGTAGCTGTAGGCGAAGTCCTGGAGCGGAGCGCCCGTGGGTCGATAGGTGAGTTCCTCAGGTTGGTTGTAGTCCCCGATATACATCCGCTTGAGCCGGAAGGTTTTCGGATCATAGGCATAGCGGGTCATCACCCCATTACCGTAGGTAATCAGCGTCCGCTGTCCCTTAGCGTTGTAGACAATCCGCTCCACATAGGTCGTCCCGTCCAGCCGCACGCTTTCCAAAGCTCCCGCTCGGTTGTACTGGGGTCGCAGTTCCTGCCGCGTGCCTTCGGCATCTGCCGGATACTGCATTACTTTCACCCGGTTAAGAGCGTCGTAGGCCATGGTGGTGACATGTTCCTGGTCCTCTAGCAGGCTATCGCCCTGCTCCCAGTCCACCCGAAACGCCTGGATCTCCCAGTTATTCGCCGCCCCATTCTCAAACGCCTGTAGGATGGCCGCATCGGCAATCACCCGCCGCGTTTTGCTCAGCAGATTGCCCTTAAAGTCGAACTCCTCAAAGGAGAGCCGTCCGGCCTCGTCATGCTGCAACACCAGTTGCCCCAGCCGGTTTAGCTCCCGCGCCGCTGCCCGGTCTGCATCCGGTTGATCAGAGGTGCCGCCGTCGCCATACTCCATCTGGCCTCGCAGGGTCAGCGACTGCTCGGCTCCGTCCCTGGCCCATAGGCGACTGAGCCTATCCATCTGGTCATAGCTCTGTAGAATCAGCGCTCTCTTACTGTCCCGCTGCTCCAGGGGTTTGCCCACCGCATCCAGCACTGTCCGCTGCACGCCTGCGTCGATGTTTTCCGTCCGCAGGGGCTGATTTGCCAGGTCATAGAAGTAGCGAAATGCCTCTCGCCCCAGGGCATCGGTCACCGTCAGCAAATTGCCGCGAATATCGTAGGTGGAGCGGGTAATGTACGAGTCAGTCGCCGGATCGGCTCCACTGCGCTCGGTGGCCTTAGTTGTGCGCCCCAGAGCATCGATTTCAATACTGGCCGGGGTGTAGTGATGGTTGGCTGGAGCCCTGTCCGCGAGCAGTATCAGTGAGCCATCCGGCTGTCGCTGCTGACTCAGCGGAGCCAGATCATTGGCATCGTAGGTATATACCTCCCAGGGAGTCGGACGAAACTCGTTGGGATTGTCCATATTCTCCGGCACCCCGTAGATCACCCGCTGTCGCGAGCCATCCGGATTAATGGTGAGAATCACCTGACCGCGCGGGTCGTAGTACATCTCCATCTTCTGCCCCATTTCCTCATCACCGGGCTGTTGATAATCCCACCCCTCGGAGTAGAAGGGCTCATACTGCTCCACCACACGCCCCTTGTTGTCGTAGATCTGCCAGCCGCTGACGACGACATTCACCGGGTCATCAGCAGTGCGCCGTCGTCCTACGACATCGGCTTTGGTCCCAGCCTCATCGGTTTGGTCGGCAGGCAGGGTGCCGTTGCCAAAGTAAACATCGCCAAGCCGCTCATCCTCCGACTGGGTACGAGTCTGCAGCAGTCGCCCAAAGCCATCGGAGTATTCAATCGCTTCAAGGGTATGGTCTTGTTCTGTCGGGGGGGCGTCTGCTTCATTGACGTGGTGCTCCCGCTGAATGGTTCGTACCCAAATGGGCTGCCCGTTTTCCTCAAACGCAAAGAAGTCGTACTCCAACCAGGAACCGGGCACATCAAGCGTATCGCCCTCGGCTTCTCCGGCCTTGCCCATCACCGCCGTAGTCGCCGGTAGCCCCAGAGCCGTAAAGGTGATTGCACTGCGGTTGCCGTTTAGGTCAGTTATCCGGTGGGGCTGCATTACCCGGTAGTCGTGCTCCGCTTCCGTGGTTAGTCCAATTGGGTTCGTCACCCGAATCGGCAGCAGGTCGTAGGTGTCGTACTCGATCTGAGTGTCTCGACCGAGGGGATCGCGAGTGACTTTCAACAGCCCCCTGGGCTGAAGATCATCCGTCTGGAAGTCATACTGCTGTCGGGTGGCCGTCACCCAATAGCCTCGGGCATGAGTCTCGTCTCCGGGGTAGAAGGTATAGCCTGCCAGGGGCAGCATCTGCTCCCGAAAAGACGGGGGATACTCATCCGTCCAGGCTGGTGCCCCATCCGGTACCAAATAGGGCGGCATCTGCTCTTCACCATGAGCTGCCAGCAGATTTGCTTCAGTCAGCACCAGCGTCTCAGACCGCGCAGGTGCGCCATAGTTGCCAATTTCACCCAGGGGCAAGCCCTCGAATGCTGGGCCGTCGTAGTAGCTGAGAGATTGGCCGATTAGCTCTCGCGGCACCGTCCCAGCTAGGGCTGCCTGCTTCAGCTCAGCCACCGTCATTGGCTGCTCGGTTAGCTTCAGCTCGTAGCTGCTGGCTTTGGCGGCGCGATCGACGATGTAAACCTGGGCGTCATCCCGCTGGGCAAAGCTGCTTTCAGCGTAAGTCGCCAGATAGTCATCGCGGGTATCGTCCCAGTGTTGCCAGCCTCGGGCACAGGCAATGGCTATCTGTTTCCGGGGTTGCCCATACTCGTCATAGTCTTCCGAAAAGCTGAACTGGGTCATCGGCTCTTCGCCACGCTCCCACTGAGTCGTGCGCTGTGCCAAGGGAAAGGATAAAAAGATATGCTGCCGGGTGCGATCGCCTACATTAGGCGGCGACTCTTCCCTCACCCCATAACTGGCTTCCGTTACCGTGTAAGGGCGTCCCTGTCGCTCAGTACCATCCAGGGCATAGAGTTCCGTCCGCAAGACTCGTCCCCGCAGAGTCCGCAGGGCATCCCGCTTCACCCGTCGCCTGTCGAGCCCCCAGATAAATGCCTTCATCTCAGGAGGACGATTCAGCACCTGCGGGTCGCCATCCCAGTACTCATGGCTGTAGTCCAACTCTTCCCATTCCCCAAATTCATCGCCCACGGGTCCCTGGTGGAACCAGGATTTAGTTAAAAGGGGCGGTGAGAAGTACTTTTCTTTCTCTTCCTCTAGATGTTCAAAATCTTGCGATTCTCCGTGTAATCCGACAGCGTTGTAGTCCTCAAACACCTCGGTATCCAGCTGCTCTACCCGGCCAAAACCGCGAAACTCTCGCTCTGCCCCGTCCCAGTAGCCGTGGTGATAGGTGTACTCTGTTGTCAACTTGCCACCGGAAATTTGGTCAATTATCTCGACGCGATCTACTACCAGCACAGGCATGGGCAATGGCGTTTGCCAGCGGGTTTCCGGACGTTTCTGGTCCTCTAGATAAAACTTCGTCGAGGGAGCGTAGCGTACCCGTGTCACTGCTCCCATGTGGTTATCCATCTGGTGCAGCAGATAGGGCTTTACCCCGCCCGTGAGATCCAAAAAGAACAGGTTGTTGCGGGATAGACCGTTAGCATCGGCACTCCACAGAATGCCGCCCAACCCGGTGCCCAGGAGATCCACCAGTCGCACCGAGTCCAGATCTGACATCGGCGGCGTGCCCTTAATCTCGATCGGGTCGCTCCAGCCGTTGCCGCTCTGGTTCAGCCACAAAATCACCTTCTTGTCATCAACGTATATCAGGTCGTCTGCCCCGTCTCCGTCGATGTCACCAATCAAAATCCGGCGCGGGTCGTAGCCGTAGCGGAAGCGGGGACTGTTGCGCATTTGTATCCGCCTACCCCAGCGACCATAGCCCAGGTTGGGCCAGTACTCCAGATTGCCGTCGTGGATGCGGACAATATCCTGCAGACCATCGCCGCTCATGTCGCCCCAGCGAATGCGAGGGTCGGCAAAGCTGAAGGTTTTACTGTTGGCAACCTGCCCGATGTAGTGCTGGTGCCAGCCCTTCTCGGGATGGTTTTCAAAGCACTCCAGCCTACTGCCGGAGCGGATGGCATCCGTGATGCCATCTCCATTCAGGTCCATCAGCTGCACATCCGGATCGCCGAAGGCAAAACTGGGGGCAATATCGTAGCGCTTAAAGGACTTTCGATCCCAAAGTCCCCCATACCGTAGGGGAAAGTAACCTGACAGCCCTTCTTGGTGCACCATCAGGTCAATGCACCCATCCCCATCGGCATCAATCAGCTGCACCCCCGGATCGCCCAACTGCAATCCTGCTGGAGCGGTCTTCATCTCCTGGGGCAACGCAAATTGGCCGTTGCCCAAATTGCGCCAGTAGCGCACGGTGCCGTTCATCTCCAAAATGTCGGGCAACCCATTACCAAACAGGTCAGCTAGCTCGATTTCAGGATTACCCAGCGACCTCGCCGGTAGGTCTTGACCTTCTAACGGGAAGAAATTGCGACCTTCGGCCCCAAATCGACTGTAACCAAACTCCAGCGGGGGCAGTGCTTCAGTAGCATCGGCATCATGGCCGACGACTTTAACCTGGCTCAGTAACGATAGGTTATTCAGCGGTAATAACTGATCTAGATTGTCCAGGTCGGTGCGCTGATCCAGATACACCCAATGATAAGTGCGGGTCAGAATCTCCTCATTTGGCTGAGTCAGAACCTGAATATAGGTACACCGCCAACGTGTGCGGATTTCAAACCCGGCTCGATATTCGGAAAACGGATCAGGGCGATCGCCATAGTGAAACTTGACCCTGGCTAAGAAGTTAGAGTTGGTGGGGTCCCCATAGTCTGCATACTGAATTTGTTTCAGATAGAGCTGATTCCAAGACCTCGTCTCGCTCTCCGCTAAATCTCGCTCGTACTCGTAGAGAATGCTGTTGCCAAAGGGATCGACAGTACGCGATAGATTCCAGGTATAAACTTTGGCTGGATCCGCTGGGTCAGCAATAACGGCTGGATCTTGCCAGGTTTCTAAGCTATTTTCGGGGCGAGGCGTGCCGTAGAAGCTCACCAGACCATCTTTGCTGAAAACCTGCCAGTAGTTGTTCCTGTTACCGTAGTGATGCTCAATGCGAGCAAACAGCCCTTCCGTGCGGGGCTGGTAACGGGTCAACCCTGAGTCCTGCTCAACCGGCACCAGATCTTCTGCACCTGACAGAACAAAGGTATCTCGATCGGCGGGGTTATCGGAGCGATCGCGATACCGCGGCAGCCCTTTAGCGGTTTTGCGCATCACCCCAGGGATACTCAACCCCCAACCCAACCCGAAGGGCCCATTACCATTGCCGGTGCTATAGACCAGGCCTAGCTGGGGCTGCAAACTGTTACGACCAGGGGGAAGCGCGATCGGTACAGTAAAGTTACCTGTACCCAAATGCAGATTTGGCGAAAAGGTCTCACCAATGCCATGCAGCGCTCCACCCCCTTGAGGAAGTGAAATAATTTGATTTGAGGTTCCTGATTTGTTGCTCATGGAGACACCTCAGGAAAAAGTCTTATACAAGAAAGCTCTTAAGGAGATTTAAGTATTACCTTCTTAGCCAATTTTCTCGGCGAAATCCAGTATCTATTTGTTTATGCTGTATACGTAAAATTACGTATATATGTGTTACCTTAGATTGCTAACTCCGACAATTGCTACTTGTTGAGTTGTGTATTGAAATTGTTACGAGCTTCACTGTGGCTTGTCTTAAGCTTTGATTTGTAGTCGGTATTGTTTGCTACCTTTGTTCTTGTTTATTGAAAAGCCCATATGTCACAAAAATTCTGATCAAGCCACTAGCTGACACATTAGACTTTATCGAAAATAAGAAAGGAATCGGTTGAAGTCACCATATCCTCTCACCGTTCGGGGTCAAGCCGCTTGACCTATTAGATGACCTGACTTTGCTCGGTGTGTTAGGCAGAAGTTATGCAAGCCGCAGGCAGTCTCCATCACGTCATCGACGTAGTGGTCAAGCCAATTGCGAAAGGGTTGCCTCAGAATTTGGCAGCGTTTGACGCCACCATGTGGTGTTCCACTTCAACACGAAGACTGGAAATACTTCGGTTGTTCGGTTCTTTCTCACTTTAGGTGAAGCTATAGAGTGAAGCAGCGAAACGTGAATGCGAGGAGGAAATTTGGTTCTATTGCAAAAACTCAGGAGTGGTAGATTAGGAGGCTGCCGGGCGTAAGCCGACGCCAAATGATTTCATGTTCATGTCTGAACTGAGTAAGCTCTTGAGTTGCGCAGGCATCAACGAAAGCGGGCATGAGGGTATCAATTTTGTGTTCGAGTTGAGCGAGTTGCAATCGCAGGTCGATCATTTGATCGATGACGCTGTCAGAGACAGAGCTATCTGTGTTCATAGAGGCAGAGAGGAGTTTTCTTGCCTATCATGCTACGAAACAGCCTATGCTAAGCTTCTAGAAAGTTCGAGTTTTCCAAGCTCCTGAGAAACAACAACAGTTCCTCACCACCAGCGATCGCGTGAATGATAGTTTCCAAGTCAATAACGCGATCGCCCAAGAACTGATACAAAGTAGAGTAAGAGCAGCCAGCAATCGCTTTTGTGGGCTCGACACAGAGTCCGAAGAAGGGATGGCCCCAGGGTTCTGCAGCACACTAAGAATGCTTGTAAGCTCTCCTTGAGCTTAGCGCGATCGCATCCGAAAAGAAGCCGATAGGATAGCACCCGCGTTCTGTCTCCTATGCAAGTGAAAGGCACAATATGTACACGCTGAATGTACACTCAAAATATACGCTTAAAGTAAACAAGTTGAATGCATACATACATCTTTATGCGTATTTCAACGCAGAGGCAAGAAGCGATCGCGCAAGTAAAGACGCTAAAACGCTTATACAGCAACGCTTTTACGAAATAAAGCAAATACAGAAGAGGGCTTGCAAGTATAAAAGCGATCGCATTACAGCGTATAGAACAACAGCATGGCAACGCACAAGCGTATAGACAACACAGCGATCGCAGTGCCAGCAACGTTTT